>NZ_JBYTEQ010000016.1:111148-146096 GCF_058792115.1 Cellulosimicrobium sp. EB106-03-01-XG111
ACGCCAGACGCCAGACGCGAGACGCCAGACCCGAGACCCGAGACGCGTAAGTCCGGCGCGGGGCCACGGCGCACGGCCCGGCTGCCTGCGGTGTTTCTGGCGCGCTCGTCGAGCTGGGCCCGCGTGTCCCTCGCCGGCCCCGGTGCAGAAGTAGATGCTGTGCGACGGAACCGAGCCCAACGACACGAGGCGGACGTAGAGGAGGCGGACGTAGAGGAGGCGGGTGCGACACCGGGCACGTGGGGGTCACTGCACCAGCGAGGCGTCGTCCTGGTCGCCCGACAGCGAGGAGCCGTCAGCGTCCCAGGCCCCGGCCTCGCTCCACTCACGGTGGAGAAGGGGCGGAGACAGGCAACGCCGCTGTTTCACGTGAAACAGCGGCGTTGCCAGTCTCGCAGAGGACGAATCAGTGCCGGACGTGCGTGTTGACGAGCGACCGGTAGAGGTGCCCGAGGTCGAGCCCCGCCGCGCGGGCTGCCTGGGGGAGCAGGGACGTCTCCGTCATGCCCGGGGCGACGTTGACCTCGAGGAACTGCACGACCCCGTCGGCGTCGAGGATGACGTCGGTGCGCGACAGGTCGCGGAGACCGAGCGCGGTGTGTGCCCGGACAGCGACCTCGCGGACGACGCCGAGGATGTCGTCGTCGAGCCGGGCCGGCGCGAAGTACTCGGTGCGGCCGGGGTTGTAGCGCGCGTCGAAGTCGTACGGTCCGGTCGTGACGATCTCGACCGGCGGCAGCGCCTCCGGGCCGCGGCCCAGGTCGACGACGCTCACGGCCAGCTCGACGCCCCGGACGGCCTGCTCGATGAGCGCGACCTCCCCATACGCGAAGCAGTCCACCATGGCGCGAGGAAGCTGGTCGGCTCGCTCGACGAGCGTCACGCCGAGCGCCGACCCGCCGTGCGTCGGCTTCACGACGAGCGGGAGCCCGAGGCGTGCGACGACCGCGTCGAGCACGGGCTGGGCCCCGAGCTCGCGGAAGAGGCTCTGGGGGAGGGTGACGTACTCGGGGGTGCACAGGCCGGCGCCGAGGACGACGTTCTTCGCGACGGGCTTGCTCCAGGCGGTGCGGCTCTCCCGCGGGCCCGTCCCGACGTAGGGCACCCCGACGAGCTCGAGGACGTCGCGGATGGAACCGTCCTCTCCGCTCGCGCCGTGGAGCAGCGGCCAGACGACGTCGGGGCGCGCGGACTCGAGAAAGGGCAGGAGGTCGGCGTCGACGTCGTGCACGGTCACCTCGAGACCGGCGGCGCGGAGGCTCTCCGCCACCCGGCGGCCGGACCGGAGCGAGACGTCGCGCTCGTGCGAGAGGCCGCCCGCGAGGATGGCGACGTGCCCGCCGGGAGGGACGTCGTCGTCGGGCCGGAGGAGGTGAAGGTGCTGGTCAGGGCGCTGCGCGTCCGTCGAGGTCGTGCTGTCGGCTGCGCCGGTCGTCGTCGGGCTGCCCGTGGTCGTGTCCACTGGTGACGGACTCCTGTTCGGTGCCGCTCCCGCCCGGTCGGGGCGGGAGCGGCGTCGTGTGGTGAGGTGCTTCAGGCCAGGTTCGGCGAGGGGTTCTCGACGTCCGTGACGTCGGGGTCGAGCTCGGCGTTGGTGCCGAAGATCTCGACGAGCTCCTGCTCGGCGTTCACGACGCCCGCGAGGCGGCGGACGCCTTCACGGATCCGCTCCGGGGTGGGGAAGCAGTAGGAGAGGCGCACGTGGCTCGCGCCCGTGCCGTCGGCGTAGAACGCGGTGCCGGGGACGTAGGCGACGCGCGCGGTGACCGCGCGGGGGAGCATGGAGCGCGCGTCGAGCCCGTCGGGGAGCTGGACCCACGTGTAGAAGCCGCCGTCCGGCACGGTCCAGCGCGCCGAGGGGAGGTGCTCGGCGAGGGCGCCGATCATGGCGTCGCGTCGCTCGCGGTAGAGCTCGCGGAACTGCTTGATCTGGCCCTTCCAGTCGCACGTGTCGAGGTAGGCGGCGATGGCGAGCTGCGACGCGTTCGACGGGCACAGGATCGCGGACTCGCTCGCGAGCACGAGCTTCTCGCGGACGGCGTGCGGCGCGACGACCCAGCCGACGCGGTAGCCCGGGGCGAAGGTCTTCGAGAACGACCCGAGGTAGAGGACGCCGTCCTCGTCGAGCGACCGCAGCGCGGGGAGCGTCTGGCCGTCGAAGCCGAGGAGCCCGTACGGGTTGTCCTCGATGACGAGGACGCCGTACCGCTGCGCGATCTCGAGGATGCGCGGGCGGCGCTCGGCGGTGAGGGTCACGCCGGCGGGGTTGTGGAAGTTGGGCACGGTGTAGAGCAGCTTGACGCGACGCCCGTCGGCGGCGAGGCGCGCGAGCGTCTCCTCCAGCGCCTCCGGGACGAGCCCGTGCTCGTCGAGGGGCACGTGCACGACGTCGGCCTGGTACGAGCGGAACACGCCCAGCGCCCCGACGTAGCTCGGCGCCTCCGCGACGACCACGTCGCCCGGGTCGACGAAGATCCGTGTGACGAGGTCGAGCGCCTGCTGCGAACCGGTCGTCACGACGACGTCGTCGGGGTGGCACTCGATGCCCTCCATCCGCACGACGTCGAGGATGCGCTCGCGCAGGGTCTCGTCGCCCTGGCCGGAGCCGTACTGCAGCGCCGTGGCACCGCGCGTCGCGACGAGGCGCTGCATGGTGTCGGCGATCTGGTCGAGGGGGAGGCCTTCGAGGTACGGCATGCCGCCGGCGAGCGACACGACCTCCGGCCGGTTCGCGACCGAGAACAGCGCGCGGATCTCCGACGCTCGCATCCCGTGCGCTCGCTCTGCGTAGGCACCGAACCACGGGTCGAGGCGGGTGCCGCTGGGAGCGGGCTGCTGCGAGGGAGTCGTCGGTCCAGTCACGATCCCCAGTGTGGCACGGAGGATCGGGGGATCGCGTGAAGACGCCGGAGGGCGGACCACCGTGCTGGTGGCCCGCCCTCCGGCGTGCGTGGTGCGAGGTCGCTCGCGGTCGGTGCTGTCGCGGAGGCGACGGCTCAGACGGTCGTGGCGAGGACGGCGTCGATCTCCTCCGTGAGCGCGCGCTTGGGGCGCGCCCCGATGATCGACTTCTGCAGCTCGCCTCCGACGTAGACGTTGAGCGTCGGGATCGACACGATGCCGTAGGCGGCGGTCGTCTCGGGGTTCGCGTCGGTGTCGAGCTTGGCGATCTTGATCTTGCCGTCGTACTCCTCGGCGAGCTCCTCGAGGATCGGCGCGACCTGGCGGCACGGGCCGCACCAGGTCGCCCAGAAGTCGACGAGGACGGGGACGTCGGACTCGAGGACCTCCGCGCGGAAGGTGGCGTCGGTGACGGGGACGGTCGACATGGTGTACCTCCTGGGGACGTCGGTGGCTGCGGTGCGGGGTCAGGCCTGGAGCTCGGCGAGCGCCTCGGGCAGCTCGTCGGGGTTTGGCGTCTGCGGGGTGCCGGCCAGGTCCGCGAGGCCCGCCGCGTCCGCGAGCTCCGTGAGGTAGCGCTGCGCGTCGAGGGCGGCCGAGCAACCCGAGCCGGCTGCGGTGATCGCCTGGCGGTAGGTGTGGTCGACCGCGTCGCCGCACGCGAACACGCCCTCGAGGTTGGTCGCGGTGGTGCGCCCGACGACCTGGATGTAGCCCTCGTCGTCCAGGTCGATCTGCCCCTTGACGAGCTCGGTGCGGGGCTCGTGGCCGATCGCGACGAACAGGCCCGTGGCGGGGAGCTCGCGCTCCTCACCGGTGACGGTGTCGCGCAGCGTCACGCCCTCGACCTTCTTGTCGCCCTCGATCCCGGCGACCTCGCTGTTCCAGGCGAACTCGATCTTCGGGTCGTTGAGCGCGCGGTCGGCCATGATCTTCGACGCGCGCAGCTCGTCGCGACGGTGCACCAGCGTCACCTTCTCGGCGAAACGGGTGAGGAACGTGGCCTCCTCCATCGCCGAGTCGCCGCCACCGACGACCGCGATGTGCTGGTCGCGGAAGAAGAAGCCGTCGCACGTCGCGCACCAGGACACGCCGCGGCCGGACAGGCGCTTCTCGTCGTCCAGCCCGAGCTCGCGGTACGCGGACCCGGTCGCGAGGATGACGGCGCGGGCGCGGTAGGTGTCGCCGTTGCCCGTCACGACGGTCTTGACCGGCCCTTCCAGGTCGAGCAGCGTGGCGTCGTCCCACTCGATGCGCGCGCCGAAGCGCTCGGCCTGCTTCTGCATGTGGTCCATGAGCTCGGGGCCCATGATCCCGTCGGGGAACCCGGGGAAGTTCTCGACCTCGGTGGTGTTCATCAGCGCACCACCGGCGGTGACCGACCCCGCGAGCACCAGCGGGGCCAGGCCCGCGCGCGCCGCGTAGATCGCCGCGGTGTACCCGGCGGGACCGGACCCGACGATGATCAGGTTCTGGACGGCTGACTGCTCGGTCACGTGCTGCTCCTCGGATGCTCGATGCGTGGCGGCCGACCACGCGAGAGTGTGAACGCCGCCGGGGCGGCTTCTGTTCCACGGTACGGGGGTTCGCCGGTCGACGGGCGCTCGGCTCACCGTGGGTGCGATCCGACCGGCTCCCGTCCCACCGCGGCGGCGGTCTTCGACGCCCCGGCGCGCCGACCGCCGCGACCCGGCGCGCGCTCCACGGCCGACCCGGCGCCGGAGCGACCGGACACGTCGGGCGCGTCCACGACGAGGACTGCGGGCGGGCACGAGCGCGACGGCGGGGCGCGGCGGACCGTGGGGACCCGGTGCGCGTCGGGCCCCCACGACGTCAGGAGACGAGGATCTCGTTGATCTCCGCGCGGAACTCGCCGGCCGGGTTCTGCGGCAGCTCGGTGAACCACAGGACGATGGACTCGGCCTCGACCGGCTGCTCGAACGTGAACGTGGCGCCGGGTGACAGCGGCCCGGACGCGAGCACGGTGCCCTCGGTCGGGGTGTCGGGGCTCGTCGCGCGGATCTCGACGTTGCCGCCGTTCGTCGCGGTGTCGATGACGATCGACGAGACGGGCGCCTTCTCCTCGAGGGTGACGGCGAAGCCGATCCCCGAGCGCAGCCCGGCGAAGTCGGCCGCGTTGTAGCGGCGCGAGATCCACGTCGTGTCCGGCTGCTGGTCGTAGGCCAGCGACGCGAGCTCCGGGTGCTCGCCGTCGTTGTTGCCGGCGGCGTTCCCCTCGGGGTCGAGCGCGGTGCCGGACGCGATCATCGGGCGGACCTCGGGTGCGGCAGGGGCCTCCTCCCCGCCGGAGCCGGTGCCCTCACCGCCCTCGGCCGGTGCCTCCGACCCGCCCGCGGTGGGCTCGTTCGTCTGCACGGCGGGCCCGAAACCGTCGAAAGCCGTGTTGACGGCCCAGACGACGCCGCCCACCACGAGGGCCAGGACGAGCACGAGGACGATCGGGGTCGCGTTGAACCGTCGCGGCCCGCGCCGCGACGGGACGGGCTCGCTCCACGCCTGCGCGGCGTCGGGGCCGGCGGGCGGGGGCGGCGGGGACGCCGGGTCGTACGCCAGGGGAACGGTGCCCGCGTCGTAGCCGACGGGCGGCGGCGGGACCGCGTACGCCTCGGCGGTCGGGGCAGCCGCGGGCGGCGGGACGGCGGCGGTGGCCCCGGTCGCGGCCCCGGCGGCGTAGGCCACCCCCGGGCCTGCGGACCCGGGCACGGCACCGACGCGGTGGATGCGTCCGGTCGTCGGACGGCGGACCGGCGGGGCGGGCGGCGGTGTCCCGGGCGGCGCGCTGGCCGCGCCGTCGAACGCCGAGCGCACCGACTGGCGGCTCACACCGGCGGCGGGCTGCACGAACGCGGGCAGCGCCGCGACGACCGAGACCTCGCCCCACGGCTCGACCGCACCGACGACGTCGGCGGGCGAGCGCGGCCCGTCGCCCAGGGGCGTCGCGGTCCACTCCTCGGCGGTGCCGTGGGTGCCGGCGAAGGTCTCGGTGCAGAGGTCGTCGAGCTCGGCCGGGACGTCGGGGCGGACGTCGGAGAGGGCGAGCACGCCCTCGCCCGCGCGCTGCGCGGGGAGCGGGTGGATGGCGTCCGCGGCGATCCAGGGGACGTCGAGGGACGGCCCGGCCCACCGGGCGGTCATCGCGTAGTAGAGGAGCGCGACGAGCCCGACGGCGTCCGCGCGGGAGGTCTGCTCGGCGTCGTGCTGCTCGTGGCCGGCGACGCCGGCGTCGAGACCGAGGCCCGTGACGAGCACGCGGCTGCCGTCGACACGGACCGCGTCGGGGCGCAGCGCGAGGTGGTGGACACCGCGACGGCGCGCGACCTCGAGGGCGGCGGCGGCCTCGCCGACGATCGCGCGCGCCTGCTGCGGGTCGACGATCCCGCCGGCGACGACCTCGCTCAGCGTGATGCCCGTGTAGCGCTCGGTCACGACGTACGCCACGCCGTCCTCGGACCCGACGTCGAGCACCCGCGTGAGGCGCGGGTCGACGACGAGCGCGGCACGCCGCGCGGAGTCGAGCGCCTCGGCGACGTGCGCGCCGGTGACGACCGAGAGCCGCACGGGCCGGTCGAGGATCTGGTCGTGCGCCGACCATGCCGTGACGTCCGACAGGTCGGACGCGAGCTGTTCGTCGAGCCGGTAGCGCGCGACGAGCAGCGTTCCTGGGGCCACGCCGTTCACCGGACCTCCTCCGTGTGGGACTCGTGGTCGAGACCCCATGGTACGCGGGCCCGGATTGCCCCCGTATCACCGGATCCGCGCACGTCAGACGTGTCGCGTCACCGGCGGACGAGGCGTCTGACGCGCCCCACGATCGGTCCCGCGAGCTGGTCGAGCTCCCGCACGCGCATGAGCTTGAGGCCGCCCGCGTAGACGAGGCCCATCACGGTGCCGGCGACCGCCACGACGACGACGGACTGCCACCAGGAGAGCCCGTAGATCCCGTCGGCCGGATCGCCCGACAGCACCACGAAAGCGCGCAGCACGCCCCACCCGGCGACGGCGCTCACGAGCGCGGCGAGGCCCGCCTTGACGTGCAGGCGGAGGATCCGTGCGCCGTCGAGCCCGTGGAGGGTGCGCCGCAGGCCGACCGTGCGGAGCCCGACGGCCACGAGGTTGGACAGGCTCATCGCCAGGCCGATGCCCACGACCCACAGCTGCGGAGGGAGGAGCTGCGTGCCGAGCCACGACACGCCGACGAGCACGAGCGTGCCCGGCACCTGGATCCAGAAGACCGTGCGCCCGTCCTCGAACGCGTAGTAGACCCACTTCATGAGGACCATGCCGCCGAGCGGCACGAGCCCGAGCGCCATCGCGCGCAGCACCATGGAGACGGCCTCGCCCGAGGCGGCGTCGACCGAGGGCACGAGCAGCTTGGTGACGGGCAGGGCGAGGACGACGAGGACCGCCGTCGCGAACACCGTGAACACGCCGACGGTGCGCACGCCGCGCGAGAGGTCGTGCCGCACGCGCGCGAGGTCGCCCGCGTGGGCGGCCGCGCTCATGCCCGTGAAGAGCGCCGTCGCGATGGAGACGGTCACGAGGGAGTGCGGGAGGAGGTAGATCATCAGGGCCTGCGTGTAGGCCGCGTTGCCCGCGACGGCGAGCGCGCCCGAGAAGGCGTCGGGGGCGCCCGTCACCAGCCCGGTGACGGCGCCCAGGGTCCCGGGGTCGTCGCGGTAGGCCCCGAACGTCTGGGCGAGCGCTGCACGGGGCGCCTCGCTCGCGAAGCGTGTCGTGAACAGGACGCCGACCTGCTCGAGGATGACCGCGGCGAACGTCCACAGGGCCACCTGGCCCGCGGACCGCAGGCCGATGCCGTGGAGGCCGAACCGCAGGTGCCAGCGGAAGCCCGCGCGCCACAGCGGGACGACGAGGATGAGCGCCTGGGCGGCGACGCCGAGCGTCGCGGTGCCCGCGAGCAGCGCGATCTTGGTCCCGTCCCACTGGGTGAGGTCGTCGACGTTCCCGGTCACCGCCGGGCCGTATAGCGCGATGAACGCGGCGAACCCCGCGATCGACACGACGTTGTTCAGCACGGGCGCCCACATGAACGGGCCGAACTGGCCACGTGCGTTGAGGACCTGACCGAGCAGGGTGTAGAGGCCGTAGAAGAAGAGCTGGGGCGTGCACCAGAAGGCGAACGCGACGGCGAGCGACGTCTGCGGCGCCGTCCAGCCAGGGCCCGTGTACAGCGCGACGAGGATGCTCGAACCGGCCGTGAGCAGCGCGGACAGCGCCAGGAGGATCACGCCCGAGAGCGTGAGCAGCTTGTCGAGCCGCTCCTGCGTGTTGCGGGCGCGGTAGGCCCGCACGATCTGCGGGACGAGGACGGCGTTGAGCACGCCGCCCGCGAGGATCGCGAAGAGGACGTTGGGGATCTTGTTCGCGACGTCGAACGCGTCCGCGACGAGGCCCGTCGTGCCGATCGCGGCGACCAGCAGGACGTTGCGCACCAGGCCCAGGCCGCGCGAGACGAACGTGCCCGACGCCATGAGTGCCGACGACCGGCCGAGGCCGCCCATGCGGGGGGCGGGAGCCTCCGTCGCGCCGGCCTCCGCGGTCTCGTCGGGGGTGCCCGGCGCCGCCGGGTCGCCGGGGAGCGCGCCGGCGATCCGGGGGACGGCGTCGCGCGTCGTCCCGGGGCGCGGCCCCCGCCCGGCACCCGAGGGGCGGACGTGCCGCGGCTGGCCCGGGCTCACGGGCCGCGCTCCGCGTCCGGGTGGCGTGGCCCGCCGGGCGCGACGTCGGCCTGGCGGTCGGGCCCGCGGCCCTCTCCGGCCGCGACGGACGCCCGAGCGCTCGGCCCGGGCGCGCCGGGATCTCCGGCCGACGGCTCCCGCGGCGACGGCTGGTCGAGCGTGGCCCCTGCCAGGCGCCGGGGCGAGCGGCCGCGACGCACCGTGCGCCAGATGCCGGCGAACAGGGCGATGACGAGCAGGACGGCGACGACCACCGTGCCGACCGACTCCCAGTCGGCCCGGACCCGGACGACGAACTGCTGCGGCTCCGCGACCCGGACCTGGGGCTGCGCGGCGCTGACGAGCTCGACCTCGACGGTGACGTTGCCGCTCCCGAAGCCTTCGACCGGCACCCCGACGCTCGCCTCGGTCGGGACGAGGTCGCCGTCCGCGTCGCGCGTCGCCGCCGGGATGGTCACCGTCGTGCGCTCCGGGGCCCGCAGCCGGGGGTCGTCGGGCCGGAGCACGACCTGCACCGTCGCGTCCTGCGTGAGGGTGCTGCGTACCCGGACGGGCAGGTCCTCCTGCTCGGCGACGAAGAAGAACGACGAGCGCGTCTCGACCGAGAGCCCGCCCCGCACCGCGGCGGACCGCTGCTCGGCCTGCTGGACGGCGAGCGTGCGCGACGGCGGCGCCGCGCGGTAGGCGACGGCCGTCGGCGTGACGAACGCCGGCTCGAGCGGGCGCGTGAGCGCCGTCGGGTCCGCCGCGACCGTCGCGAACGTCGCGAGCTCCGCGCGCGACCGGTCGAGCGACCGGAGCTGGGCGGCACCGATCTCGCCGTCGGCGGGGGCAGCCTCCGGCAGCGCCACGCGGTCGACGGAGGGTGGCTCGACCGCGAGGAGCTGGTCCACGGGCGCGAGGTCGACCCAGCCGGAGTCGCGCAGCGCGTCGAGCCGCGCCGTGAACAGGCCGGGCTCAGGCTCCCAGGACCGCGGCAGCGCCGCGAGGACGTGCCGCTGGTCGGCAGGGCGCTCACGGGCGATCACGGCCGTCTCGGCGAGCAGGCGCTGCGTCGCGGACACGCCGGAGCCGTCGCCGGCGGAGACCAGCGCGGTGAGCACCGGGTCGGCGACGAGCGCCGTGACCGGCCCTGCGGCCGTCGTGACCGTGGCGACGCCCGACGGCGTGTAGGTGAGGGAGTCGTCCGGCGCGAGCCCGCCCGGGCCGACGACCGTCGCGGTCGCCCCCGACGCGGCGGCGAGCGTCGTGGTCGCGAGGTCGGGCACGGCGTCGGCCGTCCAGGCGAGGTCGGTGCGCCACCCGCTCGTCGGGTCCGGGGGCGCGGGGGTCCCCGTGTCCGCGGCGTCGTCGGTCGTGTCGTCGGGCGCCGTGGCCGATGCCGGGTCGGACGAGGTGCCCGACGACGGCAGCGGCGTCCCCTCGGGCAGCGCGAGGCCCGCGTGCGCGAACGCCGCGACGTCCGGGTCGTAGGCGCGCAGCGCGAACGTGGAGCGCCCGGCGGTCGCCCCGCTCACCGCGTCCCCCCAGGCGTTCACGGCCGGGTCCGCTGCCACGGCGGCCGCCGCGAGCAGCGCCGGGTCCGCGACCCAGCCCACCTCGGGCCGCTCGCCCGTCGCGGCGAGCAGGCGGCCGAGCCGCCCGTCGCTCGCCACCGCCGCCGAGAGCGCGTCGTCGTACGCGACCGGGTCCGGGTCCACCGGGGGGCCCGTCAGCGCCGCGACCACGCTGAGCCGGACGGGCGACACCTCGCTCGCGGGCGCCCGGAGGACGAACGTGCGCTGCGCGGCCAGGCGCGCGCCGCCGTCGGACACGGCGACCGCCACGCCGCGCGGGCCCCAGTCGCTGCCCGCGCCGAGACCGAGCTCGGCGGCCGTCGCCGAGAGCGTCACGTCGGCGCTCTCCCCGGGCGCGAGCGGTCGCCCGACGTCCTCGGCGGCGACGGTGGCGCCGACGCGCCCGTCGAGACCGGTCGTGGTCCAGCTCTCGAGCGCGGACCGCGTGCTCAGCGCACGCCGGTCGACGCCGAGGGTCACCGTGGGGGATCCGAGCGTCTGCTCCGTCCCGTTCGTCACCCGCGCCGTCACGGTGAGGGTGCTGTCCGGCGCGAGGACGGTCGGTGCGAACGACGTGAGCTCGAGCGAGACAGCGTCCTCGCCCTCGGGGGCCGTGTCCGCCGCGGCGGGCGGGGCCGCCGTCGTGCCGCCGAGCAGGACTCCGGCCGCGACGACGAGCGTGAGGAGCAGGGCGACGAGCAGCCGTGCGGACGGACCGCGGAGCGAGACCGGCGCGGCGCCGCGAGGGCGCGCACCGCTGCGGGGGGAGGGCGTCATGAGTGGTCGGTCGAGCTCCGTGGGGCGGGCGGTGCCGGGCCGCCGCGGCCGTCGTGCGGGTGGCCGTGCGGGCGGACGATCGTCCGGGTCACCCTACTCTCGACCACCCCGTGGAACCGCGTGCGCCGGCCCTCGAGAACGCCCTGCGCGACGACGGCGATGCGCCGCTCGTTCGGGTACGCCAGGCGCGCCGGGAGGTCCGCGACCGGGATCCAGGCGACGTCCTCGGCCTCGCCGTCCGGGTCGCCCTCGACCGTGAGGTGCCCGCCCGTCGCGCGGAGCAGGAAGTGGTGGACGACCTTGTGCACGCGCCGGTCGTCGCCCGTGAACCAGTAGTCGATGACGCCGAGGGGTTCCTGCACCGCGCCGCGGATGCCCGTCTCCTCCGCGATCTCGCGGACGGCCGCCTGCTCCGGTGTCTCGTCGCCCTCGAGGTGGCCCTTCGGCAGGCACCACTCCAGGCGGCCGCCGCGGTTGCGCCGCGCGATGATCGCCGCGCACGGCTCGCCGCCGGCGAGCGTGATGACGAGACCGCCCGCCGACACCTCGTCCACGACCGGGAGCGGCGCGGGCGCGGGGCCCGGCCGCGAGCGCGGGTCGATGCGGAGGGCGTGACCGCCCGGCGGGGCCGGGACGGGGGCGGGCTGCCCGCGGCCGTCGCCACGCCCGCCCGCCGGATCCCTCCGGGGGTCGTCGGCGTGCGCGGGGGTGGACATGGATTCAACTTTACCGAGTGGGCACCCACCTCCTCGGGACCGGCTCCCCGGTGCGGACGCCGCATCTGGCAGGCTTGGGTGTCGTGCCCCAGCCTTCGTCCTCCTCACCGTCGCCCCAGCCGACACCGCCCGCGACGCCGCACGCGCTCGAGCTGCAGCGTCGGGCCCTCGCGGTGCTCACCGAGATGGCTCCTGCGGCGATCGAGCTCGGCGAGGCGTTCCGCGCCGCGGGCCACGAGCTCGCGCTCGTCGGCGGACCGGTCCGCGACGCGTTCCTCGGGCGCGCGAGCAACGACCTCGACTTCGCCACCTCCGCGTCGCCCGACGAGACCGAGGCGATCCTGGCGCGCTGGGGCGACGCGCACTGGGACATCGGCAAGGAGTTCGGCACGATCGGCGCGAAGCGCTTCGGGCGCGGCGGGCCGGGGGACGATCTCGTCGTCGAGGTGACGACGTACCGGACGGACGAGTACGACCCGACGTCGCGCAAGCCCGTCGTCGCGTTCGGCGACACGCTGGAAGGCGACCTGTCGCGCCGCGACTTCACCGTCAACGCGATGGCCGTGCGGGTGCCCGACATGACGTTCGTCGACCCGTTCGACGGTCTCGGCGACCTCGCCCGCCGCGTCCTGCGCACCCCGATCGCCCCCGAGCGGTCGTTCGACGACGACCCGCTCCGCATGATGCGCGCGGCGCGGTTCGCCGCGCAGCTCGAGTTCGACGTCGACGGCGGCACGCTCGCCGCGCTCGTCCTCATGACCGAGCGCATCGAGATCGTCTCCGCGGAGCGCGTGCGCGACGAGCTGTCGAAGCTGCTGTGCGGGACCGCGCCGCGGCGTGGGCTGGAGGTGCTCGTCGACACGGGCCTCGCCGACCACGTGCTGCCCGAGCTGCCCGCCCTCAAGCTCGAGATCGACGAGCACCACCGGCACAAGGACGTGTACGAGCACTCGCTCACCGTCCTCGACCAGGCGATCGCGCAGGAGACCGGGCCCGACGGCGCCGTCCCCGCACCCGACCTCGTGCTCCGCCTCGCGGCGCTCCTGCACGACGTCGGCAAGCCGCCCACGCGTCGGTTCGAGGCCGGGGGCGGCGTGAGCTTCCACCACCACGAGGTCGTGGGGGCCAAGATGGTCGCCAAGCGCCTCAAGGCCCTGCGGTACGACAAGCAGGTGGTCAAGGACGTCGCGCGCCTCGTCGAGCTGCACCTGCGTTTCCACGGCTACGGCGACGGCGCGTGGACCGACTCGGCGGTGCGCCGCTACGTGACCGACGCCGGCCCGCTGCTCGAGCGCCTGCACCGGCTCACGCGCGCCGACTGCACGACCCGCAACCGACGCAAGGCGCAGCGGCTCCGCGAGTCGTACGACGACCTGGAGCGGCGCATCGCCGAGCTCCAGGCGAAGGAGGAGCTCGACGCCGTCCGGCCCGATCTCGACGGGCAGCAGATCATGGAGATCCTCGGGATCCGCCCCGGACCCGTGGTGGGCAAGGCGTACAAGCACCTCCTGGAGCTGCGCCTCGACCGCGGGCCGGTCGACGAGGAGACGGCGCGCGCGGAGCTCCTGCGGTGGTGGGCCGAGCAGCCGGAGTCGTCGGAGTCCTGAGCGCGGCCCGGCCGCGTGGGAGCGGGCGAGCGCTCAGGGGCGGGAGGAAGACGCGGGACGCGACAGGGGTGCCGCTCTCGGGCGGAGAGCGGCACCCCTGTCGTGCTCGAGGGTGCGACGTCGTGCCGGACGCCGCGGCGACGGCTCAGACGTCGTCGGTGGCCAGGGCGGCCTCGACCTTCACGTCCTCGGTGCGCGAGTCCACGGAGCGTGCGTCCTCGACCGGGGTGTCCTGCGTCCCGGCCTGGGCCGGGCCGTGGCCGTGCGCCGGCGGCGCGCTGCGCCGCAGGAGGAACGACAGGCCGACGGCGACGAGCATGACCGCCGTCCCCCAGACGAACGCGTCGCCGACACCCTCGGCCAGCGCGACCTGGGGCGACGCCCCCGCCTCGCCGTAGGCGATCGAGCGCGACGTCATGACCGCGACGAACATCGCGGTCCCGGCGGCACCCGCGAGCTGCTGCGCCGTGCCGATCGACGCCGAGCCGTGCGAGTACTGGTGCGGCTCGAGCGACGAGAGCGCGGACGTGAACAGCGGCGTGAACATGAACGCGAGGCCCAGGCTCAGCGTGACGTGCAGGGCCAGGACGAACCACGGCGACGAGTCGGCGTGGATCGTCGTGAAGGCCGCGAGGGCGACCGCGACGACGCTCACGCCCGGGATGACGAGCGGGCGCGGGCCCACCCGGTCGTAGAGCCGGCCGACGGTCGGGCCGAGCAGACCCATGAGGAGCCCGCCCGGGAGCACGATGAGCCCGGTCGCGAGCGGCTCGAGGCCCATCGCGTCCTGGAGGAACAGCGGCAGGAGGATGAGCGAGCCGAACATCGCGACCATGCCGACGGCCATGATGCCGAGCGGCACGCTGAACCCGCGGTGCGTGAACACGCGCAGGTCGAGCAGCGCGCGGTCCTCGCGCTGGAGGACGATCTGCCGCCACGCGAACGCGGCGAGCGCGAGGACGCCGAGCGCGAGCGGCACGGCGGGCGGGACGACCGGGGTGTGGCGCGCGGCCTCGCCGATGCTCGACAGCCCGTAGACGAGCCCGCCGAACGCGAACGCCGCGAGGACGAGGGAGAACGGGTCGAGGCGCGAGTGCGTACGGTCCGCGACGTCCCGGATGTACAGGAAGCCGAGGAGAAGCGCGACCAGGCCGATGGGCAGCACGATGCCGAAGACCCACCGCCAGCTCAGCGAGTTGAGGATGAGGCCGGAGAGCGACGGGCCGAGCGCGGGCGCGGCGGCCATGACGATCGAGATGTTGCCCATGACCTTGCCGCGGATGGCCGGCGGCACGAGCGTCATGATCGTCGTCATGAGCAGCGGCATCATGATGGCCGTGCCCGACGCCTGGACGACGCGCCCGACGAGCAGCCACGCGAAGCCGGGGGAGAGCGCGGCGAGCAGCGTGCCCGCGCTGAACAGCGACATCGCGAGCAGGTAGGCGCCGCGCGTCCCGAGCCGCTGGAGCAGGAACCCGGTCGCCGGGATGACGACGGCCATGGTCAGCATGAACGCCGTCGTGAGCCACTGGCCCGTGCTCGCGGTGATCCCCAGGTCCGCCATGAGCGGCGCGAGCGCCACGCTCATCGTGGTCTCGTTGAGGATCACGACGAACGCCGAGCCGAGCAGCAGCGCGATGACGAGGAAGTCCGCCCGGGGGAGGCGGTCGACGGCGGCCGAGGTGTCGTGGGTGGGGGAGGCTGTCACGGTGTGTCTCCGCTCGCGTCGGTGGCGGCCCGGGCGCAGGGTCGGACCCGGTCGGGGGGCAGGGTGCGCTGCAGGGCAGCGCGACGGTCGCGTGCGGGGGCACGCGACGACGGTGTCGGTTCGGTCGGCGGGGCCACGAGCAGGGTGACGCGACCCGGAACGGTCCGCGCGGCGCTCGCCGCGACGATCCGTACCCTGTACGACCATTCACCATCCTGCGTTATTCCCGCCGACGGTGACGACCTCTTTTCGGCGCCGGACTCATCGGTACGCCGACGGCAGAAGGAGATCCGCGCGTCGCGCGGGCGGGCGAGGGGAGGGGCGCGTCAGGCGGGGGACGTGCGGGGGGAGGGGCGCGTCAGGCGGGGGACGTGCGGGGGGAGGCCCCGGCGTCGGGCACGACGGCGCCGCCCGGCGCGGACGGCGTGCGCGCCCCCCGCGTCCACAGGACCAGCGCGGCGACGCAGTACGCCACCGCCAGCGCGACGAAGACGCCGCGCGACCAGCCCGTGTCGGGGAGCGTGAAGGCGGCGAGGGCCGCCGCGCCCACGAACGCCGCGTTGTACAGCACGTCGTAGAAGGCGAACGCGCGGCCGCGGAACTCGTCGTCCGTGTCCCGCTGGACGATGGTGTCCACCGCGATCTTCGTGCCCTGGGCGGCCAGGCCGAGCAGCGTCGCGCCCGTGAACACGACCGCGCGCGACGGCGTCGTCACCAGCAGGAGCTGGCTCGCTGCCGCGAGCAGCAGCATGATCGCGATCCACACCTGCGGACCGGTGCGGCGCGACAGGAACGGGGTGATGACCGCCGCCGCGGCACCCCCCACGCCGGTGAGCCCCACGACGAGCCCGAACGTCACGAACCCCGCGTCCTGGTCGCCGGGGCTCAGGAGGTTGCGCGCGATGAGGATCGACGCGATGAACACCACGCCGTAGAGGAAGCGGTGCGTCGCCATCGCGAGCAGCGCCTGCCCGGGCGTGCGGCGCGCGACGAGGTACCGGGCGCCGTCGGCCAGACCGCGCGCGACCCGCGCGATCTCGGAGCTGATCGCGGACTCCGCCGGGCGCTCCGGGCCGAGCTGCGTGCGCCCGAGGCGCAGCGCGAGGAGGGACGCGACGCCGAACACGAGCGCCGCGCACACGAGCGCCGACGAGTCCTTGACCCGGCCCGGCTCGAACGCCAGCCCGAGCACGACGCCGATCCCGCCCCCCACGAACGCCGCACCCGCGCCGAGCGTCGGCGTGAGGGAGTTCGCCGTGAGGAGCAGCGGGCCGTCGACGACCCGCGGCAGGCCCGCCGAGAGCCCGGCAAGCAGGAAGCGGTTCACGGACAGCGCGGCCAGGCCCAGCGCGTAGATCCAGCCGCTCACCCCGCCCGTCAGCATGAGCACCGCCATGCCGAGCGTGATGACGACGCGCACCGCGTTGCCCCACGCGAGGACCTGACGACGCTGCCACCGGTCGAGGAACACCCCGGCGAACGGGCCGACGATCGTGAACGGCGCGAGCATCACCGCGAACGCGCCCGCGATGGCCGCCGCCGTGCCCTGCGACTCGGGGGAGAAGAACAGGAGCGACGCCAGGCCGACCTGGAACATGCCGTCCCCGGCCTGCGACACGAGCCGGACGGCGAACAGCCTGCGGAAGCCGTCCAGACGCAGCAGCGCCCGCAGCTCGGAGATCACACCCACGCGGTCACCCTACGTTCGTCGTCGTGCGGTCGGACATGCGGTTGTCCCCCGTGCCGCGTCGTGCGGGGTCGGGCGCCCGGGTCGCGCTGGGAGGTCGGGCGGGGAGGCGCGCCGCGTCTACCATCCGCCGCTCGTCCCTCGCGGCTCCCGCCAGGCCCGCCACGACGCGGCGCGCCTCCCCGCCCTCCCGGTGTCGTCTCACCTCGAGCGCGGCCACGGCCGACGACGAACCCGGCCGAGCGAGGTAGAGCCCTGGTCCTCCTGCCGGACGACCAGGGCTCTACCTCGGCGGAGCGCTCAGCTCTCAGGGCTCCAGGTCAGCGCTCGACTCTTCGGTCGCGCTGGTCCTGCGCTCCGCTACGGCCGAGAGCCCGGCGAGAAGCGTGCCGGGCTCTCGACCTTCGCTGCACTCCGGATCAGCGCTCGACCTCACCGGCGATGAAGGCCTCGAGCTGCGCGCGGCCCTTCGTGTCCTCCATCTGGACCGGCGGGGACTTCATGAAGTACGTCGAGGCCGAGAGGATCGGGCCGCCGACGCCGCGGTCCTTCGCGATCTTCGCGGCGCGGACGGCGTCGATGATGATGCCGGCCGAGTTGGGGGAGTCCCAGACCTCGAGCTTGTACTCCAGGTTCAGCGGGACCTCGCCGAACGCGCGGCCCTCGAGGCGCACGTACGCCCACTTGCGGTCGTCGAGCCACGCGACGTAGTCCGACGGTCCGATGTGGACGTTGCGGTCCTCCGTCTTGCCGCCGAGCGGGCCCTCGAGGTTCGAGGTCACGGCCTGCGTCTTGGAGATCTTCTTGGACTCCAGGCGCTCGCGCTCGAGCATGTTCTTGAAGTCCATGTTGCCGCCGACGTTGAGCTGGTACGTGCGGTCCAGCACGACGCCGCGGTCCTCGAAGAGCTTGGCGAGCACGCGGTGCGTGATCGTCGCGCCGACCTGCGACTTGATGTCGTCGCCGACGATCGGGACGCCGGCCTCCTCGAACTTCGCGGCCCACTCCGGGTCGGACGCGATGAAGACGGGGAGCGCGTTGACGAACGCCACGCCGGCGTCGATCGCGGCCTGCGCGTAGAACTTCGCGGCCTGCTCCGAGCCCACGGGGAGGTAGCAGACGAGCACGTCGACCTGCGCCTCGCGCAGCGCGGCGACGACGTCGACCGGCTCCGCGTCCGACTCCTCGATCGTCTGCGCGTAGTACTTGCCGACGCCGTCGAGGGTCGGGCCGCGCTGGACGGTCACGCCGAGCGGCGGGACGTCCGCGATCTTGATCGTGTTGTTCTCGGAGGCGTTGATGGCCTCCGAGAGGTCGAAGCCGACCTTCTTCGCGTCGACGTCGAACGCCGCCACGAACTCCAGGCTCGACACGTGGTAGTCGCCGAACTGGACGTGCATGAGGCCCGGGACGGTGCTGCTCGGGTCGGCGTCACGGTAGAAGTGCACGCCCTGGACGAGGGACGATGCGCAGTTGCCTACGCCGACGATGGCGACGCGGATGGAGGTCATCCTCGCTCCTTGGTGTTCGTTGTTCCAGGGTCCTCGGGACGCCGCGCGCCGTCGGGCTCCTGCTCGGATGGTTCCGCAGGATGCGGGGTGCTGCTGGACCGCGCGCGGGCGGCGCCCCGGGCGTGCCCGGAGCTCCTGTCGCGCTCGGTGGTGATGAGACCGTCGAGCCAGCGCACCTCGCGCTCGACCTGCTCGAGTCCGTGACGTTGCAGCTCGAGCGTGTACTCGTCGAGCCGCTCGCGCGTGCGAGCCGCGGACTCCCTGACCGCCTCCAGCCTCTCGGTGAGCCGGGTGCGCCGGCCCTCGAGGATGCGGATGCGGGTCTCGGCGTCGGTCTGCGCGAAGAACGCGAACCGGACGTCGAAGCTCTCGTCCTCCCACGCC
Source organism: Cellulosimicrobium sp. EB106-03-01-XG111 (assembly GCF_058792115.1). NCBI lineage: Bacteria > Bacillati > Actinomycetota > Actinomycetes > Micrococcales > Promicromonosporaceae > Cellulosimicrobium > Cellulosimicrobium sp. EB106-03-01-XG111. The sequence continues at coordinate 129,716 of NZ_JBYTEQ010000016.1, forward strand.
GCCGGCCCGGAGGAGGCCAGGACGGTCTGGAGGTGCTCCTTGCCCTCGGCCGTCAGCTCGTAGACGATCCGCGCACGCTTGCCCGAGAGGGCGGGTGCGAGGGTCGACTGCGCGGCCGACTGCTCCGTGCCGGTGATGAGCCCGCGGGCCACCAACGACTTGAGGGCGGGGTACAGCGAGCCGTAGGAGAGCACGCGGAAGGAGCCGAGCATGATGTTGAGCCGCTTGCGCAGCTCGTACCCGTGCAGCGGCGCCTCCTTGAGGAGCCCCAGGATCGCGGTCTCGAGCACAGGCGTCTTGCTCCGCACGATCCCACCTCCTGACGCTCCTCGGCGTGCCCCCGGAGGGACTCGCTGGGATCTGGTTCGACCCGATGTATCGAGTCGATACATCGACAGGTTAGGTCGTCCCGATGTGTCGTGCAATCCTGACCGGACTGTGACACGCGTCGCCGGGCATGTGAAGAACCCGCGGAGGCGGCGGGACGCCCGGGCGAATCAATGGCGGACGATCCCGCTCACGGTGCGCTGAACCCTTGTCGGGACAGGGTGACGCCCTATTGTTCAGGGTGGTCCGGCGTGCGCCGACCTCGTGCCCGACGGCGGCCCGCCCCCGAGGCGGGCCCGTCCCGTCGGTCAGGTGGTCCCCGCACGGCGGCCCACGGGCAGGCCCGCGGTCGACGCGAGCCGGCTCCTCGATGCCCCCCAGAGGAAGGTAGACCGTGGCGCGATCCACGAGGACGAACGGACGGACGACCCCGCGCGGGCGCCGTCGGTTCTTCAACTACCCACGCTCGCACGTCAAGGGCGTCCGTCGCTGGCTGCCGTCGTGGCGCGTGGTCGTCGGGACCATGCTGACGGGCATCGCGCTCGTCGCGGGCGTCGGCGTCGCGGCGTGGTTCACGACCGAGGTCCCGACGAAGCTGCCCAGCGTGGGCGCCCAGACGTCGACCGTCTACTGGGGCGACGGCACCACGGAGATGGGCAAGTACGCGGTCGAGGACCGCGAGATCGTCGACTACGCGACGCTGCCGCCGTACGTCGGCAACGCGGTCGTCGCGTCCGAGGACCGCACGTTCTGGACGAACTCCGGCGTCGACGTCAAGGGCATCGCGCGCGCCTTCTACAACAACATCAAGGGTGGCGGCCGTCAGGGCGCGTCCACGCTGACGCAGCAGTACGTCGAGCGGTACTACACCAACACCGTGACCGACTACGCGGGCAAGGCGCGCGAGGCGATCCTCGCCGTGAAGATCACCCAGGAGCAGGACAAGGCCGAGATCCTCGGCAACTACCTCAACACCATCTACTTCGGTCGTGGCGCCTACGGCATCCAGGCGGCCGCGCAGAAGTACTACGGCGTGAACGCCGCCGACCTCACCGTGTCGCAGGCGGCGATGATCGCCGGCATCATCCCCAGCCCGACCAACTGGGACCCGGCCGTCAACCACGCCCAGGCCGAGGAGCGGTGGCAGCGGACGCTGCGGAACATGGAGGAGGACGGCCACATCACCGCCGCCGAGCGCCAGGCGGCGGTGGACGCGGGCTTCCCCGAGGCGGTCGAGTACGTCAAGTCCCAGAAGTACGACGGCCCCACGGGCTACCTCCTCGCGATGGTCGAGCAGGAGCTGGCCGGCGAGGGGATCGGCATCAGCGAGGACGCCCTGACGAGCAAGGGCTACAAGGTCACGACGACGATCGACGCGGCCATGCAGCAGGCCGCCGTCGCGACGGCGGACTCGCTCCCCCAGGAGGGTCGCGACGAGAACCCGGTCTCCCCGAACCTCCGTGCCGCCATCGTCTCGGTCGACCCGAACGACGGCTCGGTCCGCGCCCTCTACGGCGGCAAGAACTTCCTCGAGAACCAGTACAACAACGCGACCCGAGGCGCGGCGCAGGGCGGCTCGACGTTCAAGCCGTTCACGCTCATCGCGGGCCTGGAGAACGGGCACACGCTCGACGAGCGCTTCGACGGCAACTCGCCCAAGACCTTCCCCGGCGCCAACAACGGCGAAGACTGGAAGGTCCGCAACTTCAGCGACCACGACTGGGGGAACGTCGACCTCACCGAGGCGACCGCGCAGTCGGTGAACACCGCCTACGCCGAGCTCAACCTCGAGGTCGGGCCGGAGAAGACCGCGGACGTCGCGGCTCGCCTGGGCATCAAGGCCGACGTCGGGTCGAACCTGGCGAACGTGCTCGGTGACGCGACGGTGACGCCGCTCGAGCTGACCAACGCGTACGCGACCATCGCGGCCCAGGGGCTGCGGTCGACGCCGCACATCGTGGCCTCCGTGACCGACTCCCGCGGCAACCTCGTCTACCAGGCGCCGGGGGCCGACAAGCGGACGCAGGAGTTCGACCCCGAGGTGATGGCAGGGGCGACCTACGCGCTCTCCCAGGTCGTCGAGACGGGGTCGGGCAAGCCCGCGCAGGCGATCGGTCGTCCCGCCGCCGGCAAGACGGGCACGTCGACGGACAACAAGTCCGCGTGGTTCGCCGGCTTCACCCCCGGTCTCGCGACGGTCGTGGGTCTCTACCAGTCCGGCCCCAACGGCGAGCAGGAGCAGATCACGCCGTTCGGCAAGTGGGTCAACAGCGAGATCACCGGTGGCTCGTGGCCGGTCGAGGCCTGGACGTCGTACATGCAGACCGCTGCGGCGAACCTGCCCGCGGGGGAGTTCCCGGACTACACCCCGCCCAAGCCGAAGCCGACGGAGACGCCGACCGAGACCCCGACGGAGACCCCGTCCGAGGAGCCGACGCCGGAGGAGACGGAGGAGCCGCAGCAGCCGGAGAACGTGGCCGTGCCGTCCGTCGTCGGCATGGAGGCGCGTGCCGCGCGGGCCCAGATCGAGGGTGCCGGGCTCAAGGTGCGAATCACCGAGGAGTTCTCCGACCAGCAGCCCCGGGGGTACGTCATCAGCCAGTCCTCGATGGACCAGGTCCCGCCGGGCTCCACCATCGCGCTCGTCGTCTCCAAGGGCACCGACCCGGGCCAGCAGCCGCCGCCCGAGACGCCCGACCCGGAGGACCCGGACCCGTCGCCCACGGAGACCGGCAACCCGGGTGGCGGAGGCAACCCCGGCGGGGGTGGCGGCAACGCCGGCGGCATCATCCCGGGCAGAGGCTGACCCGCCGGTCGGCCGCAGATTTCCGGGCGCCCGCGCCGAGCGGGTACCCTGGGGAGCTGCCGTCCGCCCGTCGGACGGCAGCAGCACGTAGGCATGAACCCTCCTGTCACGGAGAGACCGTGACCGCGAAGACCAGAGGAGGTGGGTTATCCGCATGCGTCAGTACGAACTGATGATCATCCTCGACCCCGAGATCGAGGAGCGCACCGTCGCCCCGTCGCTCGACAAGTACCTGTCGGTCATCAAGACCGACGGCGGCTCCGTCGACAAGGTGGACATCTGGGGTCGTCGCCGCCTGGCGTACGACATCAACAAGAAGTCCGAGGGCATCTACGCGGTCGTCGACTTCACGTCGACGTCCGACACCGCCAAGGAGCTGGACCGTCAGCTCGGCCTCAACGAGGTCGTCCTGCGGACCAAGATCCTGCGCACGGACGCTCGCTGATCCTCCCCGCGTCCCCCCGTTCGACCCTCCCGCACCGGGAAGCTGCACGCCGTAGCGCGTGTGGGCGCCGCGTGGTGGGATGAGCGACGCGAGAACGTTACGAGCGAGGCGCGCGGCGCCGTCGACGACACAGACGACACACGAAGGAGCTGGCCATGGCAGGTGACACCGTCATCACGGTGATCGGGAACCTCACGGGAGACCCGGAGCTGCGTTTCACCCCCTCGGGTGCGGCGGTGGCCAACTTCACGGTGGCGTCCACGCCGCGGACCTTCGACCGCCAGTCGAACGAGTGGAAGGACGGGGACACCCTGTTCATGCGCTGCTCGATCTGGCGCGAGGCCGCGGAGAACGTCGCGGAGTCGCTGACGAAGGGCATGCGCGTCATCGTGCAGGGCCGCCTCGTCCAGCGCTCGTACGAGACCCGCGAGGGGGAGAAGCGCACCGTCGTCGAGCTGCAGGTGGACGAGATCGGTCCTTCCCTGCGCTACGCCTCCGCGAAGGTCACCCGCGCCCAGCGCTCGGGTGGCGGTGGCGGCGGCTTCGGCGGCGGTGGCGGCTACGGAGGTGGCGCCAACTCCGGTGGCGCCTCCGGCGGCGGATTCAGCTCCGGCGGCGGTCAGCAGCAGAGCGACGACCCGTGGGCCACGGCTGGTCCCGCGTCGTCCGGTGGTTCGTTCTCCGACGAGCCCCCGTTCTGATCGTCCGCCACTCCCAGAACACACACCCGTCCCCGCGGGTACTGCGCCGCTCGTCGGCGCGGTCCGCGCGCGGGGATCGCACCTTGTAGAGGAGCAACACCATGGCGAAGCCTGTGGTGCGCAAGCCCAAGAAGAAGTCCAACCCGCTGAAGTCGGCCAAGATCGAGTCGGTCGACTACAAGGACACGGCGCTGCTGCGCAAGTTCATCTCCGACCGCGGCAAGATCCGCGCGCGTCGCGTGACCGGCGTCTCCGTCCAGGAGCAGCGCCAGATCGCCCGTGCGGTGAAGAACGCGCGCGAGATGGCGCTGCTGCCGTACACGTCGACGGCTCGCTGAGCGGGAAGGGAGAGAACTCATGGCCAAGTTGATCCTGACCCACGAGGTCACCGGTCTCGGTGAGCCCGGCGACGTCGTCGAGGTGAAGGACGGGTACGCCCGTAACTTCCTCGTCCCGCGCAAGCTCGCCACGCCGTGGTCCAAGGGCGCCGAGTCGCAGGTGACTGCGATCCGCAAGGCGCGCAAGGCCCGCGAGATCGCGTCGCTCGACGACGCGAAGGCGATCCGCGACTCGCTGCAGTCGAAGCCGGTCGTCGTCGAGGCGAAGGCCGGCGCTGCCGGTCGCCTCTTCGGCGCCGTCACGACGGCGGACATCGCGTCCGCCGTGACGGCCGCCGGTGCGTCGGTCGACAAGCGCAAGATCGAGATCGGTCAGCCGATCAAGGCGACGGGGGACTACACGGTCTCCGTCCGCCTCCACCCGGAGGTCTCCGCGACCCTCGCGGTGAAGGTCGTCGCTGCCTGATCTGCTGCTGAGCAGTCCGCGAAGGTCCGGCCCCTCCTCGGAGGGGCCGGGCCTTCGTCGCGTCCGGCCGGGGTCTCGACGGCTCAGGCGGCACCGGTGACCATCCAGGCGCTCCCGCGCGCCCGGAGCCCGGTGGTGAGGGCGCGTGCCGCCATGAAGACCCCCGCGAAGGCGAGCCACAGCCACGCGAGGCCTGCTGCGCCGTCGGGCGCCCAGTGCCGGACGGCGAGCGCGAACGGCGCGTAGACGACGAGCGTGAGCATGCCCGCCCAGGCGAGGAAGCGGCCGTCCCCGGCGCCGATGAGGACGCCGTCGAGGACGAAGACCCAGCCCGCCATCGGCAGGAGGGCGCCGCACACCGCCATGCCGACGGCGACGGCGGTGCGCACGTCGGGGTCGGACGTGAAGAGGAGCGCGAACCACCAGCCGCCCGCGGCCATGACGACGCCGAGCCCGGCCCCGGCGGCGACGCCCCACTGGAGGGTGCGGCGCAGGACGGCGCGGACGCGCGGGACGTCGTCGGCCCCCAGCCCGTGCCCGACGAGCGCCTGCGCGGCGATGGCGAGCGCGTCGAGCGCGAAGGCCGCGAGCCCCCAGACGGAGTTCACGACCTGGTACCCCGCGAGCGTGACCTCCCCGAGCCCGGTCGCGACGAACACGGTGAGGAGGATCGCGAGGCGGAGCGACAGCGTGCGGACGAAGAGGGGCGCCCCGGCGCGCGCGTTGGCCCAGATCCCGCCCGCGGCGGGCCGCAGCGACGCACCGTGCCGCCGGGCGCCGCGCACGACGACCACGACGAGCACCGCGCCCATGGTGAGCTGGGCGACGGCCGTGCCGATCCCGGACCCCGCGATCCCGAGCCCTGCCCCGTAGACGAGGACGACGTTGAGGACCGCGTTGAACGTCGCGCCGCCCGCGGCGACCCACAGGGGCGTCCGGGTGTCCTGCATGCCGCGCAGCACGCCGGTGGACGCGAGGACGAGGAGCATCCCGGGGAGCCCGAGCGCGGACCAGCGGAGGTAGACGACGGCGTGCTCGGCGACCTCGCCCGTACCGCCCATCGCGCCGACGGCCCACGGCGCCGTCGTCCACAGGACGGCCGCGAGGAGCGCGCCCAGCCCGACGGCGAGCCAGAGGCCGTCGATGCCGGACTGGAGCGCCTCCCGCGTGTGGCCCGCGCCGATGCGGCGCGCGACGGCGGCCGTGGTCGCGTAGGCGAGGAAGACGCACAGGCCGACGAGGGTCACGAGGAGGGTCGACGCGAGGGACAAGCCCGCGAGCTGTGCGGTGCCGAGGTGGCCGACGACGGCGCTGTCGACGAGCACGAACAGCGGCTCGGCCACGAGCGCGCCGAGCGCAGGGACGGCGAGGGCGAGGATCTCGTGGTCGAGCCGGGACCGGGCGCGGCGACCTGTGGACGACGCACCGACGCCGGGTGGCGCTGCGGTGTCGTCGGGTCGACCGGACGGTGTCCGGCGTGTCGTCGGCGTGTCGCCCGACTTTCTTTCTTCCACACCCCTGAGGGTAGTGATGAGGCTGGTCAGAGGCCGCTCGCAGCGATGTACACAGCAAGATCGTGAGGTTGTCCACACCGTTTTCCACCGGGTGTGCACAGTGTGAGGGACTGTGTCCACAGGAACGGGGGTCCCTGTCCACCGGGCGTGCACAGGGCCGTTTGCAGGGCGTCCGGTGGCGATCTAGTGTCGCGGGGTCGTGCCTGTCGGAGGCGGGGGGCGCGGCCACCGGGACAGTCGTGTGGGTGGCCCGCGGTAGAACACGTGTACGACGAAGAGTGGTCCCGGTCGTGCGGTCCCGCAAGGGCCGTTCCAGTCCCGGGGGAGCGAGGGGCGCATGTCGATCGAGGAGCTCGAGGAGAGCTACGGGGGACCGGGGCCGTCGGGGTTCGACCGGACGCCGCCCCAGGACGTCGCCGCCGAGATGAGCGTGCTCGGCGGCATGCTGCTGTCGAAGGACGCCATCGCGGACGTCATCGAGCAGATCCGCGGCTCCGACTTCTACCGACCGGCGCACGAGATCGTCTACGAGTCGATCATCGACCTCTACGGTCGCGGCGAGCCCGCCGACGCCATCACTGTCGTCGCGGAGCTGACCAAGCGCGGCGAGCTCCAGCGCATCGGCGGCGCGCCCTACATCCACGACCTCATGGCCGGCGTGCCGACCGCCGCCAACGCCGGGTACTACGCGCGCATCGTCCGCGAGCGTGCCGTCCTGCGTCGCCTCGTCGAGGCGGGCACGCGCATCGTGCAGCTCGGCTACGCGACCGACGGCGGCGACGTCGACGAGATCGTCAACAACGCCCAGGCCGAGGTCTACGCCGTCACCGAGCGGCGCACGACCGAGGACTACCTTCCGCTCTCGGAGATCCTCGGTCCGACGTTCGACGAGATCGAGGCCGCGCAGGGGCGCGGCGAGGGCATGACCGGCGTCCCCACCGGCTACTCGGACTTCGACCGGCTCACCAACGGCCTGCACCCCGGCCAGATGATCGTCGTCGCGGCGCGTCCGGCCATCGGCAAGGCGCTCGCGCTCGACACGCCGCTGCCCACGCCGTCGGGCTGGACGACGATGGGCGAGGTCGCGGTCGGTGACCTGCTGGTCTCCGCGGACGGGACGCCCACACGCGTCGTCGCCGCGACCGAGGTCATGGTCGACCGCCCCTGCTACGAGGTCGAGCTCGACGACGGCACCGTGATCGTCGCGGACGCGCAGCACCAGTGGGTGACCTCGACCCGTGCCCAGCGACGCGCGGTGCGCGCCGGCGAGACGCCCGAGTCGTCCGTCCGCACGACCGAGGAGCTCGCGGCCACGGTCCGTTGTGTCACGGCGGACAACCGTGCGAACCACTCGATCGCTACGACGGCACCCCTGGACCTTCCCGAGGCCGACCTCCCGATCCACCCGTACGTGCTCGGGGTCTGGCTGGGAGACGGCAGCTCTCGGCGCGCCGAGTTCACGTCCGCCGACCCGGAGATCGCGATGCGGATCGAAGGGCTCGGCTACGTCGCACAGCCGAGCGTGGACGACCTGCTCGCGCTCGGCCTGCCAACGGCCGACGCGATCCCCGTTGCCTACCTGCGCGCGAGCGAGGCGCAGCGACGCGAGCTTCTCGCGGGTCTGCTCGACACCGACGGGACGGTCACGCCGCAGGGAAGCGTCCAGATCTCGCTGACGAGCGAGCGCCTCGCGCTGCAGACGCGAGAGCTGGCCCTGTCCCTGGGATACCGCACGGGGTGGTCGACGAAGGCCGTCCAGGGTCGGACCGAGTCCTCGTCCACGGCGTACACGATCACCTTCACGACCGAGGACGACGTCTTCTGGCTGGAGCGCAAGCGGCTCGTCCACAAGGAGCGCCGTCGCCCTGGGACGGCGCGGCTCACCTCGCGGTTCGTGGTCGACGTCCGACGCGTCGACCCGGTCCCGGTGCGCTGCGTCGAGGTGGACCACCCGTCGCACCTGTACCTCGCGGGACGGTCGATGGTGCCGACGCACAATTCCGTCCTCGGCATCAACGTCGCGACGCACGCCGCGGTGCACCACCAGATGGCGGCCGTCATCTTCTCCCTGGAGATGAGCCGCAACGAGATCACGATGCGTCTGCTCGCCGCCGAGGCGAAGGTGCCGCTCACGCGGATGCGCTCCGGGAAGATGGACGAGCAGGACTGGCAGAAGCTCGCCTCCACGATGGGCAAGGTCGCCGAGGCGCCGCTGTTCATCGACGACTCGCCGAACATGTCGCTCATGGAGATCCGGGCCAAGTGCCGTCGGCTCAAGCAGCGGCACGACCTCAAGCTCGTCGTCATCGACTACCTCCAGCTCATGAGCTCCGGCAAGCGCGTCGAGTCGCGCCAGCAGGAGGTCTCGGAGTTCTCGCGTGCGCTCAAGCTGCTCGCGAAGGAGCTCGAGGTTCCTGTCATCGCGATCTCGCAGCTGAACCGTGGTCCGGAGCAGCGTGGCGACAAGAAGCCGCAGATGAGCGACCTGCGTGAGTCGGGCTGCCTCACCGAGGACACGAAGATCCTGCGCGCGGACACCGGCGCGGAGACCAGCCTCGGTGAGCTGTTCGCGCTCAACGCCAAGGACGTCCCCGTGTGGGCGCTCAACGACCGGCTCCAGTACGTGCGCCGTCACCTCACCCACGTGTTCCCCACCGGGGTGAAGCCGGTGTTCAGGATGCGCCTCGCGTCGGGCAAGGAGATCGAGGCGACGGCGAACCACCCGTTCCTCACCTACGACGGCTGGACGGCGCTCGGGGACCTGGAGGTGGGCTCGCGCATCGGTGTACCGCGCCACGTACCGGGGCCGGAGCGGAACCTGGAGTGGGACGACCGCAAGGTCGTCATGCTTGCGCACCTCCTCGGGAACGGTCCTTCGCGAGCTGCCCGCACCGAGCACATGACGGCGACGGGCGCGGCACAGTCGGCGTCTGCCGCGTGGCTGGACGACCTCGGGCTTCGCGCCGCGCACACGAGCGAGGCCTTCGTCCCCACAAGCGTCTTCCACCTGCCGAAGCGGCAGATCGCTCTGTTCGTCAAGCACCTGTGGTCGACAAGCGCCGACGTGGGCATCAGCGCGGACGGGAGCGGAGGCCGCATCCGCTTCTCCTCCGCCTCTCGCGCGGTCGTCGACGGCGTCGCACGGCTCCTGCTCCGCTTCGGAATCTCGACGAACGTACGACCGGGTCTCGACGGGTCCTTCGCACTCGACATCGCCGAGCGCGACGACCAGCGTCGCTTCCTGCAGGAGATCGGGCTCGAAGGATCCCAGAGCGAGAACGCCGCTGAGCTCTTGGCGATCGTCCGTTCCAAGCGCTCGGCGTCGCACGTCGACACCGGACCACAGCACGTGTGGGACGTCGTGCGGGATCTGCTCGTGGAGGAAGGGCCGACGGCTATCCCGCGGCTGAGCGTCGGGAAGGGGACCGCGGGGTCGGACGACGCGCTGTGGCGGAACGGGCTCTCCCGGCACCGCCTCGGCAAGATCGCGGCTGTGCTCGAGAGCGAGGAACTGGAGATCATGGCCGTCAACGACCTCCTGTGGGACGAGGTCGTCTCGATCGAGCCGATGGGGGAGAAGCAGGTCTACGACGCCACGGTCCTCGACGGGCACAACTTCGTCGCGAACGGCATCGCGGCACACAACAGCATCGAGCAGGACGCCGACGTCGTGATCCTGCTCCACCGCGAGGACGCCTACGAGAAGGAGTCGCCACGCGCGGGCGAGGCGGATCTCATCGTCGCCAAGCACCGTAACGGTCCCACCGACACGATCACCGTCGCGTTCCAGGGCCACTACCAGCGCTTCGCCGACATGCAGATGTAGTGACGTGTTGTTGCCGAGATGTCGGCCACTCTGATCGATCCTGCGTGGAGTACACCCCACGCCGCTCCGATGCTCTCGGGTGTCGAGATGCCTGGAGCTCGTCGCAACACCGCTCCGCCGCGTTCGGTAGAACACAGCCGGGAGCCACCGACAACGAGGGCGCCTCTCGACGCAACCTGCGGGCTCTAGCCCGTGGTGAGAGAGAGATCGGCGATCCGCGGCCGTGGCGTGCCTTCGCCAGGCTGCCTTTCCACCATGCTGCTCAGGGCTCGACGCGCCATCGACGAGTCGCCTGAGGCCGCTGGGAGAGCATCACCGAGACGAGGGCAAGGATCACCACCCCCGCGTTGGCGGCGAGGGTGCCCGCCCAGGTCGTCGGCGGGATGCCGAGGGTGAAGCTGGCGGCGTTGAACACCGTGTGGGTGAGGATGCACAGGAGCACCCCGTTCGTGCCCGCGACCCGGAAGATCGCGCCGTAGAGGAGGCGGAACGCCATGATCTGGACCGCGAACATCCAGAAGTCGATCTGACCGGACTCGTGGTTCGTGCCGGGGATGAAGAAGAGCGGCACGTGCCAGAGGAGCCAGATGATCCCGACCACCAGCGAGGACGGGACGAACCCCCACCGCCGATCGAGCCCGGGTTGCAGCGCGGTCATCCAGCCGGCCTCCTCCATGCCGCCGATGACGAGGTTGCCCGGCAACGACAGGAAGAACATGAACCACGGGAGCGCGTGCGCGGACGGTCCGGAGACCAGCAGGTGGAGCGTGAAGTACAGCGCGAGCGCGGAGAGGGCGAGCAGGTACCCCGCGGGACGGCCACGGATGGCGAAGACGAGGCGCAGCCACTCCCGGAGGCCTGAGACCCTGCGGTTCGCTCGCAGGACGACGTAGGAGGCGATCGCGGGCGAGAGGATGTAGAGCGCGAACGGCACGTTCGCCAGGAGCTCGGGAACCGTGGTGACGACGTTGTTCACCTCGTAGCCGGAGCGGGCCGCCACGATCAGACCGCCGGAGAGCCCGTAGGCGATGAGGAACGTGAGCGTCACGAACTGGCGAGCGATCCGTGCGTCCGTCACCCCGCAACGATAGGGCCGGAACTGCGGGGGACCGCTGCTCGTCCAGGGGCGCGGAACGACGTCGGTGCGAGCGACCCGGACGGCAGCCGCACGTCGTCGACGGTGGGCGCGGCCGTCCGGTCGCTGCTGCGGCCGCGGTGCGGTCGGGACGGCGGGTCGTCGTCCGCCGTCAGCCCGCGACCGCCATGCGCGCGAGGGCCTGGGCGGCGCGCTCCGTGGCGACGGCGAGCGACGCGCCGACGTGGTGGTGGAGGGCGGTGCGCGCCTCGGGGAGCCGGTCGGCGAGCACGAGCTCGAGGATCCGGACGTGCTCGTCGACGGCGCTGCGGACGCGCGCGTCCTCGACGAAGTCGTACCGGCGCACGGCACGCACCTTCTCGTTGACCTCCACGAGCGCCTCGGTGATCCGCTCGTTCCCGGCCGCGCGCGACAGCGCCGTGTGGAAGCGCTCGTCGAGCAGCACGAAGCCGGGGTCCGGTCGGGGAGGGGCGGCACGGAGCTCGACCCACCGCGCGAGCTCGGCGCGCAGCACGTCCGTGTCGTGGCGCAGCCCCGGGTTCTCGATGACGCGGTCGAGCCCTCGGAGCTCGAGGGTCGCGCGCAGCTCGTCGAGGTCGCGCAGCGCGGCCAGGCTCGGCACGACGACGGCGTACCCGAAGTCGGTGCGCTCGACGAGGCCGTCGGACAGCAGGCGGGACAGCGCCTCGCGCACGGGGGTGCGCGACACGCCGAACCGTCGGCCGAGCTTGGGCTCGGTGAGCCGTTCGCGGGGGTCGACGCGCCCGTCGAGGATCTCGCCCCGCAGGCGTGCGTACACGGCGTCGCGCAGCGAGGTGGTGGCCCGTTCCGACGCGGTGACGACGTCCGTGCGGGCGCCCGGGTCGTCGGGCCGGGCGCCGGTCCGTCCTCTCACCGTCCCCACGCGCCGTCTCGTCGGTCGCCGGTGGCCACCGCCCGCCCCGCGAGCACGGTGCCTACACCGCCATCGCGGCGCGCACGCGGTGCTCGGCGGCCTCGCCGCCGGCGCCGCGGCTCGTCACGCGCCCGGACTGCAGCACGACGTAGTCGCGTGCCGCGCCGAGCGCGAACCCGACGTGCTGCTCGACGAGCAGCACGGACAGCCCGCCCGCGTCGGTGAGCGCGAGGATCGCGTCCTCGATCTCCGTGACGACGGACGGCTGGATGCCCTCGGTGGGCTCGTCGAGCACGAGCACGCGCGGGCCGGTGAGGAGGGCGCGCGCGATGGCGAGCTGCTGGCGCTGCCCACCGGACAGGAGCCCGGCCCGCCGGCCGAGCAGCCCGCGCAGGGCGGGGAAGAGGTCGAGCGCCTCGTCGAGGCGGCGCGGCCCCTCGCGCGACGTGTCGGCGACGAGCTGGAGGTTCTCCCGCGCCGTGAGGTCGCCGAACGACTGCTGCCCCTGCGGCACGTACGCGAGACCGCGCCGGACGCGCTGGTGGGTCGGGAGGCGGGTGACGTCCTCGCCGTCGAGCACGACGCTCCCCGACCGGGCCTTGAGCAGCCCGAGCGCGGTGCGCAGGAGCGTCGTCTTGCCGGCGCCGTTGTGCCCGAGCACGGCGGCGACGCCGCCGGCGGGCACGGTGAGGTCGACGCCGTGGAGCACCATGGTCCGGCCGTAGCCGGCGTGCAGGCCCGTGAGCTCGAGCATCACGCCTCCTTCTCGTCGGTGGTCGGGGCCGACGACGCCGGCGCGGCGCCCCGTCGTCGGGCACCGCGGGTCGCGCCCGCGCTGCCGAGGTAGACCTCCTGCACCCGCGGGTCGGCCTGGACCTCGGCGTACGTGCCCTCGGCGAGCACCTGCCCGAGGTGCAGCACGGTCACCGAGGACGCGAACGCCCGCAGGAACTCCATGTCGTGCTCGACGACCACGACGGTCCGCTGGGCGCCGATGCGTCGCAGCAGCTCCCCGGTCTGCTCGCGCTCGGCCTGGCTCATGCCGGCGACGGGCTCGTCGAGGAGCAGCAGCCGCGCGTCCTGGACGAGCAGCATGCCGATCTCGAGCCACTGCTTCTGCCCGTGCGCGAGGATCCCCGCCTGGACGTCGCGCAGGTGGGCGAGCCCGACGGTCTCCAGCGCCTGCTCGACGGCCGCGGGTGTCGACGACCGGCGGCGCAGCAGCGTGAGCGGCCCGCGGCCGGCGCCGGCCGCGATGTCGAGGTTCTGCAGCACGCTCAGCTCCTCGAAGACGCTCGCGGTCTGGAACGTGCGGCCGACGCCCGCCCGTGCGATGCGGTGCGTCCTCCTCCCGAGGAGCTCGACGCCTCCGAACTGCACCGAGCCCGACGCGGTGGCGAGACCGGTGATCGCGTCGACGATCGTCGTCTTGCCCGCGCCGTTGGGCCCGATGAGGAAGCGCAGGTCGCCCGCGGTGACGGTGAGGTCGACGCCCTGGACGGCGACGAACCCGTCGAACTCGACGCGCAGCCCCCGGACCTGGAGGTAGTCGTGGCGGAAGCGCGAGTCGTCGACGCCGAGGACGGCCTGCGCGGCCTCCAGGTCGAGGCCGTCGCCCGCGACGCCGGTCTCGAGGACGGCGGCGCCGAGCGCCTCCCGGTCGGTCGCCGCGGTCGCCGCGTCCGCGGCGGGTTCGGTGGGTCGGGTGGTCATGCGGTCCTCCCGGTGGTCGCGGGGTCGTGGTCGACGGCGTGCGTCCCCGCGGTGGCCGGGCCACCCGCGGTGGTGCCACCGCCCGGGTGACCGCCCTCCGAGGCGGCGTCGCCTGGCGGGGTGGGGCCGTCGTCGGGCACGGGGGTGCTGCGCGACCGGCGCCATCGCGTGAACAGCTCGGCGAGGCCGCCGGGCAGGAACGCGACGACGAGGATGAACAGCGCGCCCTGCGCGTAGATCCAGCCGGACGGGAACGTCTCGGACAGGCTCGTCTGCGCCCAGCTCACGGCGACCGACCCGAGGACCGGCCCGAGCAGGGTGGCCCGTCCGCCGATCGCGACCCCGATGAGGAAGCCGATCGACGGCACGACCCCCACGTCGGCGGGTGAGACGATCCCGACGATCGGCACGAACAGCGCACCGCCCACGGCCGCCATGAAGGCGGCGACGGCGTACGCGACGACCTTGACCTTCGCGGGGTCGTAGCCGAGGAACCGCACGCGGTTCTCCTGGTCGCGCACGGCGACGAGCAGCTCGCCGAACCGCGACACCATGAGCTGGCGCGCGACCGCGACCATGACCAGCAGGGCCCCGGCGGCGAGGAAGAACAGCATCCGCTTGTTCACGGGGTCGGCGAGGTCGTACCCGAAGAACGAGCGGAACCCGTTGAGGCCGTTGGTGCCGCCCGTCGTCGCCTGCTGGCCGACGAGGAGGATCGCGAAGGCGGCGGCGAGCGCCTGCGAGAGGATCGCGAAGTACGCACCCCGCACGCGTCGCGTGAAGACGGCGAACCCGAGCAGCGCGGCGAGGCCCGCGGGCACGACCGCGATGGCGAGGATCGTCACGACGGGCGACCGGAACGGCTCCCACCAGCCCGGGACCTCGCCCGAGCCGTAGAGCATCATGAAGTCCGGCACGCCGTCCGGCCCGGCGTCCGCGAGCTTGAGGTGCATCGCCATGAGGTAGGCGCCGAGGCCGAAGAACACGCCCTGGCCGAGCGTGAGCATCCCGCCGCGGCCCCAGGCGAGCCCGATGCCGACGGCGACCATGGCGAGGCACAGGAACTTTCCCAGCAGGCCGAGCCGGAACGTGGACAGCGTCGCGGGCGCGACGGCGAACAGCAGGACCGCGGCGACGGCGAACCCGACGACCACGCGGGCGCGCGACGAGCGGTACAGGGCGGCGAGCCGCGACGGGCTCTCTGTCGTGACGGCGGTCATGCGAGGCTCCTCGTCCGGACCGACACGAGGCCCTGGGGTCGCACCTGGAGGAAGACGACGATGACGACGAACACGAGCACCTTGGCGATGCTCGCCGTCGTCGAGTACTCGAAGGTCGCCTGGAGCAGCCCGAGCGCGAACGCCGCGACGACCGTGCCCTTGATCTGCCCGATGCCGCCGGCCACGACGACGAGGAACGCGTCGACGACGTAGCTCGTCCCGAGCGTGGGCCCGACGGACCCGAGCAGGGTGAGCGCGACGCCCGCGATCCCCGCGAGGCCCGAGCCGACGAAGAACGTGAGGCGGTCGGTCGCGCGGGTGGAGACCCCGCTCGCCTCGGCGAGGTCGCGGTTCTGCACGACGGCGCGGATCCGCCGCCCGAGCGGCGTCACCTTGAGCACGACGGCCAGCGCGACGACCGCGACGACGGCGAGCGCCAGGATGAACACGCGCGTCCTCGGGACGGCGAGGCCGAACAGGTCGACGGCGCCGCTCAGCCAGGCGGGGGCGCGCACGTCGACGTTGGGGGCGCCGAACACGTCGCGCGCGACCTGCTGGAGCACGAGCGCGACGCCCCAGGTCACGAGCAGGGTGTCGAGCGGCCGCCTGTACATCCGGTGGATGAGCGTCGCCTCGAGCAGCAGGCCGAGCAGCCCGCCGGCGAGGAACCCGAGCGGGATCGACACGAGCAGCGAGACGCCGGCGTTCCCGACGACCCCCTGCACGACGAACGCCGTGTAGGCGCCCGCCATCATGAACTCGCCGTGCGCCATGTTGATGACGCCCATCTGGCCGAACGTGAGCGCCAGCCCGAGGGCGGCGAGGAGCAGGACCGAGCCGAGGCTCAGGCCCGCGAAGAGCTGCGAGAACAGCACGTCCATGGGCGGTACGCCTTCCGGTGGGTGCGTGCGAGGGGGCAGGGTGCCGCGTGCGGCGACGTGACGGGAGAGGCGGGGAGCGGGGGGGGGGGGGGGGGGGGGGGGGGGGGGGGGGGGGGGGGGGGGGGGGGGGGGGGGGGGGGGGGGGGGGGGGGG
>NZ_JBYTEQ010000017.1:0-124518 GCF_058792115.1 Cellulosimicrobium sp. EB106-03-01-XG111
GCGCGACCACGCGGCCGTCGGGGCAGGGCCGGGCGCCCTGGCGGGCGCCCGGCGGGGCCGGGTCACTCGGTGACGGTGAACCCCTGCTCGGTGCCGTACTTCGCGGACGCGTCCTGCCAGGCCTTCAGGCCGTCGGCGAGGGTCGTGCCCGAGACGTAGGCCTGGCCCACGGTGTCGTTGAAGATCGAGTTCGCGTAGACCTGGAACGGCAGGTACGACCAGCCCTCGACGACGTCGGACGCCGACTGCGCGAGGACCTCGTTGATCTTCTGGCCGCCGAAGTACTCGGACTCGAAGCCCTGGAACTCGTCGGACTCCAGCTCGGCCGTCGTGGCCGGGAACGCGCCGCCGTCGACGCGCGTCTGCACGCCGTCGCCCGCGTTCGCGTACTCGAGGAAGCCGTAGGCGAGCGCCTGGTTCGAGCTCGCGGCCGGGACGGACAGCGCGGAGCCGCCGTTCTCGGCGCTCGCGGACGCGCCCTCCTCCCACTGGGGGAGCGGCGCGACGCGCCACTTGCCAGCACCGTCGGGCACGCCCGACTCGAGGTTCGCGGGCATCCACGCGCCGATCGCGAGCGTCGCGATCGTGCCGTTGCCGAGGCCCTGGTACCACTCGTCGCTCCACGAGCTGACGGGCGCGAGCAGGTCCTCGTCGATGAGCGTCTGCCAGGTCTCGGCGAACTGCGTGCTGCCCTCGTCCGCGAGGTCGATCGTCACGTCCGTGCCGTCGACCTGGAACGGCTGGCCGCCGGCCTGCCAGATGAGCGAGGTCGTGAAGCCGGCGTCGCCCGTGTCGTTGGTGATGTACACGTTCGGGTCGGCCGCGTGCAGGGCGCGCGCCGCCTCGACGAAGCCGTCCCACGTCGTCGGCACCTCGATGCCGTGCTGCGTGAAGACCTCCTCGTTGTAGAAGAGGGCCATGGGACCGGAGTCCATGGGCAGGCCGTAGACGCCCTCGCCCTGCTGGACGGCGTTCCACGGCCCGGGCGTGAACGTCCCGTCGAGCTCGTCGGCGCCGAACGACGACAGGTCGGCGACGGCGTCCGAGAGCGCGAACTGCGGGAGCGCGTAGTACTCGACCTGCGCGACGTCGGGCACGCCCTTGCCGGCGGCGATCGCGTTCTGCAGCGCGGTGTACTGGTCGTTGCCGGTGCCCGCGTTGACGAGGTCGACGTCGACGTTCGGGTACTCGGCCTCGAAGTCGCTGACGACCTGCTCGAGCGTGGGCTCCCAGGCCCACACCGTGAGGCTGCCGCCCTCCTCGAGGGCCGCGGCGACGTCGTCGGCCGAGCCGGCGTCCCCGCCGGAGTCGTTGCCGCCGCCCGAGCTGCAGGCGGCCAGGGCCAGCGCGACGACGCCGGTGGCGGCGACGGCGCGCAGGGCGCGGGTGGTGCGGATGGACATGAGGGTTCCTCTCACTTCGTCGTCAGACGGATCGGGCGGGGTGGGTGCGGGGGTGGTGGACGGGCCTGCGCGGTGCGTCGTGCGGCGCTGCGCGGGCGTCACTCCTTGACGGACCCGGCCGCGAGGCCGGACTGCCAGTAGCGCTGGAGCAGGAGGAAGGCCGCGACGAGCGGCAGGATGGTGAGCAGCGAGCCGGTGATCACGAGGTCGAAGATCGCCTCGCCGCCGGCGGTCGCGGCCTGCGCGTTCCACGCGTTGAGGCCGAGCGTCAGCGGGTACCAGTCGGGGTCCTTGAGCATGATCAGCGGCAGGAAGTAGTTGTTCCACGTCGCGACCATCGTGAAGAGCAGGACCGTGACGATCCCGGGCGCGAGCAGGGGCAGCGACACCTGGAAGAACGTGCGCCCCTCGCTCGACCCGTCCACGCGCGCGGCCTCGAGCAGCTCCGTCGGGATGGACTCGGCCGCGAAGACCCACATGAGGTAGAGGCCGAACGGCGAGATGAGCGACGGGATGATGACGGCCCACGGGGTGTTGGTCAGCCCCATCTGGCTGAACATGAGGAACGTCGGGACGGCCAGGGCCGTGCCCGGTACCGCGACCGCGCCGATGACCGTCGCGAACACGCCGCGCTTGCCGGGGAAGTCGAACTTCGCGAGGGCGTAGCCGCCGAGCACGGCGAGGAACGTCGCGCCGCCCGCCCCGACCACCACGTACAGCAGCGTGTTCGCGAACCAGCGGCCGAAGATGCCGCCGTCGTAGGTGAGCGTCCGGGCGATGTTGTCGAACAGCGCGAAGTCGCCGCTGAACCACAGGCCGAACGAGGAGAACAGGCTCGACTGCGTCTTGGACGCGTTGACGACGAGCCAGAACAGCGGCACGAGCGCGTAGAGCAGGACGATCCCGGTGAGGACGGTCAGCAGGACGCTGCGGCGCGGGCGGGCGACGCTGTGCGGGGCGCGCGAGCGCAGGCGCACGGGCTTGCGCGTCGTGGCGCTCGTCGTCGTGCGGGACGCGGCGGGGACCGCCGGGGTCGAGGGCGTCGTGGCGGTCATCGTCAGGCCTCCTTGCGCATGCCGCGCAGCTGGACGACGTAGGCCACGATCATCGTGAGGACGCCCATGATGATGGCGACGGTCGCCGAGTAGTTGTACTGCTGGCCGGAGAACGACAGCGAGTAGGCGTACAGGTTCGGGGTGAAGTACGTCGTGATCGCGTTCGGCGCGAGGCTCTGCAGGATGCTCGGCTCGTTGAAGAGCTGGAACGAGCCGATGATCGAGAAGATCGTCGCGATGACGAGCGAGCCGCGGATCGCGGGGATCTTGATCGCCCGGACGACCTGCCACTGGGACGCGCCGTCGAGCTCGGCCGCCTCGTAGAGCGAGGTCGGCACGACGCGCAGCGCCGAGTAGAAGATGAGCATGTTGTAGCCCACGAACTCCCAGGTCACGATGTTGCCGATCGACAGCAGCACCCAGTCGGGGGAGAGCGGGTTCGGGATCGCCGTGCCGAGCGCGTCGTTGATGTTCGCGACGAGGCCGAACCGCGTCCCGTACATGAAGCCCCACATGAGCGTCGCGACGACGGCCGGGACGGCGTAGGGGAGGAAGATCGAGATCCGGAAGAAGTTCCGCCCGTACAGGCGCCCGGAGTCGATCGCGAGCGCGACGAGCAGGGCGATGCCGAGCATGATCGGGACCTGGACCACGAGGAACAGACCGACGCGCGAGACCCCGGACCAGAACTGCGGGTCCGAGAACGCGCGGGCGTAGTTCTCGAACCCGACGAACTGCGTGCCGCCCACCATCTGGGTGCGGAACAGGCTGAGGTAGATCGAGTACGCGATCGGTGCGAGGAACACGAGCGCGAAGACCGCCATGAACGGCCCCACGAAGCCCCAGCCGGTCCACGAGCGCCGTCGGCGCCGCGCCGGGAGGGACGAAGGAGCGCCGACCGGTGGCCGGAGCGCTGCCACGGGTGGGGACGTCGTCGTCATGCTGTGGTCCTCGTCATCGGGGGACGGCGACGTCCGTCGTCGCCGTTGTTTGCGTAAACATGAGCATGGCACGAGGTTCGGTGTTTGCGCAAACATCGCCTAGTGTGGGTCCTGACCGGCCACGACGCCGGTCCGGCACGGGTACTGTGCCGACACCACGAGGACGAGGACGCCATGACCGACGGGCTCGACGACGAGGCCCCCGCCCTGACGCGCACCGGGGGGGCTGCCGTCCGCACGGCACGGCGCGTCTCGATGGCCGACGTCGCGCGCGTCGCCGGGGTCTCCGCGCAGACCGTCTCACGCGTCTCCAACGGCCACCCGGGCGTCGTCGAGGCCACCCGCTCGCGCGTCCTCGAGGCGATGGCCGAGCTCGGCTACCGGCCCAACAGCGCGGCCCGCGCGCTGAAGAGCGGGTCGTTCCGCACGATCGGCGTCATCCTCTTCTCGCTCGCGACCACGGGCAACGTCCGCACGCTCGAGGCCATCGCGACCTCGGCCGCCGCCGAGGGCTACGCCATCACGGTCATCCCCGTCGCCGCCCCCACGCAGGACGGCGTCCACGGCGCCTTCACGCGCCTCGGCGAGCTTGCGGTCGACGCGATCATCCTGCTCATGGAGGTGCACCTCCTCGACGTCGCGAAGGTCAGCCTGCCGCCCGGCGTGCAGGTCGTCGTGGCGGACTCCGACGCGGGCGAGAGCTACGCCGTCGTCGACACCGACCAGGCCGACGGCACCCGCCAGGCCGTGCGCCACCTGCTCGACCTCGGGCACCGGACCGTGCACCACCTCGCGGGGCCCGCGCTCTCGTTCGCGGCCGAGCGCCGCACCTCCGCGTGGCGAGCGACGCTCGAGGAGGCGGGCCGCGAGGTCCCGCCGATCGAGCGGGGCGACTGGTCGCCGTCGTCGGGGTACGAGGCCGGGCTGCGCCTCGCCCGTCGCGACGACCTCACCGCCGTGTTCGTCGCCAACGACCAGATGGCCCTCGGGCTCGTCCGGGCCCTGCACGACTCCGGCCGACGGGTCCCGCAGGACGTGAGCGTCGTCGGGTTCGACGACCTGCCCGAGTCCAGCGAGTTCCTGCCCCCGCTCACGACCGTCCACCAGGACTTCGTCGAGGTCGGGCGCCGGCTCGTCGAGCAGGTGCTCCGGCAGGTGCGCGAGAACGTCCACGAGGCCGGCACCCGCCTCGTCCCGACCCGCCTCGTCGAGCGAGCGAGCACCGCCCCGCCCCCGACATAGACCCCGGTTCGGCTCGTCCCGCCGCCGAGCAGGTGGTCCGGGCTCGTCCCGGTCGCCGGACGCGCGCGGACGGCCTGCTCGGGCCGCCAGGATCGCCTGGTCAGTCGTCGGCGACCCAGGCGCTCGGGTCCTCGACGACGCCGCGCAGCACCTCGCGCGCGCCGCCCGTGAGCGCGGCGTGGTCGCCGACCGGCGCGGGCAGCAGCACGACGTCGGTCCAGGGGGCGGCGAGGACGCGCGCCCGGAGCTCGGCCTCGGCGGGGGCGCGCAGGTAGGGCAGGAGCACGGGGTAGATGCCGCCCAGCAGGACGGTGTCGATGTCCACGAGGTTGACGTAGTCGGCGAGGGCGCTGCCGAGCGCGGTCCCGGCGCGCTCGACCGCGGCGAGCGCGTCCGGCTCGCCGGCGTCGAGGGCGGCGACGAGCGCCCCGGTGGGCGCGTCGACCGGCAGGCCCGCGCCGCGCAGGAGCGCGTCCTTGCCCGCGTACTGCTCGAGGCAGCCCGTCGCCCCGCAGCGGCACCGGGGGCCGCGCGGGTCGACGACGACGTGCCCGACCTCGCCCGTCCAGCCGTGGCGGCCGTGGAACAGGCGGCGGTCGACGACGATCGCGGACCCGATGCCCACGTCGCCCGACACGTAGAGGTACGTCGAGGGCGCAGGGCCGGTCGCGTCGTCGGGCACGACGCCGTGGCTCGCCTGGGCGAGCGCGGCGAGCTTGGCCTCGTTGCCGATCTCGACGGCGACGTCGGGGCCGAGCCCGAGGAGGCGGACGGGGTCGAGATGGGACCAGCCGAGGTTGGGCGCGACCTCGAGCCGCCCGGCGCGGGGGTCGACGAGGCCGGGCAGGGCGAGGCGCGCTCCCGCGACCGTCATGCCGTCGGCGCGGACCTGCGCGAGCAGGTCGTGCGCGATGCGGCCCAGGCGGGACAGCACCGCGGTGGGGTCGCTGTCGTGGAGGTCGTCCGGGTCGACGTGCTCCGCGACGACGGCGCCGGTGAGGTCGAGCACCCGGCCGCCGAGGTAGTCGACGTTCACCTCGAGGCCCAGCCCGACGAGGGTGCGCGGCGCGGGGGCGAGCGGGACGGCGGGCCGCCCGGCGCGCTGCGGGGTGGCGGGCGGCAGCTCGGCCACGATGCCGGCGGCGACGAGCCGGTCGACGAGCGTCGAGACGGTAGCGCGCGTGAGCCCGCTCGCGCCCGCGATGTCGGCGCGCGAGCACGGGTGCGACGCCTCGAACACGGCTCGCGCGACCAGGGCGAGGTTGTGCTCGCGCAGCGTGGCCTGGCGGGCTGCTGGGGGACCCGTCCGGGTCGCGACGCTGCGGTTCACGGTCTTGACCTTACCGACCTGTGCGGATAAGTTCAGCCGTAAGACATAAATAGGCCGGGGTCGACCGACGTCGCTCCGGCCCTCTCGACGAGGAGACCACCGTGGCCGACGAGACCACCCGACACGACGCAGACATCAACTTCTCCTTCGGTCTGTGGACCGTGGGCTGGACCGCGCAGGACCAGTTCGGCAGCGCGAGCCGCCCGGAGCTCGACCCGGCCGAGTCGGTGCGTCGCCTGGCCGACCTCGGCGCGTGGGGCTTCACGTTCCACGACGACGACGTCGTCCCGTTCGGCTCCGACGACGAGGAGCGCACGAAGCGCCTCGGCGCGGTGCGCCAGGCCGCCGAGGACACGGGCCTCGTCATCGAGATGGTGACGACGAACCTGTTCAGCCACCCCGTCTTCAAGGACGGCGGCCTCACGTCGAACGACCGCGGCGTGCGCCGCTACGCGCTCCGCAAGGTGCTGCGCAACGTCGACCTCACCGCCGAGCTCGGCGCGAAGACGTTCGTCATGTGGGGCGGCCGCGAGGGCACCGAGTACGACGGCGCCAAGGACCTGCACTCCGCGCACGAGCGCTACGCCGAGGGCATCGACCTCACCGCGGCGTACATCAAGGAGAAGGGCTACGACCTCAAGATCGCGCTCGAGCCCAAGCCGAACGAGCCCCGCGGCGACATCTTCCTGCCGACCATCGGCCACGCGCTCGGCCTCATCGCGAAGCTCGACAACGGCGACATCGTGGGCCTCAACCCGGAGACGGGCCACGAGCAGATGGCGGGCCTCAACTACACGCACGGCATCGCGCAGGCGCTGTGGGCGGGCAAGCTCTTCCACATCGACCTCAACGGCCAGCGCTCGATCAAGTTCGACCAGGACCTCGTGTTCGGCCACGGCGACCTGCTCTCCGCGTTCTTCACGGTCGACCTGCTCGAGAACGGCTTCCCGAACGGCGGCCCCACGTACACGGGCCCGCGCCACTTCGACTACAAGCCGTCGCGCACCGAGAACGAGGTCGGCGTGTGGGACTCCGCGCGCGCCAACATGGAGACCTACCGCCTGCTCGCACGCAAGGCCGCGGCGTACCGCGCCGACAGCCGCGTCCAGGAGGCGTTCGCGCACTCGGGCGTGTTCGAGCTCGGCCAGTCCACGCTGGGCGAGGGCGAGTCCGTCGCCGACCTGCTCGCGGACCGCAGCGCGTACGAGGAGTTCGACGTCGACGCCGCGGCGAACCGCGACTTCGGCTTCGTGCGCCTCAACCAGCTCGCGCTCGAGCACCTCATCGGCTGAGGTGGCCACCGACGCCAGGACGTCCGACGCCGGCGGCGAGCGCGTGCTCGTCGCCGGCGTCGACACGTCCACGCAGTCCTGCAAGGTCGTCGTGCGCGACGCCGGGACGGGCGCCCTCGTGCGCACCGGCTCGGCCAAGCACCCCGACGGCACCGAGGTCCACCCCGACGCGTGGTGGGACGCGTTCCGCGAGGCCGCGTCCGCGGCGGGCGGCCTGGACGACGTCGCGGCGCTCGCCGTCGGCGGCCAGCAGCACGGTCTCGTCGCGCTCGACGCCGCGGGGAACGTCGTGCGCGACGCGCTCCTGTGGAACGACACGCGCTCCGCGCCCGCGGCGCGCGACCTGATCCGGGAGCTCGGCGAGGCGCGCCTCGCCGAGGGCGTCCCCGACGCCCACGACCGGGTCGAGTCCGCGACCGAGGCGGGCGCCCAGGCGTGGGCCGACGCGATCGGGTCCGTGCCGGTCGCGTCGCTCACGGTGACGAAGCTGCGCTGGCTGCGCGACGCGGAGCCGGAGAACGCGGCGCGCGTCGCCGCCGTCGCGCTGCCGCACGACTGGCTCACGTGGCGCATCGCGGGGTACGGCCCGGCGGGCGACGAGTCCGCGCCGCTCGGGCCGGACCTCGACGCGCTCGTCACCGACGCGTCCGACGCGTCGGGCACCGGCTACTACGACGCGACCAGGGACGGCGGCTCCGACGGCCGGGGCGCGTACCGCCTCGACCTGCTGGAGCTCGCGCTCGGACGGACGGACGTCGTGCTGCCGCGCGTCGTCGGGCCGTCCGCGACGGCGGGCGTCGCGCACCCCTCGGTCGCCGGGAGCGCGGTCGAGGGCGGCACGCTGCTCGGCCCGGGCGCGGGCGACAACGCCGGTGCGGCGCTCGGCCTCGGCATGGTCGCGGGCGACGTCGCGGTGTCGATCGGGACGTCGGGCGTCGTGTCCGCCGTGACCGACGACCGCACGGCGGACGGCTCCGGCCTCGTCAACGGGTTCTCCGACGCGACGGGCCGTTACCTGCTGCTCGCGGTGACGCTCAACGCGAGCCGGGTGCTCGACGCGGCGCGTGCCGTGCTCGGCGTCGACCACGCGGGGCTGTCGCGGCTCGCGCTCCAGGCGCCCCCCGGCGCGGACGGGCTCGTGCTCGTGCCGTACCTGGAGGGCGAGCGCATGCCCAACCGTCCCGACGCGTCGGGCACGCTGCACGGCATCCGGCTCGGCACGTCGACGCCGGAGCACCTCGCGCGCGCGTACGTCGAGGGCATGCTGTGCGGCCTCGCGGACGGGCTCGATGCGCTGCGGGCGCTCGGCGTCCGGGTCGAGCGCGTGCAGCTCATCGGCGGCGGCGCGCAGTCCGAGGCGGTCCGGCGCATCGCGCCGCAGGTCCTCGGCCTGCCCGTCACGGTCCCCGAGCCCGGCGAGTACGTGGCCGACGGCGCCGCGCGCCAGGCGGCGTGGGTCCTCGCCGCGCACGAGGCGGGCGGCTCCGGGGCGGACGTCGCCCCGCCCACCTGGGCCGCGTCGTCGGCCACGGTGGTCGAGGGCGACCCGGTCCCGGCCGTCCGCGAGCAGTACGCGGCGGTCCGCGACCTCGTCTGACACGACCTCGCGACAGCAGGGAAGGGCCCGGCCCCCCGTGAGGGGGTCGGGCCCTTCGTGCACCCACGGCGGTGGGCAGGAGCGGTCAGAGCACGCGGACGACGGGGCCCGTCACGCCGGCCTTGCGGCCCACCGCGGCGGCGCCGGTCACGCCCCAGACCGGTCCGGCGATCTCCACCGACGCGACCGACGTCGTCGAGACCGACCGGTTGAGGTTCGTCCCGTACGCGTTGCCGTAGACCTCGAGCAGCACCCAGTCGCACGTGCCCGCGCTGACGGTGAAGACGTTCCCGGTCCGGGTCACGTCGAACGTGCACACGCCGCCGTCGTAGGGGGCCGCGCTCGCCGAGGGTGCGATCGCGACGGCAGCGGCAGCGAGGGCGGAGACGGCCAGGGCGCGCAGTCGGAGAGTTCGCATAGAGCTCCTTTGCTCAGGTCTGGGGGGCCGTGATCGGCCCGGCCACAGTTCACCGTAGCGCGGCACTGTCAGCAACTCGAGGACTACGTAAATTTGACTCTCACCAGGTACGTGCTTTCCCTTATGTGCCGCCCGCGAAGCCCGTCTGGCGCCACGCCTCGTAGACGGCGATCGACGCCGCGTTGGTGAGGTTGAGCGACCGGCGACCGGGCAGCATGGGGATCTTCAGCTGGTCCGTGATCCGCTCGTGGGCCAGCACGTCGTCGGGCAGGCCGGTGGGCTCCGGGCCGAACAGCAGGACGTCGTCGGGCCGGTACGTCACGTCGGTGAACGACGTCGTCGCGCGGGTCGTGAACGCGAAGACCCGGCCCGGGAGGGTCGCGAGCGCGGCGTCGAGGTCCGCGTGCACCTCGACGCTCGCGAGGTCGTGGTAGTCCAGCCCCGCGCGCCGCAGCTTGGGCTCGTCCAGGTCGAACCCGAGCGGCTCGACCAGGTGCAGACGCGCCCCGGTCACCGCGGCGAGGCGGATCGCGTTGCCCGTGTTCCCCGGTATGCGCGGCTCGAAGAACACCACGTGGGGCAGGGTCGACGGCGGTCGGGCGGCCGGGTCGGCGACGTGCGGCCGCCAGTCGGTGCGGGGGTCGGGGGTCTCGCTCACGCCCCCGATTCTCGCAGCGCGGCGAGGGGGGTGCGCCCTGCGGCACGAGGCGCGCCCTGCCGAGGTAGAGGGCTGTCTCGCCGAGGTAGCGGCGTGGTAGCCAGCCATGGCGGACCTGGGCTCTCCCTCGGTGGACCTGGGCTCTACCTCGCGGACCTCGGCTCGACCTCGGTAGGGTCGACGACGACCACCGTGGAGGTTCTCGTGCACCAGACCGTCCCTGCTGGCCCTGCGGCGGGCCACCGATGACCGGGGAGCGCGGCCGCGAGGAGGTCATGGCGTGGGTCGCCGCGTACGAGGAGGCGTGGCGCACGAGCGACGCCGACGCCGTCGAGCGGCTCTTCACCCCGGAGGCGACGTACCTGCGCTCGCCCTACGACGACGAGCCCCTGCACGGACACGACGAGATCCGGGGGTTCTGGCGCGTGGACGAGGACGCGCGCTTCACGGTGACGGCGGAGCCCGTCGCGGTGGACGGCCCGGACGCCGTCGTGCGCCTCGAGGTCCGCTACCTCGCGCCGCGCGAGCAGGAGTACCGCGACCTGTGGGTCCTGCGGTTCGCCCCCGACGGCCGCGTCGAGCACTTCGAGGAGTGGGCCTACTGGCCCGGCCGCTCGTACAGCGCCGGGTGACGGGCGACGTCGGGCCTCAGCGCGTGGCCGGTTCGGCGGCGCCCGCGCGCGCGACCGCGCGCAGTTCGTCGAGCACCGCCCGGGCGGGCGGCGTCGACGCGGCGGCGTCACGCACGACGGCGTAGACCGACCGGACGGGCGCGGGCCGCACGACCGGGACCGCGACGAGGCCGGGCGGTAGGTGCACCGCGCCGAGCCGCGGCAGCACCGTGATGCCGATGCCCGCGCCGACGAACGCGACCGCCGTGGGGTAGTCGTGGGCCTCGACGTGGAACGGCGGGCTGAACCCCGCCGCGGTGCAGGCCTCGACGAGGTTGCGGCGGCACCAGCCGCGCGCGAAGTCGTTGTCGACCCAGCGTTCCGTCGCGAGCGCGGCGATCTCGACCTCGGGCTGCCCGGCGAGCGGGTGGTCGGCGGGGAGGACGGCGACGTACGGGTCGTCCAGCAGGTGGTGCGCCCGGAACCCGGTGCCGGGGACGAAGGCGGGCGACGCGACGGCGATCTGCACGTCGGCGCGGGCGTCGGGGTCGTCGGGGATGGCCTCGCCCAGGGAGAGGTCGAGCCGGACCCCGGGGAACTCGGTCGTGAGCCGTCGGACGACGCGCGGCAGCCACGCGGAGCCCGCGGAGGCGAAGTACATGAGCGAGAGGGTCCCGGTCCGCCCGGCGCGCAGGTCGGCGACGACGGCCTCGACCTCGCCGAGCCGCACCAGCACGCGGTCGGCCTGGGCGGCGAGCTCGAGCCCGGCGGCCGTCGGCCGGACGCCGCGCCCGGCGCGCTCGAGGAGCGCGAGCCCGGTCTCGCGCTGGAGGGCGGCCACGTGCTGGCTCACCGCGGACGGCGTGTAGCCGAGGTTGGCGGCGGCGGCCTGGACCGAGCCGCTCGCGACGACGGAGCGGAAGATCCGGAGGCGGTGCACGTCCAGCATCCCTTCACGCTACAGCCGTACTGCATCGAACGGTAGGAATACGTGCTGGTGCTGAACGGTGCGGCGGGGCGACGATCGACCCGTGACCGCACCCGAGACCGCCGCGCCGTCCCTCCTCCCGCCCGGGACCCCGGGACGCGCCCGCCCGACGAGGAGCACGGCCCTCGTCGTCGCGGCCGTCGGCGTCACGGTGGTCCTGTGGGCGTCCGCGTTCATCGGCGTGCGGGCCGCCGGGCACGACTACGCGCCCGGGTCGCTCGCGCTGGGCCGCCAGCTCGCGGGCAGCCTCGGGCTCACCGCCATCGTCGCGGTGCGGTGGCTCCGCAGCGGGCACAGGCCCGTGCTGCCCCGCAGGCGGGTGCTCGCGGGCGTCCTCGCGTGGGGCGTGGGCTGGTTCAGCCTCTACAACCTCGCGCTCAACGCGGCCGAGCAGCACCTCGACGCAGGCACGACGGCGCTCCTCGTCAACGTCGCGCCCGTCCTCGTCGCGGTGCTCGCGGGCGTCCTGCTCGGTGAGGGCTTCCCCCGGCGTCTGCTCGTCGGCATGGCCTCGGCGTTCGCGGGGGTCGCGATCATCGCGGCCGCGACGTCGTCCGGCGAGCGCGACGTCCTCGGCGTGGCGCTCGGGCTCACGGCCGCCGTCCTCTACGCCGCGGGCGCGACGTCGCAGAAGCGGCTCCTCGCGCACGTCGACGCCCTCACGATGACGTGGGTCGGGTGCCTCGCGGGCACGGTCGCCCTCCTGCCGTTCGCCCCGGCGCTCGCGGCCGACGCCGCCGCCGCACCGCCGTCGTCGACGTGGGCCGTCGTGCTGCTCGGGCTCGGCCCGACGGCCGTCGCCTTCACGACGTGGGGCTACGCGCTCTCGCGGCTCAGCGCGGGCCGGGCCGCGGCGACGACGTACCTCGTGCCGCCGCTCGTCGTCGTCCTGTCGTGGCTCGTGCTCGCGGAAGTCCCTGCGGCGGTCACGCTCGCGGGCGGCGCGCTGTGCCTCGCCGGGGTCGCGGTCGCGACGCTCCCGCGGCGGCGGGTCGCCCCGGTGCCCCCGGTGCCGGCCGCGCGAGCCTGACCCAGACCCGGCCGGTACGACCCGGCCCGACGTACCCTGCCCGCCCGGTGCGACACGCCCCGACCCGGCCCGCCGCGGGCTCAGCCCATGCGGTCGAGGTCGGCCTCACGCACCTCGTGCACGAGCGGCTCGCCCGCGCGGAAGCGCACGAGCTCGTCGACGACGATCGCGCCCTGCGCGAGCCGGCCCTGCACGGTCGCGGCGGCGTGGTGCGGGGTGAGGAGCACGTTCCGCAGGCGGCGCAGCGGGTGGTCGTGGGGCAGCGGCTCGGCGTCGTAGACGTCCAGGGCGGCGCTGATCCGCCCGCTCGCGAGCTCGCGGACGAGCGCGTCCTCGTCCGTGAGCCACGACCGTGCGGTGTTGACCAGCCCGGCGTGGTCGGGCAGGAGCGCGAGCTCGCGTGCGCCCAGCAGGTGGTGGGTCTCGGGCAGCACGGGCGCGTGCAGCATCGTCACGCGGCTCGTCGCGAGCAGCTCGTCGAGCCCGACGAGCGTCGCGCCCAGCGCGGCGGCGTCGGCGGGGGAGAGGGTCGGGTCGGCGACCACGACCTCCGCGCCGAGCGCGCGCAGCACCGCGATCGCCGCGCGCCCGGTGCGCGACGCCCCGACCACGCCGACGCGCGTGCCCGCGATCTCGTACCGCGGGGGCGCGGCCTCCGCGTCGGCCCAGGGGACGCCGTCGTGCAGGGCGTTGTGGAACGCGGGGACCTGGTGGAGCAGCGCGAGCGCGAACGTCACGGAGACCTCGGCGACCGGGCGAGCCATCGCCTGGCCCGCCTGCGTCACGCGGACCCCGCGCTCCCACAGCGCGGGCGTGACGAACGGCTTGACCGAGGCGCCCGTGTGCGCGACGAGCCGCAGACCGGGGAGCCGGTCCAGGAGGTCCGCGTCCAGGGGCGGCGTGCCCCAGGAGACGACGAGCGCGTCGACGCGTTCGCGCGCCGCGGGGCTCAGCCGGTCGAGCGCGGCGCCGAGCGCGCGCGGGTCGTCGACGACGTCGAACGGTCCCGCGCCCGCCAGGCGCTCCCACACGTCGGGGGCGAACAGCTCGGTGCGCAGCCACGGCGCGACCGCGACGACCGCGCGGGCGGCCCAGGCACCCGGGCCAGGCCCCGCGACGGTCTCCGGGCCGGGCGCGCCGGTCACCGCAGCCAGTCCTCGAGGTGCTCCGCGACGAGCGCGTCGTCTGCGGCCGCGAGCCACGGGTACGACGCCGTCACGCGCGTCAGCTCGTCGGCCTGCCCGGGGGAGAGGGTCTCGTCCGGGTCGAGGCACCAGATGCCGTCGAGCAGGCCCTGGCGGCGCAGCACCTCGTGCACGCCCGCGATGACGCCCGCGAAGTCGTGCGCCGCGTCGAAGACGGCCGCGTTCGCGTCGGTGAGGCCGGCCGCGCGCGCGGTGAGGGTCGCGAGGGCGGCGGCGTCGGGCACGGTGGCCCCGCCGTCGGGACCGACGCCGTGCGCGGCGTGCGCGAGCGCGAGCGTCTCGACCGCGCCCCGGGTCCAGACCGCCCACTGCCCGAGCAGGCCGCCCACGAACCGGGCCGTGAAGGTCGAGGCGCGGCCCTCGGCGTCGGTCACGGGGACGTCGAGACGCTGCGTGAGGTCGGCGACGATCGCGTCGTCGTTGCCCGTGTACAGCGCGATCTCGTCGCCGCGACCCGACGCGGCGACGCCGCGCAGCACGTCGATCGTGCGGTAGCGGTGGAACGGCGCGGCCTTGATCGCGACGACCGCCTCGATCGACGCGTACTCGCGCCAGAAGCCGACGGACAGGCGCGGGCCGCCGATCGCCTCCTGGAGGTAGAACCCGATGACGGGCAGCACCTCGCCGACGGCGCGGGCGCGGTCGAGCAGCACGCGCTCGACCTCCTCGCGCGAGCCGGTGAGACCGGGCACGCGCGGCGCGAGCAGCACCGCGTCGTAGCCGAGCGATGCCGCGAGCTCCGCCTCCGCGACGGCCTGCCGCACGTCGCCGGCCGCGCCCGCGACCTGGACGAGCGGGCGGGGCCCGGTGTGCAGCGAGCCCGCGGGCGCGTCGCCCGCGATCGTCGCGCGCGACACCTCGGCCGCGAGCTCGAGCACGGGCCGCAGGAGCCCGTGCTCGCGGATCTCGAACTGCGTCGTGTGGACGCCGACGGCCACGCCGCCCGCGCCCGCCGCGTGGTAGTACCGCGTGAGCGCGCGCTGGCGGCGCTCGTCGAGGCGGCGGTCGGCGTCGAGCGCGAGGGGCTGGGCCGGGATGACGGTCCCCGCGCGCAGGAGCGCGGCGACGTCGTCGGCGAGGCGCGGGGTCGCGGGCGCCGCGGCGGGGGTGCTGGGGGCCGTCATCAGAACGCCCCGTCGCGCACGGCGAACTTCGTCGGCTTGCCGCTCGTCGGGAGCCCGGCGGCGAGCCACCGCGCCTGCCAGTCCACGAGCGTGCGCAGCGGCACCTGCGGGTAGCCGAACAGCTCGTGGCAGCGGGTCGCGTCGTTGAGCAGCGCCGTCGGCGCGGGCTCGCCCGTGAACGACACCTCGCGGTCGAGGCCGCGGCCGAGGAGCTCCGCGAGGCGCCGCACCGACGCCGTCTCCGGGCCGGTGAGGTTGATCGCCGTCGCGGGCGACGACGCGAGCGCGAGCGAGCGCAGCGCGACCTCGTTCGCGTACCCCTGCCACACGACGTTGACGTGCCCGGTCGTGAGGTCCACGGGCTCGCCCGCGAGGATCGGCGACGCGACGTCGAACAGGACGCCGTAGCGCAGGTCGACG
This sequence comes from Cellulosimicrobium sp. EB106-03-01-XG111, assembly GCF_058792115.1. Classification (NCBI taxonomy): domain Bacteria; kingdom Bacillati; phylum Actinomycetota; class Actinomycetes; order Micrococcales; family Promicromonosporaceae; genus Cellulosimicrobium; species Cellulosimicrobium sp. EB106-03-01-XG111. The sequence goes on from NZ_JBYTEQ010000017.1 coordinate 15,315, forward strand.
GCGTAGTTGAGGCGGATCGTCACGACCTTCGTGCCGCGCGAGAGCGCGGCGTGCTGGAGCACGCGTTCGCGGCCGAGGCAGCTCATCGCGTACTCGCCGACCGGCCCGACGGGGTGCTCCTCCGAGCACCCGCCGGACTCGACGGGCACGAGCGGGTAGACGTTCCCGGTGGAGAACGCCGCGATCGTGGAGTCGGCGTAGCGGCGCGCGACGTCGTGCACGAGGGCCGCGTTCGCAGCCCACGCGAGCGACGGCGCGGACGACGTGCCGAACTTGGCGCCCACCATGTAGACGACGTCGGCGCCGTCGGGCAGGGCGGCGAGGTCCGCGTCGGGCGCGAGCAGGTCGGCCGCGACGACGTTCACCCCGGCGTCGCGCAGGCGGTCGGCCTGCTCGGGGTCGGACCACCGCGAGACGGCGTGCACGGCGTCGCCCGTGCGCCCGGCCGCGTCGAGCGCCCGGCGGGCGAGGACGGTCAGGCTCGGGCCCATCTTCCCGCCCGCGCCGAGGATGACGAGGTCGCCCGAGCGGGCGGCCAGGTCCTCCACGAGGGCGGGCGACGGCGTCGTGAGCAGCTCCTCGAGCTCCGCGACGGACGTCGGGGCCTTCAGGGCGGTGGTGCTGGTCTGCGTGGTCATGTGGTGAGTCATCCCTTGATGCCGGACGAGGTGACGCCCTCGACGAAGAAGCGCTGGGCCACGAGGTACGAGGCGAAGATCGGAACGAACGAGATGGTGGCGCCCGCGAGCACCATGTTGAGCGGCACGTCCTGCTGCTGGAGCGAGGCGATGCCGACGGTCAGCGTCCAGTGGTCGGTGCCCTGGCCGATGATGAGCGGCCACAGGAAGTCGTTCCAGTGCCACAGGAAGACGAACGTGCCGAGCGTCGCGAGGATCGGCTTGCACAGCGGCAGCACGATGCGCAGGAAGATGCGCCACTCCGAGGCGCCGTCGAGCTTCGCGGCCTCGAACAGCTCGTCGGGCAGGTCGAGGATGAACTGCCGCATGAGGAACACGGCCTGCGCGTTCGCGAGCGTCGGCAGGATCAGGCCCCAGTACGTGTCGAGCCCGCCCGCCTGCGCGATGAGGATGAACGTCGGGATGAGCGTCACGTGGTACGGGACCATGACCATCGCGAGGAACGACCAGAACATCGCCTCGCGCCCGGGGAACTTCTTCTTCGCGAACGCGTACCCGGCCATCGACGCGAGCAGCAGCACCGCGACGACGGACACGACGGAGTACACGAGCGTGTTGACGAGCCAGGTGCCGATGTTGCCCGCGCCGAGCACGCGGCCGTAGGCCTCGGTCGTGAGGTTCGTCGGCAGGAGCGACGCGGGGAAGTCGATCGCGGCGGCAGGCTTCAGCGACAGCACGACCATCGCGTAGAACGGGAAGATCGTCACGACGGCGGCGAGCGAGAGCACGGCGTAGCGCAGCACCTTGCCGCGCAGCGACAGGTCGCTCGCGCCCTTGCGGCCGCGCCGGCGGCGGGTCGCGGTGGGGCGCACGGGCATCGCGGCGCCCTCGAGCACCCGCCCGGTGGTGGTGGGGTCGACGGCGGTCACTTGTCCCTCCCGATGGCGTAGCGCTGGATCAGGGCGACGACCAGCGTGACGACGAACAGCGCGACGCCGAGCGCGCTCGCGTAGCCGAGGTCGAAGTACTTGAAGCCCTGGTCGTAGATGTAGAAGACGAGGTTGTAGCTCGCCCGGGCGGGGCCGCCCGCCGTCATGACGTAGACGAGGTCGAAGATCTGGAACGACGCCGTCGTCTCGATGACGGCGAGGAAGAACAGGGTCGGCTTGAGCTGCGGCGCGATGATGAACCAGAACCGCTTCCACGGCCCGGCGCCGTCGATCGCGGCGGCCTCCTCGAGCTCGCGCGGCAGGTCCTGCATGCGCGCGAGGAGGATGAGCATCCCGTAGCCGAAGCGCGACCAGATCGCGACCATCGCGAGCGCGGGCAGCACGAGCAGCGTGTCGCCCAGCCAGGAGTCGGTCGAGAACCCGAGCGCGCCCATGAGCTTCGACCACGGGCCGTTCGTGGAGAACACCCACGTGAACACGGTCGCGGCGAGCACGAGGCTCGTGACGACGGGCAGGAAGAACACCGAGCGGTAGAAGCCGGAGCCGCGGAACGAGCGGCGCACCATGAGCGCCATGAACGTCGAGATCGCGAGCGACACGGGGACGATGAGCACGCTCAGCACGACCGTGACGCGCAGCGCCGACCAGAAGATCGGGTCGTCGACCATGCGCCGGAAGTTCTCGACGCCCGTCCACTCGGCACCGACGCCGATGGTGTAGTCGAAGAAGCTCAGCGCGACGCCGGCGATCGCCGGGCCGAAGCGGAACAGCAGGAACAGCAGGAACGCGGGGAGGGCGAACAGCAGGCCGATCCTCGCCTCTCGGCGCTCCAGGACGCGGCGGGTCGTGCCGCGCGGGGGCTTCGGCGCCGGGCGCCGGTCGGCCCCGTCGGCGGTCAGCCCGTCCGAGGTGGGGGCGGTCGCGGTCATGGGTTCTCCTCTCGTACCGCGAGGTACCGCGGCGCGGGCAGCAGGGGGACGGCTGCCCGCGCCGCGGCGTCGGTCAGCCGAGCAGCGGGTTCGCCGCCGCGGCCGCGTCCTTCAGGGCCTGCTCCGGCGTCTTCTCGCCGATGAGCGCGGCCTGGAGCTCCGGGGCGAGCACGCCCATGACCTCACGGGACTTCTCGTTGACCTCGCCGGCCGTCGTGTACTGGAGCGTCTCCTCGAGCGCGGACAGCACTGCGTCGTCGGCGTAGAGGCCCGACTCGCTCTCGTACGGCGAGAACCAGCCGGCGGCCTTGGCGTACTCGGCGCTCACCTCGGGCGAGGTCGCGAACGCGGCCCACTTGCCCGCGGCGTCGAGGCTGTCGGCCGTCTTGAGCACGGACAGCGAGCCGACGGTGCCGAACGCGACCGCCTCGGCCTCCTTGAGCGGCGGGAGCACGACGACGTTCTCCTCGCCCCAGAAGCCCGCGACGTCCGCCGGGCCCTGCTGCCAGGTGCACGCGATCTTGCCCTTGGCGGTGTTCGTCTGCTCGAACGCGGGGATGGTCGTCAGCAGGTCCTTCTCGATGTACCCGCCCTCGGCGAGGTCGACCGCGAACTGCAGCGCCTCGACGCCCTCGGGGGAGTCGAACGCGACCGACGAGCCGTCCTCGGAGAAGACGGACCCGCCCGCCTGCCACAGCAGCGGGTAGAAGGACTCGTTGAGCGTCGCGTCGACCGAGCCCCAGTAGTTGGTGACGTCGTAGCCGGCGGCCTGGAACGTCGGCGCGAGCGCCATGAGGTCGTCCCACGTCTCGGGGTAGTTGCCCGCCTCGCCGACGGCCTCGAACGCGGCGGCGTTGCACACGAGCGGCTTGCTGTTCATGATCAGCGGCGAGCCGAGCATCGCGCCGTCGACCGTGACGGCCTTCGACGCGTTCTCGCGCAGGTCGCCCACCTGGTCCGTGACGTAGTTGTCCACCGCGGCGAGGGACTTGCCGTACTTCGGGATCTGGTCCGGGATGAGGTAGACGACGTCGGGGCCCTTGTTGCCCGCGATCGCGGTCGCGAGCGTCTCGTCGCGGCCGGCCCAGGGGTAGATCTCGACCTTGACGTCGACGTCGGGGTTCTCCTCCTGGAACGCGGCGACCTGCTCGTCCCAGAAGGCCTTGTGGGCGGCCTCGTCGGCGATGACGGGGTAGGTCCACATGGTGACGGAGCCGGACGCGGCACCGTCCTCGGGCGTGGGGGTGGAGCTGCCGGCACCGGCACCGCCGGCGCAGGCGCTCAGCGCGCCGAGCGTGCCGACCGCGAGCGCGGCGGTCCAGAGGCGCTTCGTCGTGCGCAGGGTCATCGACGTGTCTCCTTGGTGAGGTCCCGCCCGGGTGGGCGGGTGGGGGTGGGGGTGCTGCTGGGCGGTTGGTGCTGTGGTGGTGCGGTCGTCGGGCCCGGCGCGTCAGCGCGCCGGGACGTCGACGACGGTGCGCCGGTGGCGCGACTCCTCGGCCGCGAACACGGCGAGGTGGCTCTGCAAGGACTCGACGGCGCCCGACCGGACGTGGCTCGGGTCCCCCGTCGCGACGGCGCGCACGAACGCGTCCATCACCCCCGAGTCGCCGCCGCCGTGGTCGTCGGCGGCGTTCGTGGCGCCGTGGTGGCCGCCGTCGTGCACGGTGACGCTGCCGTCGCGGAAGTCGGTCACGCGGACCTTCTCCCCGTCGCCGTCGAGGCACCCGTGGGTGCCGAAGATCTGGGTCTTGCGGTGGTCCTGCTCGGAGAACGCGGTCATGGTGAACGTCGCCGCGCCGCCGCCCTCGAGCTCCATGGCGACGACCTGGTGGTCGACGACGTCGTTGTCCGAGGCGTAGACGCACCGGCCGTAGTCGCCGGTGCGCAGGGCCTCGACGACGCCCGCCTCGTCGGTCGCGTCCGTGATGACGGAGACGGGCCAGATCGGGCCCTTCTCGCGCAGCGTGGTCAGGTAGAGGCGGGGCGCCGAGTACGGGCACGTGGGCTCGAGCGGGCAGTCCAGGCAGCGGTCCGCCGCGCCCGCGGGCCGCTCCTCGGGCCGGAAGTGCTTCAGGGAGCCGAAGCTCGCGACCGTCGCGATCCGCTTGCCCGTGACGTAGCGGATCCAGTCGAGGTCGTGGCTCGACTTCGCGAGGAGCATCGGGCTCGACGTCTTCTCCGAGCGCCACGGGCCGCGCACGTAGGAGTGGGCGTCGTGCCACCAGCCGACGGGCTCGAGGTGCTGGACGTTGACGATCTCGCCCAGGACGCCGGAGTCGACGACGGACTTCACGAGGTCCGTGTACGGCATGTAGCGCATCACGTGGCAGACGCCGAAGAGCACGCCCGACGCCTCGACCGCGTCGACGACGTCCCGGCACTCCTCCGGGCTCGGCGCGAGCGGCTTCTCGACGAGGATCGCGTACCCCTGCGGCGCGAGCGCGACGACGGGGTCGCGGTGCTCGCGGTCCTGCGTCGCGACGATCACCATGTCCGCGAGCCGGCCCGTGCCCCCTGCGGCCCGGTCGGCGTCGCCCGCGGCGACGAGGTCGCGCCAGGTCGCGAACTCCGCGACCTGCGGCCGCGCGGCACCCGGGTCGACGGCGCGCCCGGCACCCGGGGCGGCGGCGGGAACGGCAGCCGGGTCGACGGCGAGCGCGGCACCCGGGTCGGCGGGGACGTCGGCCTGGGCCGCGACGGCCTGGTCGACGACGAGCCCGCGCTGGTGCGCCCGAGGGTCGGCGACCGCGACCAGACGGGCGCGCTCCGGGTGCTCGGCGATCCAGCGCGCGTACGTCTGTCCGCGGTTCCCGGCGCCGACGAGGGCGACGGTGACAGGCTGGGGGGTGGGGGTCACGTGTGCGGTCCTTGCTCCGTTGCGATGGTCCTGCGGGGCGGGGGTCTCCCGCCCCTGGCAGGCCTCGTTTGCTATTTGCTATAGCAAGCCTGCCATGCCGATGTTACGCCAGATCGGCGCTCGTGTTAACTCGCGCACGACGCGATGCGGAGTTGTGACCTTTCGCGTCGCGGCTGCGGCACCGGCGCGGTGGTCGACGTGGGTCGGGGCCGGGGGTGGTGAGTGCGGGTCTACCATCCGCGCGGCTCGTTCCTCGCGGCGCTCCCGCCAGGCCCGCCACGACCCGCACTCACCACCCCCGGCCCCTTCGTCGTCTCGCCTCGTGCGGTGCTCACCGCGCCGGGTCGCGCCCGGTGCGGAGAGCGGCACGAGGGGGCTCGTCAGGCGACGAGGTTGCCCGTCGTGACGACGCGGTCGCCGTCCTCGGGGAACGCCGTGCGGGTGACGCCCTGCTCGACGTTGCCGCTGTGCAGGACGTACGAGTCGCCGCCCAGGGCGGACGGTGCGAGCGCCAGGGTCCCGCCCGCGAAGGTCGAGCCCGTGGCGGACCAGCTGTTGATACCGGCGTCGAGGTTCACGTGCCCAGTGTCGCCCGACGGCGCGGTGCTCCGGACGCCGTCGAGCGCCCAGGTGACCGGCTTGTCCGCCTTCGCTCGGCGCAGGAAGCTCCCGCCCGCGGGCTTGCCCTCGAGCCGCGCGCCGCCGTCGAGCCGGACGGTCTGGTCGGCCGCGCCCGCCGCGACGAGGGCGACGTTGCGCACGACGCCGCCGCGCACCGTGAGGTCGCCGCTCGCCGTCACCGTCCCCTCGCCCTCGGCCGCCTCGAGCGTGCACGCGTCCAGCACGACGGCGCCCTTCCCGGCGAACGACGCGTTCTTCAGCCCGTCGAGGGTCGTGCGCACGAGGTGCACCGGGTTCGTGACGTTCGCCTGGGTGATCGCGGTGTCCGGCAGGACCGCGAAGCGCGACCCCTCGATGACGTTGGGCCGCTTCGACAGCGCCGAGGCCTGGGAGATGATCAGGGTGTCGTCGGCCTGGCAGCCGCGGAGCTGCACGCCGTCGGCGTTGACCCACAGCATCCCCGAGCCCGCGAGGCCGTCCTTGCGGATGACCTGCACGTCCTCGAGCGTGAGGTCGGTGACCTTGACGCGCGCGACGAACCACGAGCACACGTGCCGCGTCACCGTGATGCGCTTGGCCGCGCCGCCCCAGGCCGCGCCCGAGTTGGCGAACGTCATGAGGCCCGAGTTCCCCACGTACGTGAGGTCGTGCTCGTACTGGCCGTGCGTGACGAACGGGCCCTGGTCGTCGCCGTCGCCGTGGCAGTTCTCCACGAGCCCGTACGACGACGCGGTCCAGTCGTTGAGGTGCCGCGCGTTGGTCGTGTGGCAGTCGACGACGTGCCCGTAGTTGCAGTAGATCTGCTGCGTCAGGTAGCCCGCGCCGCCCCACGTGACCGACGCCGGGTTGGTCAGCGAGCAGCCCGCCGTGCGGAAGAACGTGCTCCAGCGGCGCATGACGAGCGGCCAGAACGTCGCGACGCCGTGCACGTTCTCCACGTCGCAGCGCACCGCGTACTCGTAGGCGATCGGGTGCGAGCCGGTGTACTGGTCGCCGTCGGGCCGGCCGCGGAACGCGAGGTTGCGCACGTGCACCTGCTCGACCGGCTCGACGCGCGTCCACGTGAGCGTGCGGCCCTTCGCGAGCGACCAGCCCGCCTTGTAGTTGACGCGCACGTGGGTGGCGTCGACGATCTGCGTGATCTGGACGAGGCGCTGGAGCTCGCGCTCCCACCGGCCGGCCAGCGCGTTGACCTCGACCGCGTACCACTGGCCCACCTCGAACTGCGACGAGTCCGCGACCTCGTAGTCGTCGCGCAGCTCCGGCATCGTCGCCGTCAGGGTGTTCTTCCGGACGTCGTCCGTGACCTTCCCACGGAAGAACAGCACGGCCGCGAACGGGTCGTCCTGCCCGGCGTCCTCGATGCCCTCGGTCGTCATGAGGTGGTTGCCGAAGTCGAGCTCGAGGTTCGAGCGCGTGAACGTGTGGCGGCGGGTGAAGTTGAGGTCCGTGCGGGCCTCGATGCGGGTGATGCTGGGGTCGTTCACGAGGGCGTCGAGGGCGTCGTCGGCGGGGGTGTCGGGGCCGAAGAGGCCGAACCAGCGGAAGTCCGCGGTGCCGGTGTGCAGGGTGTGCCAGCGGCCCTTGGCTCCCGCGTCCTGCGGGGCGAGGACGGTGCCACCGTTGGCGGCGGCGGTGGACCTCGCGTCGTACCGCAGGAGCCGGGCGGCGCCGTCGCCGGCGGTCGCGTGGCCGAGGAGCTGGGCGACGGTGCCGTCGTCGAGCTTCTTGGCCTTCCAGCCGGTGAGCTGGGCGACGGTGGTGGCGACGAGGACCTCGTCGTCGGGCTTGTCGTCCTTCTTCGCCGTGAGCGGTGCGCCGGGGAGGGGCGCCGCGTGGGCGCTGCCGCTGCCGAGCGCGACGGCGCCCGCGGCGAGGGAGGCGATGCCGGCGACGCGCAGCAGGTTGCGCCGCGAGGGCGCCTGGGCGGCCTCGCCCGGCGCGGCCGTCGTCGGCTCGGTCGTGGTCTCGAGGGTCATGGGGTGTCCTTTCGTCGGCCCGGCGCGACGGCGCGGGTGTCGGTGGGGAGGCTGGATCAGGGTGCCCGGGCGCCGCCCGGGCGGGTCACACGGTGAGGTTCGCGTCGACGAGCACGCCGTCGCCCGCGGTCGGCAGGCCCGCGCGGTCGACGCCGGTCTCGACGTTGCGCGCATGGAGGACGCGCACGCCGTCGGGCAGGTCGAGGCGACCGCCCGTGAACCGCGAGCCGGTCGCGGCGTAGCGGTCGCCGGGGCGCAGCGCGACGTGCGCGGTGCCGTCGGCAGTCCGCAGGTCGGCGCCGCGGAGCGTGACGTCCACGGCGCCCGCGCCGGTGCCACGCGAGACGAGGGCCCCGGCCGTCGTCGTGCCCGCGGCCCGGACGCCGTCGAGCACGAGCCGCTGGTCGCGCGCGCCGCTGAGCCGCACGCCCACGCCCTGCCACGACCCGCCCGTGACGGTGACGTCCGCCGAGCCGAGGTCGACCGGCGCGGCCGGGACGTCGTCCGTGCCGCCGACGAGCTCGCAGTCGGTGAACGTCACGGGGCCGGCGCCGCGCAGGATCGTGCCGTCCACGCCGGTGATGCGGGTGCGCACGAAGTGCACGGGGGCCGTCACCGGCGTCTGGTGCAGCACCGACCCCGCGGGCAGCGCGAACGCGCAGTCCTCGACGACCGTCGGACGCCGCGACAGCGACGACCGCTGCCCGACGGCGAAGAAGCCGGCCGTGCAGCCGCGCACCTGTGCGCCGTCGGCGTTGATCGTGAGCGTCGCCTGCGGGTCGAACGTCGACCGTGCGACGACGTGCACGTCCTCGAGCGTGAGGTCCGTGATCTTGGTGCCCGCGACGAACCACGAGCACGTGTGGTGCTTGACCGTGATGCGCTTGGCCGCCGTGCCCCACTGGCCGCCCGAGTTGGCGATGTCCATGAGCCCGCTGTTGCCGACGAACACGAGGTCGTGCTCGTACTGGCCGTGGGTCGTGAAGGGGTTGCCGCCCTGGTCGTCCCCGTCGCCGTGGCAGTTCTCCACGAGGCAGTACGCCGACGCCGTGAGGTCGTTGAGGTGCCGCGCGTTGTGGCTCGTGCAGTCGGAGACCCGCCCGTACAGGCAGTAGATCTGCTGCGTGAGGTAGCCGGCGCCGCCGTAGAACACCGTCGGCGGGTTGGCGACCGAGCACCGCTCCGTGACGAAGTGGGTGTTCCAACGCCGCATGATCACCGGCCACCACGTGCGGTGGCCGTGCACGTCCGAGACGTCGCAGCGCACCGCGTACTCGAACGCGACGGGGTGGGAGCCGGTCATCTCGCGGTCGTCGGGCAGCTCGCCGTTCGCCGGGCCGTCGAAGGGCCCGGACCCGTGGAACGTCATCGCGCGCACGTGCACCTGCTCGACGGGCTCGACGCGCGTCCAGGTGAGCACCCGCCCGGCGGGCAGCTCCCAGCCGTTCTTGTAGTCGACGCGCACGTGGGTGGCGTCGACGATCTGCGTGATCTGGACGAGGCGCTGGAGCTCGCGCTCGTCCCCACCGCCGCCCGGGCGCTCGTCCGAGCGCAGCGCCCACCACTGCCCGACGGCGAACGCGCCCGCGTCCGCGACCTCGAAGACGTCCGTGAGGTCGGGGAGCGTCGCGGCGAGGGTGCGCTGCTGCGTCTCGTCCGTCACGCGGCCCTGGAAGAACAGGACCGCCCCGAACGGGTTGTCGTGGGCGTTGCGCTCGATGCCCTCCGTCGTGACCGTGTGCCCGCCGAAGTCGAGCTCGAGGTCCGAGCGTGTGTAGGTGTGGCGGCGGGTGAAGTTGAGGTCTGTGCGGGTTTCGATGCGGCTGATGCCGGGGTCGTTCACGAGGGCGTCGAGGGCGTCGTCGGCGGGGTTCTCGGGGCCGAAGAGTCCGAACCAGCGGAAGTCCGCGGTGCCGGTGTGGAGGGTGTGCCAGCGGCCGGTGGCACCGGCGTCGGTGGGGGCGAGGACGGTGCCGCCGTTCGGGGTCGCGGTGGACCTCGCGTCGTAGCGGACGAGGCGGGCAGCGCCGTCGCCCGGCGCCGCGTGGCCGAGGAGCTGGACGACGGCGCCGTCGTCGAGCTTCTTGGCCTTCCAGCCGGTGAGCTGGGCGACGGTGGCGGCGACGGGGACCTCGGTGTCGGGCGTGTCGTTCTTGCCCGTGGCGAGCGTTCCGGCGAGCGGCGCCGCGTGCGCGCTGGTGCTGCCGAGCGCGACGGCGCCCGCGGCGAGGGAGGCGATGCCGGCGACGAGCAGCAGGTGTCGGCGCGAGGGCGACGCCGCCGCCTCGGTGGGCGTGGGCTCGGTCGCGCCGGGATGGCCGGACGCGGTGCGGGTGTGGGATCGGGGAGTGGACAACGGGGGCACCCTTCGTGACGTCGGGAGGACGCCGTGCGGGCGAGCGACGCCATGGCTCCGGCGGCCCGGGGCTGCGGGGTGTTCCGGGGGAGCGGTGCTGCGGGGGTCGTGCGGTTCCGGTGCTGGGTAGGGGGTCAGCGGGTTCGTGCGCGTCGTTGCGACGGTGAACCGGACTCTCGGAGAGTAGCTGGATGCTATGGCATCGTCAAGAGCAGCGCGAAAGACGTCAGCGCAGGTCAGATAGGTTATCGAGCAAGAACAATTGCCATAGCAAGCGAACCTCTGTGGAAGGTGGCACGCCGGCCGCGCCGAGGTGGAGCCGTGGCCGCGGGAGGTAGAGCTCCGGTCACGCGAGGTAGAGCCGCGGTGTGACCTGCGGCGCGCGCGGGCTTGGGTCGGCGCGCCGTCGGTCGGCCTGGCGGTCGTGGGCCGGGCAAGCCTGGCTCGGTCGCCTCTTCACCTCCATGCCCGCCCGCCGCTCGGCGACCGCCGGGCCCGGGGGCTCCCCGGTGGCGGCGCCACGTGTCGGGACACGGGAGTGTCGCGTGCGGTGCACGGCCACAACCCGGACCAAGGCCACCGTCCTGAGCGCGCCGTCGGGCACCAGGGCGGGGTTCTCCGCTTCGGCCCACCATGGCTCTACCTCGGCAGGCCAGGGGTCTACCTCGGCGTGGGGGGTCAGAGGTAGTCGCCGGGCCAGTGGAAGGCCACCCCGGCCGCGGCGGCGTCACGGAGGTGCGCGACGACGTCGGCCGGCGCGCGGACCGGCCGGAGCATGCCGGTCGTGTCGGTCGCGACGACGGGCGCGTCGAGGACGGCGGCGGCGAAGCGGTCGGTCAGGGCGTGCGCGGGGAGGCGCACCTCGACCGTGGCGGAGCCGTGCAGGTGCGCGCGGTGGAGCGTGGTGCGCGCGAGGGCGTCGACGATGTCGCGCGCGCGGTCCGACGTCGGGTCGACGCCGAGCTCGCGGACCTTCAGCACGCCTGGCTCGGGCTCGAGGACGAGGTAGCCCATGACCTGCCCGTCGGCGGCCCGTGCGGTGAACACCTCGGCGCCGGAGTACCAGAGCGGGATGCGCCGCTCCCAGTGCTCGGCGGTGCGCCGGGTGGCGAGGGGGCGAGGTCCGTCGGCCACCGTGTCGAACGCGTCGTGCAGCACGGCGACCTGCTCCCACCCCAGCGCGATCGACCACGCGGGCCACGGCACGCCGGGCAGGCGGTCGGTGCGGACGGTCAGGGGTGCGTCGTCCGCCGAGCCCGACGGCGGCACCCCCGGCCTGGACGGCGCGTCGCCTGGGGTGGGAAGGCGGAACGAGTCGGCAGCGAGGCCGTTCACCGCGTGGGTTGCCGCGTCGTCGACCGGACGCGGTGCGCCGCGCAGGAGCGGCACGTCGAACGTCTCGAAGCCGCTCGACCGGTAGACGTCCGGGGTGCCGGTGAACAGCAGCGCGACGTCCGCGCCGTCGTGCTCCATCTGCTCGACGGCCCGCGCGAGCAGGGCGCGGACGAGGCCCCGGCCCCGCGCCTCAGGGGCGGTCGCGACGTTCGCGACACCGCCCGCCCGGAGGGTGCCGCCGTCGGGCCCGCCGAGCTCGCGCGGCGTCCAGTACACCGAGCCGACCACCCCGCCGTCGAGCGGGTCGACGGCGACGTGCGTGCGGTCGAGGCGGCCGTCGTCCGTCTCGTAGACCGGCACCATGAGCGGCGCGTCGAACGCACGGCCCCACAGGGCGTAGAGCGAGGGGACGTCGTCGGGCGTGGCGGTGCGCAGGTGCATCAGGATCCCAGGGTCCGTGCCGGTATTGACGGGATGCTATAGCAAAAGTAGGGTCACGGGACGACCGTCGGCGTGCGACGCGACGGACCGTGCGGGCCGGGCTGGGCGCGCACGAACGCCCCGGATGGCGGCGGTGCCGCCATCCGGGCTCCTCCTGCGAGAGCGAGCGGTCAGCCGTTCGCCGCGGCGGGCTCGGCCTCGTCGTCCGTGTGGCTCGCGAGGCGCGCGGCGGCCTCGCCGATGTGCTCGGCCATGACGCGCTGGGCCGTGTCCGGGTCGCCGCCCGCGATGGCGTCGACGATGAGGTCGTGGGTGCGCGCGTGCGCGACGCGCGCCTCGGGTTCGAGCGCGGCGTTCGCGGCGCGGAGGAAGCCGGTGATGCGACTGCGGAGCTGGGCGTTGAGCGTCATGAGCATGCGGTGGTCGGCCATCTCCCAGAGCTGCTCGTGGAAGCGCCGGTCGAGCTCGAACACGCGGGCGTTGCTGCCCTTCTCCGCCGCCTGGACCATCTGCTGGACCGTCTTGCGCAGCTTCGCCTCCTTCGCCGGGTCCCAGGCGTCCTGGACCCGCACGACGGCGAACTGCTCCAGCAGGGTGCGCAGGCTCGAGATCTCCTCCAGGTCGCGGCTCGTGAGCGCGGCGACGCGCGCGCCGCGGTGGGGGAGCCGCTCGACGAGGCCTTCCTGGGTCAGGCGTGTGAGCGCCTCGCGCACCGGGATGTGGCTCGTGCCGAGGCGTTCGGCGAGCTTGCGCTCGACGAGCCGCTCGCCCGGCGCGAGGTCGCCGCTGAAGATCGCCTCGCGCAGCTCGACCGTGACGCGGTCGGCGACGTTCTGGTCCGGCACGCTCTTGAGCGCCATGGTTTCTCCGTGGTGTCGTGGGGGCGGCGGGCTCGGATCGTCGAGGGTCGGGCGCCGCTGAAGGATAGCGGCCACGGTGCCGTCCCGGGGGCGTCTCGACAAGACAACATGCTATAGCATCGGCACTCCCGAGCCCAGAGGAGGTGCGATGGTCGCCCTGCACACGCGGGCCCCCGTCCCCGCGTTCGTCGGCCTGGCCGGCGTCGCCGTCCGCGACGTCACGCCCGCCCCGGGCGTCCGGGCGCGCAACTGGGGCCCGGCGGACTGGGACGTCTCCGAGGGCGCCCACCGCGCGATGACGCTGACCGCCGTCGCGCTCGCGGAGGAGCGCCCCGACCGCGGGGCCGCCGCCGAGCCCTTCGTGCTCGTGACCATCGACGGCACGTGGTGGCGCCGGGTCGACGACGAGGCGACCTTGCGCACGACCGTGCTCGACGCGACCGGGCTGCCCGTCGAGCGCCTGCTCGTCTCGCTCTCCCACACGCACGCCGGGCCCGTCCTGTGCTCGGGCGACGCCGACCTCGCCGGCGGCGACCGCGGCGTCGAGTACCTGCACGACCTCGCCCGCGCAGCGGCCGACGCCGCCGTGGAGGCGATCGCTTCCCTCCGGCCCGCGACCCTCGAGTGGACGACCGGCCGCTGCGGCCTCGCGTCGAACCGCGAGGCGCTGCTCGACGGCTGCGCCGGCGGGGAGGCGGGGACGGCCGCGGGAGCAGCTGCGGAGAGCACGCCGCCCCGGCCCCTCGTCGGTTTCAACCCCGACGCCGGCACCCCGCGCTCGCCCGGTGCCGACCCCGCGGACGACACGGTCGTCGTCGGGCGGCTCACGGCGCGCCCCGCGGCCGTCGCGGACACCCGGCCCGACGGCGCCGCGCCCGTGGGCGAGCATGTCACCCTCGCGACGATCGTCAACTACGCGTGCCACCCGACGACGCTCGCGTGGCAGAACCGGCTCGTCTCGCCCGACTACGTGGGCGCGATGCGCGACCTCGTCGAGCGCGAGACGGGCGCCCCCGTCGCGTTCCTCCAGGGAGCGTCGGGCGAGCTCGCCCCGCGCGAGCAGTACACGGGCGACACCGCCGTCGCGGACCGCCACGGCACCTCGCTCGGCCACGCGGTGTTCGCCGCGCTCGCGGAGCTCCCGCCGCCGGGCACGGAGCTGGAGCTGACCCACGTCGTCGAGTCCGGCGCGCCGCTCGCGGTCTGGGAGCCCGCGCCGTCGGCCGCGCTCCCTGGCACCGGCACCGGCACCGGCACCGGCACAGCCGCCCGGCCCGACGCACGGACGCTCGCCGCCGTGGCGGAGCCCGTCACGCTCGACCTGCGCGACCTCCCGACGTGGGACGAGCTCGAGACTGAGTGGGCCGGCATCGACCCGCGCTCGCGCGAGGAGCGTCTGCGCCGCGCGCGGAACCTGCGCGACGGCTACGTCACCGGCCCGACCGTCCAGCACCCCACGTGGGTGTGGCGCGTCGGCGAGGCGCTGCTCGTCGCGCACCCGGGCGAGGCGTACTCGCGCCTCCAGCGCACGGTGCGTGCCCACGCCAGGACGCGGCCCGTCGTCGTCGCGAACCTCACCAACGGCCCCGGCTTCGTCTACCTGCCCACGCGCGAGGCGTACGACGTCGGCGCCTACCAGGCGTGGCAGTCGCCGCTCGCGCCGGGCTCGCTCGAACGGCTGGAGCGGCACGCGTGCGCCGTCGTCGACGACGTGCTCGCCGGCACCGCCGCCTGGCCCCCCGGCGTCGGCGCACCACGAACCGCCGCACCCCCGACCCGTCCCGTCCCCGAGGAGGACCAGTGACCACCCCCGCCCTCGACGCCCCGCGCGTCCCGCTCGCCGTCGTCACCGGGGGAGCGGCCGGCATCGGCCGTGCCGTCGCCGAGCGTCTCGCGACCGACGGGTTCCGGGTCGTGTGCGCGGACGTCGTGCAGCACGACCTCCCCGCGCTCGACCTCGGCGCCATCCCCGACGCGCCCGGACTCGTGTGGGCCTCGCTCGACGTCACCGACCACGCCGCCGTGCGCGCCGCGTTCGACGACCTCGCGGACGCGTTCGGCGGGATCGACGCGCTCGTCAACAACGCGGGCATCCAGCGCCACCGCGCGCTCGAGGACCTCACGTGGGACGAGTGGTCGGCCGTCGTGGACGTCAACCTGCACGGCGTCTTCGCGTGCCTCCAGGCCGCGGGTCGCCACATGCTCGCGGCGGGCCGGGGCGCGGTCGTCAACATCTCATCCGTCTCGGCCCGCGGCTCCGCGGGACGGGCCCCGTACTCCACGACCAAGGCCGCCGTCATCGGGCTGACTGCGACCGCGGGCGCCGAGTGGGCCGCGCGCGGCGTGCGGGTCAACGCCGTCGCGCCCGGCTACATCGACACGGGCGTGTTCCGCCAGGGCGTCGCGCAGGGCACGCTCTCGGAGGAGACGATCCTCGCGCGCATCCCCGCGCGCCGGCTCGCCCAGCCGGAGGAGATCGGGAACGCCGTGAGCTGGCTCGTGTCCGACCAGGCCGCGTACATGGTCGGCCAGACCGTCTACGTCGACGGCGGGTTCCTCGTCGACTACGGCGTGCCGCTCGCCAAGAAGCCGGAGTGAGCGCGGTGCCCGCCGCGCGCGTCGTCGCCGTCCGCACGGCGACGACCGTCGTCCCGCTGCCGCAGCCGCTGCGCCTCGGCGCGATGACGGTCGAGCGCCGCGAGTACGTCGGTGTGCGCGTCGTCGCCGAGACGGACGACGGCCGCACCGTCGCCGGGGAGTCGTACGCGCTCACGCGCGAGGCGCCCATGGCCGAGCTCGTGGACCGGCTCGTCGCCCCGCACGCGGTGGGCCGCGAGATCGTGGCGTCCGACGGCGTCGCCGCGCGCCAGAGCGTCGGCGCCGCGTGGGACGCGGCCCTGCGCGGGTCCGCGATCGTCGGCCGTGTGGGCCTCGTGCGGCGCGCGATCGGCCTGGTCGACGTCGCGCTGTGGGACCTCGCGGGCCGGCTCGCCGGGCGTCCGGTGTGGTCCCTGCTCGACGACGGCCAGCACCTCGCCGAGTCCGCGGAGCCGGGTGTCGGCGGCGACAGGGACGCTCCGTCGCGTGCTGTCGCCGGGAGCCCTCGCGACGTCTCGCCCGTGGCCGTCGCGGTGCCACGCCCCGCGATCCTCGTCGCGGCGTACCCGACGCCCGGCCGCACCGCGCGCGACGTCGCGGACGAGGTGCTCGCGCACGCGCGCGCCGGGTGGCCGCTGCTGAAGATCTCGCGCTCGCCCGACCGTGCGCTCATGCGCGACCTGCTCGCGATCCTGCGCGCCGAGCTGCCCGACGTCACCGGCCGTCCGACCGTCGCGGGGCGCAGCGGCGTCGTCGTCGACGTGGGCTTCGGCTGGCGCGACGCCGACGAGGCGCTCGCGGACCTCGACGCGTGGGGCGTCACGGGTGCGGCGGGGGAGAGCGCGCCCGCGCTCGCGTGGCTCGAGGACCCGCTGCTGCCCGAGGACGCGGCCGGCGCGGCGCGCGTCCGCGACGCGTCCGGGCTGCCGCTCTCCGTGGGCGACGAGGTGACCGACCCCGAGGTCTTCGCCCGGCTCGACGCGCAGGGCGCGCTCGACGTGCCGCGCGTCGACGTCGTCGCGATCGGCGGCATCACGCCCGCCGACCCGCTCGTGCGCGCGTGGGCCGCGCGGGGGAAGGTCGTGTCCAGCCACGTGTACCCGGAGGTCAGCGTGCACCTGGGCGGAGCGGCGGGCATCGGCGTCGAGACGTTCGACCGCTCGCCCGCGGGCAACCCCTACGACCCCGCGCCGCTGCTCGTGCGCGGCGGTCCCGTGTTCGACGGCGGTCACGCGACCCCGCCCGACGGCCCCGGCCTGGGCTTCACGCTCGACCCCGACCGCTTCGACCTGGAGGCAGCCCCGTGACCGGACCGTCGGCTGGACCCGTGAGCAAGCAGCGCAGCGTCGTCGTCACCGGCAGCGGCAAGGGCATCGGCCGCGCCGTGGCCGCGCGCCTCACCGCCGACGGGTGGACCGTCGTCGGGCTGGAGCGCACCCCCGGCTCGGGGACGGTCGAGGAGGGGGTGTGCGCCGGCGTCGTGCTGGGGGACTCGCGTGACCGCGAGACCCACCGCGAGGCCGCGCGGGCCGCGCGCGACCTCGCACCGCTCGCCGGGTGGGTGAACAACGCGGGCATCACCGTCCGCACGCCGCTGCACGCGCTCGCCGACCCGGAGCGGGCGGCGCAGGTCGAGCAGGACGCGCGCGACGTCGTCGAGATCAACGGTCTCGGCTACCTCTGGGGCTGCGCCGCCGCCGTCGAGGCCTTCACCGACCAGGTGAGCGGGGGGTCGATCGTCAACATCGGCTCGATCCACGGCCGCGCGGCGTTCGCCGACCACGCCGCCTACGAGCTGACGAAGGGCGGCATCGACGCGCTCGCGCGCTCCGTCGCCGTGACGTACGGGCGGTACGGCATCCGCGCCAACACCGTCGCGCCGGGCGGGGTGCGCACCCCGCACCTCGACGCGCAGATCGCCCGCGCCGCCGACCCGGCCGCCGAGGAGCGGGCGCTCGCCGAGGGTCCGCCGCTCGGCCGCATCGCCGAGTCCGCGGAGATCGCCGCCCTCGTCGCGTTCCTGCTGTCCGACGAGGCGGGCTACGTCTCCGGCCAGTCGATCGCGGCCGACGGCGGCTGGACCGCGTCGTTCGGCAACCCGCCCCACGACCCCGACCTCGACGCGCGGTACGGCCTCACCTGACCTGGGGTACAGGAAACCCGACGAGCCCCCGCAGCGTCGCCGCGAGAAGTGAGTTGTGGCCCCTGGCAGGCCGGCGACAGGGGCCATTTCTCGCCTCTCGTCCGTCTTCGCTGCGGCGACCGAGCGGAGGGCCCACGGAGCCGCCGGGCTGGAACGTCGGCCCACCGGGTAGCCCAGGGAGCGTCTGCAGCATTCTGGCGGAGATGTACATTTCAGCGATCTCGACGCTAGTGTGACGGGATGAGCGAACTGACGGTGACTGAGGCGCGCGCTCGTCTCGCGGACGTGGTCGACGAGGCGCGCGTCGGGCACGACCCGGTCTACCTCACGCGCCGCGGCCGTCGGGTGGCCGCCGTGATCGACGCGGACGACCTCGACCGCCTGATCGAGGCCGCCGAGGATCTGGCGGACCTCCGCGCCGCGCAGGCTGCGCGCGACGAGCTGGACGACGCGGGGGGCGCTGTCCCGTGGGAGCAGGTCAAGGCCGACCTCGGCCTCGCATGACGCACCGTATCGAGGTCGCGCCCGCCGCCGTCCGGCAACTGAAGAAGCTCGACCCGTCGGCGCGACGTCGCGTCCAGGCGGCCATCGAGATTCTCGCGGAGGAGCCCCGCCCGGCCGGAGCGAAGAAGCTGGTGGGCGAGGGCGACCTGTGGCGGGTGCGCACCGGCGACTACCGAGTCGTCTACTCGATCGACGACGGCGTGCTCCTTGTCTTTGTCGTCGCGGTGGGACATCGTCGCGACGTCTACCGGTAGACCTCGCGACGAGGTCGAGGCCCCGGCGTCAGCCCTTGACCATGCTCGCGCGGGTGATGAGACCGTCGCGGACCTCGAACGTCGCGATGGTCTCGCCGGTGCCGTTCGACGTCGTGACGAGCTCGCGCGCGACGAGCCAGCGGTCGCCGAAGGTCACGGACGCGTCGATGACGCAGTGCAGCGCCGGGTCCTCGAACCGGCTCGCGTAGAACGCGCGCAGGGCGTCGCGGCCGACGATCGGCTCGGGGGTCACGCCGCTCACGACGGCGTCGGGCGCGTAGGTCGCGCAGAAGCCGTCGAGGTCGCGGACGTTGAAGGCGTCGACCTGGGCGGTGACGACGGCGGACGGGGACGTGCTCATGGGTGCCTCCTCGGGCAGGGGGTGGGCGAGTGTCGGGGCGGGCCGGTGGACCGGCGTCAGTCGATCCGGACGCCGCCGTTGACGTCGTACGTCGCGCCGGTGACGAACCCGGCGCGCGGGGAGGCGAGGGACGCGACGACCCAGGCGACGTCGTCGGGCGTGCCGAAGTCCCCGAGGGGGATGGACGCGGTGAGCCCGGCGCGGGCGTCGGGGGCGAGCTGGTCGGTGATGGCGCTCGTCACGGGGCCGGGGGTCACGGCGTTCACGCGGATGCCCTCGCTCGCGAGGATGCGCGCGAAGGAGCGCGTGATCGCGAGGATCGCGGCCTTGCTCGCGGCGTAGTGCACGCCGGTCTTCAGCGCGCCCTGCTCGCCCGCGATGGACGAGAGGTTGACGATCGCGCGGTCGCGCGCGGCCCGCTCGTCCGGCGTGACCGTGGCCCCGGTGGGCGACGGACGGCGCGCGCGCAGCAGCGGGAGCGCGGCGCGCGACATCACGAACGTGCCGCGCGCGTTCGTCTCCATGACGAGGTCCCACTCGTCGAGCTCGATGTCGTCGAGCGCGCGGTAGGGGCACACGCCGCCGTTGTTGACGAGCACGTCGAGGCGCCCCCACGCGTCGGTCACCTCGGCGACGAGCGCCTCGACGGACGCGGTGTCGCGCAGGTCGAGGCGCGAGACGCGCGTCGCGGCGCCCTCCGCCTCGCACCGGGCGGCGGTGGCGCGCGCGCCGGCCTCGCCGCCGGTGTACGTGAGCCAGACGTCGTGCCCGTCGCGCGCGAGCTGGAGGGCGGTGGCGGCGCCGATGCCGGAGCTGGCGCCGGTGACGAGGGCGAGGCGGCGACGGGCGCCGTCCGGGGCAAGGGTCATGAGCCCACGCTATAGCATCCGACCGGCCCGAGGGTTGGTCGAGGGTGCTATTTGCTATAGCATTCCTCGCATGACAGCCGACACCGTCGTCATCACCGACTGCGACCTGCCCGGGACCGCGTGCGAGGACACCCTGACCGCCGCCGGGCTGCGGGCCGTGCGCGCCGCCGCGCGCACCGAGGACGAGGTGATCGCCGCCGTCGAGGAGGCCGCCGCGAGCGGGTCCGCGCCCTCCGCGCTCGTCGTGCAGTGGGCCCCGATCACGGCCCGCGTGCTCGACGCCGTCGCCGGCCCGGGCGGGGTGCGCATGGTCTCGCGCATGGGCATCGGCTACGACATGGTCGACGTCGCGGCCGCCACGGAGCGCGGCGTCGCCGTCGCGAACACCCCGACCTACTGCATCGAGGAGGTCGCGAGCCACACGGTCGCGATGATCCTCACGCTCGACCGCGGCCTCGTCGCCTACGACCGCGCGCTGCGCGCCGGCACGTGGGCCCCGACGGCGCAGCACGCCGCGCGCCTGTCCAGCACCGTCGTCGCCGTCATCGGGTACGGGCGGATCGGCTCCGAGGTCGCGCGCTCCGCCCGCGCGCTCGGCTACCGCGTGCTCGTGCACGACCCGTTCGTCGACCCGCAGGCCGTGGCGTCCGACGGGCACGAGGCAGTGGGGATCGACGAGGCCGTCGCGCGCGCCGACGTCATCACGCTGCACGCGCCGCTCACCGAGTCGACGCGCCACCTGCTCGACGCCCGCACCCTCGCGGCCGCGAAGCCCGGCGTGCGGGTCGTCAACACGTGCCGCGGGCCGCTCATCGACGAGGACGCGCTCGCCGACGCGCTCGCGTCCGGCCACGTGGGCTCGGCCGCGCTCGACGTCTACGCGACCGAGCCGCTGCCCGCCGACTCGCGCCTGCGCACCCTGGACAACGTGCTGCTCACCCCGCACGCCGCGTGGTTCTCGCCCGAGGCCATGCAGGACCTCCCCGTGCACACCGCGCGCAACGCCGTCGACTTCCTCGCGGGCCGCCCCGTGCCGTCGATCGTCAACCCGGACCACGCGCGCGCCCTCGCCTGAGGACCCGCGCCACCCGCCCCGACCTAGGAGACCCACCCGTGCAGCTCGTCCGACTCGGCCCCCTCGGCCAGGAGCGTCCCGCCGTCCGCGAGGACGGGGTCGTGTACTCCCTCGACCCGCTCACCCGCGACATCGACGGCGCGTTCCTCGCGGCCGACGGCGTCGGCCGGGTCCGTGCGGCGCTCGCCGCGGGCGCGCTGCCCGTGCTCGACGGCGCGGACGAGCTGCGCGTCGGCGCGCCCGTCGCCCGGCCCACCGCCGTCGTCTGCATCGGGATGAACTACGCCGAGCACGCCGCCGAGTCCGGCTCGACGCCGCCCGACGTCCCGATCGTCTTCTGGAAGCACTCGAACACGGTCGTCGGCCCGCACGACGACGTGCTCGTGCCGCCCGGCGCGACGACGGTCGACTGGGAGGTCGAGCTCGGCGTCGTGATCGGCCGTCGGGCCCGCTACCTGTCGTCCCCGGAGGAGGCGCTCGACCACGTCGCGGGCTACGTCCTGTCGCACGACGTCTCCGAGCGCGACTACCAGATGAAGGTCTCCGGCGGGCAGTGGTCGAAGGGCAAGAGCTGCGAGACGTTCAACCCGCTCGGCCCGTGGCTCGTCCCCGCCGACGAGGTGGACGTCCAGAACCTCGGGCTCCGGTCCTGGGTCAACGGCGAGCCCCGCCAGGACTCGTCGACGGCCGACATGATCTTCGACGTCGCGTACCTCGTGCACCACCTGTCGCAGTACATGGTCCTCGAGCCGGGCGACCTCATCAACACCGGCACCCCGCAGGGAGTCGCCCTGTCCGGGCGCTTCCCCTACCTGCGGTCGGGCGACGTCGTCGCGCTCGAGATCGACGGCCTGGGCCGCGCGGAGCAGCGCGTGCGCGACGCCGTCCGCTGACGACCTGCGGGGCCGCTCAGCCCGCGAACGGCAGGGCCGGGAGGCCCCGGACCCCCGGGTCCGCCACGAACAGCGACCCCGACGCGGCCTCGTCCGCGTCGGGGTCGTCCAGCCCCTGGCGCGACGTCGTGACGAACAGCCGGTCGAGCTCGTCGCCGCCGAACGTGCACGCGCTCACCTGCGACACCGGGAGCGGGACGACGGCGTCGAGCGTGCCGTCGGGGGAGTAGCGCCGGACCGCGCCGCCGCCCCACAGCGCCACCCAGACGCCGCCCTCCGCGTCGACCGTGAGGCCGTCCGGCAGGCCGTCGTCGGGGTCGATCGCCACGAACGGGCGGCGCCGCACGAGCCCGCGCGGGTCCTCCGCGGCGGGCACGACGTCGAGCACGTCGATCCGCCGCGTCGCCGAGTCGACGTAGTAGGCCCGCGAGCCGTCCGGCGAGAACCCGAGCCCGTTCGACACCTCGACGCCGTCGAGCACGACGCGCGCCGACCCGTCCGCCTCCACCCGGTACAGCGCGCTCGTGCGCTCGCCCTCGGCCTGGCCGCCCACGTAGAACGCGCCGTCGGGCGCCGCCGCCCCCTCGTTGAGGCGGACCGTCGGGTCGTCGACGAGCGTCGCGAGCGGGCGGACCGGAGCGTCGTCGCCGTCCGCCACCGCGACCGACCGCGCGAGCCCGACGACGAACCCGCCCCCGGTCCGCGGCCGCACCACGGCCGCGTGGTCGCCCACGTGCAGGCGGTCGACGCCGCCGTCGGGCCGGAGCGTGAGGAGGTCGCCCGCGAGCATGTCCACGTACCGCAGGCCGCCCCAGCCCGGCCACCACACCGGACCCTCCGCGTGGTAGGCGACGGGACCGGTGACGTTCTCGACGGAGATCTCAGGCATCCGACCATTCTCACCGAGGGCCGTCGCCCCGCGCGGCGGGCGTAGGGTGGACGCATGATCACGCAGAGCTGGTGGTGGCTGCCTCCGCAGCCGTGACCAGTCCTGCCCACGTCCCGAGCTGCGCGCCGCAGCCGGGACGTCGTCATGTCCGGGCCGGTCCGGTCCTCGACCGGGCGTGGTGCGTGGCTCCTTGCGAAGGAGAGCACCATGACCACGACCCTCGACCCCGCGCCGTCGGCCCTCCCGTCCGCGACGCCCTCCGGGCCGTCGGCGTCGACCGCGTCCGTCGCGGCGGCCCGCGAGCGGTCCGCGCAGATCGAGGCCCGGCTCGCGACCGACCCGTCCGGCTTCCGCGTCCTCACCGGCGACCGCCCGACGGGCGCGCTGCACCTCGGGCACTACCTCGGCACCCTCGCGAACCGCGTCCGGCTGCAGGACGACGGCGTCGAGGTCGTGCTCGTCGTCGCCGACTACCAGGTCATCACCGACCGCGACGACGCGGGAGACCTGCGCGCCACCGTGCGCGAAATCGTCCTCGACTACCTCGCGGCCGGGATCGACCCCGCCCGCACGACGGTCTTCGCCCACTCCGCGGTCCCGGCGCTCAACCAGCTCCTGCTGCCGTTCCTCAGCCTCGTCACGACCGCCGAGATCGAGCGGAACCCGACCGTCAAGGCCGAGGCCGTCGCGGCCGCCGCACGGCAGGGCCGACCCATGAGCGGCCTGCTCTTCACCTACCCCGTGCACCAGGCGGCCGACATCCTGTTCTGCCACGGCAACCTCGTGCCCGGCGGGCAGGACCAGCTCCCGCACGTCGAGCTCACGCGCACCGTCGCACGACGCTTCAACCAGCGCTACGCCGCCGCGCAGCCGTACTTCCCCGAGCCGGACGTCCTGCTCGCCCCCGCGCCCACCGTGCTCGGCACCGACGGGCGCAAGATGAGCAAGTCCGCGGGCAACGCGCTCGAGCTGCGCGACGACGAGGACGCCACCGCGCGGTTCGTCCGCCGCCACCGCACCGACTCCGAGCGGCACGTCACGTACGAGCCCGAGCGTCGGCCCGAGGTCGCGAACCTCCTCACGCTGGGCGCGTTCGCCGCCGGGACGACGCCCGAGGCCCTCGCGGACGAGGTCGGTGCCGCCGGGGCGGGCCGGCTCAAGCAGGTGGTGACCGAGGCGCTCGTCGAGCACCTGCGCCCCCTGCGGGCGCGCCGTCGTGCCCTCGCCGCGGGCGACGGGCCCGACCCGCTCGACGTGCTGCGCGAGGGCAACGCCCGCGCGAACGCGACCGCCGAGCGCACCCTGGCCGAGGTCCGCGAGCTCATGGGCACCGCCTACTGATCCGCCCGGCGGAGCTCCGCGCGCCACAGGCCGCGCCCGCCCGGCGCGGGCCGGTCCAGCCGCTCGACCGAGACGGCGACGAGCCCGTCCTGGCCGAACGCGTCGATCTCGGCTCGGGTGAGGGGCCAGGGCGGCCCGTCGTCGTCGGGCTCGTCGGCGACGGCCTGGATCACGAGGAGCGTGCCGCCCGGCGCGACGAGGGAGCGCACTCCGGCGGTGAGCTCGGCGCGGACGACCCGGTGCACGGCCTGGACCGTGTAGACCTCGACGACCAGGTCGAAGGCCCGGCGCCACGCAGCGGGCAGGTCGAGCAGGTCGCCGACGGTGTACGTCACCGCCGACCCGGGACGACGGTCGCGCGCGGCGGCGACCGCGGACGGCGCGACGTCGAACGCGGTCGTGACGTAGCCGAGCCGGGACAGGTGCTCCGCGTCGGCGCCGAGCCCGCACCCGACGACGACCGCCGTGCGGTGCTCCCCGTCCGGCGGGGCGACGACCCGCTCCACCAGCGCGGGGTGCGGGTCGTCGTGCTCCCACGGTGTCGTCACGGTGCCGCTCGCCGCGGACGCCCAGAGCTGCTCGAACCAGGCCGTCGGGTGGGCGTCGTCCGCCCTGCCCAGCAGGTCGGCCTCGGACTGCCAGGGGCGTCGTTCGACCATGCGACCGACACTAGCCGCGCCCGGCCCGGGCGCACGCGGTCAAGCGCCCAGCCGGTCCCGCAGCCGCGCGAGCTGCGCCCAGAGCTCGTCGGGCACGCGGTTGCCGAAGGTGTCGAAGAACTCGGCGGTCAGCTCGGCCTCGGCGAGCCACTGCTCGGGCGAGACGTCGAACAGGGCGTCGAGGTCGGCGTCGTCCAGGTCGAGGCCGCCGAGCTCGAGCGCGCCGGGCGCGGGGAGCAGGCCGACGGGGCTCTTCACGGCGCCGCTGTCGGTGCGGACGCCGCGCGAGCGGTCGACCTGTGCCGCGATCCACGCGACGACGCGCGCGTTCTCGCCGAACCCGGGCCAGAGGAACCGACCGCCGGCGTCCTTGCGGAACCAGTTGACCTGGAAGATCTTGGGGCGCTTCTCGGGGTCGAGGGAGGCGCCGACGCGGAGCCAGTGCGCCCAGTGGTCGGCCATGTTGTAGCCGCAGAAGGGCAGCATCGCGAACGGGTCGCGGCGCAGCGCGCCGACGGTGCCCTCGGCGGCGGCGGTCTGCTCGGAGGAGATGGTGGCGCCCATGAAGACGCCGTGCTCCCAGCCGTACGCCTGCGCGACGAGCGGGACGTTGGTCGCGCGGCGCCCGCCGAACACGATCGCGTCGATCGGGACGCCGTCGGGGTCCTCCCAGGAGTCGGCGATCGTCGGGCACTGCGCGGCGGAGACGGTGAACCGCGAGTTCGGGTGCGCGGCGGGTCGGTCGGCGTCGGGCGTCCAGTCCTGGCCGGTCCAGTCGATCAGGTGCGCGGGCGGCTCGGGGGTCAGGCCCTCCCACCAGACGTCGCCGTCGTCGGTGAGCGCGACGTTCGTGAAGATCGTGTCGCGCGCGAACGTCTCGACGGCGGCGGGGTTGGTCTCGACGCCGGTGCCGGGCGCGACGCCGAAGAAGCCGGCCTCGGGGTTGATCGCGCGCAGGCGGCCGTCGGGGCCGGGGCGCAGCCACGCGATGTCGTCGCCGATGGTCTCGACGGTCCAGCCGGGGATCGTCGGTCGCAGCATCGCGAGGTTGGTCTTGCCGCACGCGGACGGGAAGGCCGCGGCGAGGTGGTAGGCCCGGCCCTCGGGCGACGTCGCGCGGATGAGCAGCATGTGCTCGGCGAGCCAGCCCTCGTCGCGCGCCATCGCGGACGCGATGCGCAGCGCGAAGCACTTCTTGCCGAGGAGGGCGTTGCCGCCGTACCCGGAGCCGTACGACCAGATCTCGCGCGTCTCGGGGAAGTGGACGATGTACTTCGTGTCGTTGCACGGCCACGGCACGTCCTCGGAGACCGCCCCGGTGTCGTCGACGAGCGGCGCGCCCACCGAGTGCACGGCCGGGACGAACGCGGCACCGGCGTCGATGAGGTCCATGACGGCGGTCCCGACGCGCGTCATGATCCCCATGCTGACGACGACGTACGGCGAGTCGGTGACCTGGATGCCGACCTGGGAGATGGGGCCGCCCACCGGGCCCATCGAGAACGGCACGACGTACATCGTGCGGCCGCGCATCGAGCCCTCGAACACGCCGCGGAGCTCGACGCGCATGGCCTCCGGCTCGCGCCAGTTGTTGGTCGGGCCGGCGTCGACCTCGTCGCGCGAGCAGATGAACGTGCGCGACTCGACGCGCGCGACGTCGCTCGGGTCGGAGCGCGCGAGGTAGCTCCCGGGGCGCAGCTCGGGGTCGAGGGGCAGGAGCGTCCCGGCGTCCACGAGGAGGTCGGTCAGGCGCTGCTTCTCCGCCGCGGAGCCGTCGCACCAGACGATCGCGTCCGGCTCGGTGAGGGTCGCGATCTCCCGCACCCAGGCGCGCGCGTCGCGCGGACGAGGGTCGGCCGTGTCGCCTCGCTGCCCCGGCGACCGGTCCGTCGACAGCCCGGCGAGGTCGGTCTCGACGTCGTCGAGCAGCGCGGCCTGGCGGGTGCGGCGGGTCTGGCGGGGGCCTGCGGCGGTGGTCATGGGGTTCTCCTCGCTCGGCGGGTGGGCGGTGCTGTGCCTCCAGCCTCACGCGGAACCGGCGCGAATTTCGAACCAGGACGCTGTGAAGATTCGCCGATCTTGACGTACTGTCAAGCCATGGCCAGCACGACGTCGTCCAGCCGCCCCGGGGACTGCCCCGAGCCCCAGCCGTCCGCGGCCCAGGCGGACCTCATCACGCTCGGCCGGCGCGTGCGGCACTTCCGCACCGCGCGCGGCCTCACCCTCGACGCGCTCGGCGAGGCCGTGGGCACTGCGCCGAGCCTGCTGTCGATGATCGAGAACGGGCGCCGCGAGCCGCGGCTGTCGCTCCTCCAGCAGCTCGCCCAGGCGCTCGACGTGCCGGTCACCGACCTGCTCACGGACGAGCCGCCGTCGCGCCGCGCCGCGCTGGAGATCGCGCTCGACCGCGCCCAGCGCGGCCCCCTGTTCGCGGGTCTCGGGCTGCCCGCCGTGAAGGCGAGCCAGAAGCTGCCCCTGCCGGTGCTGGAGAACCTCGTGGGCCTGCACGCCGAGCTCCAGCGCCGCGCGACCGAGGCCGTCGCGACCCCCGAGGAGGCGCGCCGCGCCAACACCGAGCTGCGCCTCGAGCGCCAGGCGCGCGACAACTACTACCCGGAGATCGAGGCGCTCGCCGAGGAGATGACGCGCAAGGCCGGGTACACCGTCGGCGCGCTCACCCACCGCACCGTCGCGCGCATGGCCGAGCAGCTCGGCTTCACCATCTGGCACGTCGACGACCTGCCGCACTCGACGCGCACCGTCACCGACCTGGAGAACGGGCGCATCTACCTGCCGCCCGCGTCGATCCCCGGCGGCCACGGCCTGCGCTCGCTCGCCCTCCAGGCCATCGCGCACCGCGTGCTCGGGCACGAGCGGCCGCGCTCCTACGCCGAGTTCCTGCGCCAGCGCGTCGAGATCACGTACTTCGCCGCGTGCTGCCTCATCCCGCAGACCGCGGCCGTCGACTTCCTGGAACGGCGCAAGCGGGAGAAGGACCTCGCCGTGGAGGACCTGCGCGACGCGTTCGGCGTGACCCACGAGGCCGCCGCGCAGCGCTTCACGAACCTCGCGACCGTGCACCTCGGCATCCCGCTGCACTTCCTGCGCGTCGGCGACGACGGCGCCCTGTTCCGCGGCTACGAGAACGACGGCCTGCCCCTGCCCGCCGACGTCACGGGCTCGATCGAGGGCCAGATGGTGTGCCGCAAGTGGGCCGCCCGCGAGGCGTTCACGCGCCGCGACCGCGCGCAGGAGTCGTACCAGTACACGGACACGCCCGCGGGCACGTTCTGGTGCTCCACCCAGACCGGCACGACGACGTCCGGCCAGTTCTCCATCGCCGTCGGGGTGCCGTTCGCCTCGGCGAAGTGGTTCCGCGGCCGCGACACGACGGTGCGGCGGCAGTCGTCGTGCCCGGACGAGTCGTGCTGCCGTCGCCCGGCCGCGGACGCGGCCGCGCGCTGGGAGGACGCGTCGTGGCCCAGCGCGCGGATGCACCAGCACGTGCTCTCCGCGCTCCCGAGCGGCGCCTTCCCCGGCGTCGACGCGACGGAGGTCTACGCGTTCCTCGCCAAGCACGCCCCGCGGGACGCCTGACCGGACGCCGGGCGAGCGCGCTCAGGCGACCGTCCGGCCCGAGAGCGTCGCGACCTGCCGGTGCACCTGCGCCGTCTCGATCTCCGACCGCAGCGCGACGCGGTCGAGCCCGACGGCCGCCGCCTGCGCGACCGGGCCGAGCACCATGCGCAGGTCCGCGACGGCGTCGAGCGCGGCCCGCCGCGTCGTCGCGCGCTCGGCGCTCGCCGTGACGAGCGACAGCGCCAGCCCGAGGTCCTCGGCGACGAGCTCGCGCGGGGAGAGCAGCGTCGACGCGATGCGCGCGAGCGTGCCGACCTGCCGGCCGAGCTCGCGCGCGGCCGCCCGGCCGCGCCCCAGGCGGGCCGCGCGCTCGCCGAGCTCGCGGGCCACGAGGGCCGACGACGCGTCGCGCAGGTCCTCGACGTAGGTCCGGGACTCGCCCGGCCCGGCGAGGGGCCGGTGCACCCGGTCGAGCGACCACGCCGGGTCGCGCCCGTCGGCCCGCAGGTGCCGGTCGAGGTCCACCGCGTCGAGCGCGGCGTCGGCCCCGCCGGCGAGCCACGCCTCGACCCGCGCCACGTCCGCGGGGTCGTCGACGTCGAGCCCCACGGTCGACAGCACGTCGAGCCAGGTCCCGGTCCGTGCGTCGAAGAGCGGCACGAGGTCGTGGTCCTCCGGTCCGACGGGGCGCACGAACCGGTCGTGCGCCGGGTCGTGCAGCAGGACCCACTCCTGCCCGTCGAGGGTCACCGGGCTCGCCTCGGTGAGCTCGAGCACGACGCGCAGCGCCCACTCGTCGTAGGTCTCGCCCCACGTCTCGCCCGTCACCGGGTCGCGCAGGACCCGCGGCGTGCTCAGGCGCTCGGGCAGCCAGAGGAGCGGGTGCCACATCGCCTCGGGGCGCACCGTCGCCCACCGTCGCCGGCCCGCGGGCACGGTCCACGGCAGGGGGAGCGGTGACGCGGACAGGGGCGAGAGCAGCAGCTCGCCGTCGGCCAGGCCGGCGAACGCCTGCCAGCGGTGCAGGCGGGCCACCGTCTCGATCGCGGACGCGGGGAGCAGGAGGCCCGCTCCCGGTCCGGCGTCGAACGTCCGGCGTCTGTGCTCCACAGGGGTCCTCTCGTCGTGGTGGTCTCCACGCCTATGCGGCGGGGGCGCGCGCCAACCTGCGCGCACGACCTCGAACCACGCGCGGGCGAGTGTGACGGACATCACGTCGCCGTGGGGCTGCGAGCGGCCGATTTTCGCGCGGGCGCCGCACACACCCTCGCCATGCACACCTCGACCGTCGCCACCGACGTCCCCGCCCCCCGTACCCACGACCGCGCGAGCGACGAGCTCGACCGCCTCACCACCGACCTCGCGCTGCGCGTGCGCTCCGGGACGCTCCCCGAGCGCGAGGCGCGCATGGCGGTCTTCGAGGCCGTCTTCCGGACCGGGATCATCCCGTCCGAGACGCTGCGGTACTGCCACCGGCACGACGTCGCGCGGTTCCTGCACGACGACATGGTCGAGGCGGCCGTCGACTTCTACACCCGCAAGCTCCTCGACCTCCCGAGCGCCGACGGCGCGGCCGGCGACTCGACGGGGCGCAACGGCACCAAGTTCTTCGACCTCGAGGTGTTCGCCGACGGCGCGAGCGCGGCCGGCTCGATCCGCCAGGCGCTCGGCGACTACACGCTCATGCACCGCACGCTCCTGCGCAGCGTCCGCAGCGCGCGCCGGGTGGGGCAGATCGTGTCGACCGACCTGCTGGAGGGCACCGTCGACGACGAGGGCCGGCTCGCGGGCCTCCTGCACGAGCTCCCGGTCGTCCCCGACCCCGCGACGGATGTCGTCGACGCGGGCCGCTCCGCGCAGCTCGAGCAGCTCTACGAGACGCACGTGAGCGCGGCCGCGCGGCAGCGTGGCGTGCTCCGCACCCAGATCGACGCGGGCGCGATCCGGGAGGCGTTCGACCTGCCCGAGCTGGACCGTCCGCTCGACCCGGACGCGCGCGCCCGGATGCTCGGGTGGGTCGAGGAGGACGAGGACCTCGCCCTGCGCTCCGTCGTCGGGCTCCTCGCCCCGACCGACGAGCGCCGTGCGGTCCTGCTCGGCCGGCTCTGGGCGGCGTTCGACCGCGACCGGCTGCAGACCGTCGCCGACCACGAGTACGGCGCGCGGATCGCGCACCTCCTCGTCCGCGACGCGCTCGCCGACCGCGCGCGGCCCGGCCGGCCCGCCGTCTCCCGCACCCGCGTCGCCGTCAAGCAGGCCGTCGCGGGCTGCGGTACGGACGCCGCCTGGGTGACCGAGCTCACCGCCGTCTTCCTCGAGCACGAGCACGAGGCGCGCTCCGCGTGGGACCCCGACCACGGGTCCGGCGAGTCGACGCGCGACGCGGCGCGGTACCTCGACGCCCTGACGGCGGCCGCGGCCCTGCCCGGCGCCCCCCTGGGTGCGACGCCGCTCGCCGTGCGCCGCGCGCTCGCGGACCTGGTCGCCGCGGCACGCACGGGTGGCCAGAAGCGGTCGCTCGTCGCATAGGACCTCACGACCACCGACGCGCCTCGCCCGCGAGGCACCGAGAGGAGACCCCATGGCCGCCGTCCCGGCACGCCCGCGCACGACCATCGCGGAGCGCTGCGCCCCGCTGAACAAGGAGCTCGCCCGGCGCCGCTCCGGCTCGCCGCTCAACCCGCGCGACGTGCACGAGCTCATCGCCTCGCTGGTCGAGGAGCTCGTCCTGCAGGGCATGACGCGCCCGGAGGCCGCGGGGCTCGTGAACCGCGCCGCGCAGAAGGCGACCGCCTGACACCACCCAGGACGACCCGCGCCCCACGACGCGGCACCGCGTACCGACAGTGCGCGATGACCGCCCGTGCCGAACGGGTCGGCCACCCGGGCACCCGCGGGGGTACCCGGTCCGCACGCCGGAGACCGGCGACGAGACAGACGCACGCCAGACATGGCGGGGAGGTACGGACGTGGACGAGATGGACGAGATCGTCCACGAGTTCCTGGTCGAGTCCTACGAGAACCTCGACCAGCTCGACCAGGACCTCGTGGCGCTCGAGAGCGACCCGTCGTCGCGCGCGCTGCTGAGCAGCATCTTCCGCACGGTGCACACGATCAAGGGCACGAGCGGCTTCCTCGGGTTCGGCAACCTCGAGCGCGTGTCCCACGTGGGCGAGTCGCTCCTGTCGGAGCTGCGCGACGGCGAGCGGGCGATGGACCAGCTGACGGCGGACGTCCTGCTCGCCCTCGTCGACACCTTGCGCGCCATCCTCGCGAAGGTCGAGTCCGGCGTCGGGGACGACCTCGACGTCGACCCGATGGTCGCGCGGATCGTGGCCGTCCAGGACGGTACGGCGGCACCGGAGCCGGACGTCGCGACCGATGCCTCGACCGACGTCGCGCACGACGTCGCCCCCGAGACCGACCCGGAGCCCACGCCCGTCCTCGGACCGGACGGCACAGCCGCGCCCGACCTCGCCCCCGCGCCCGTCGCGGCACCGCCCGCCGTCGAGCCGGCGCCCGCGCCCGCCGTCGGACCGGCGCCCGCGCCCGAGCCGGCACCCGAGCCCGAGCCGCACACCCGCAACGCCGCGGACGGCTCGATCCGGGTGGACGTCGACCTCCTCGACACGCTCATGCGGCAGGTCGGCGAGCTCGTGCTGGTGCGCAACCAGATCGACCGGATCGCCGGAGCGGGCGAGGACCAGGAGACCAAGCGCTCTGCGCAGCGCCTCAGCCTCATCGCGTCCGAGCTGCAGGAGGGCGTCATGAAGACGCGCATGCAGCCGATCGAGCACGTGTGGTCCAAGATGCCGCGCGTCGTGCGCGACCTCGCGAAGATGCTCGGTCGCGACGTCCGGATCGAGATGACGGGTGGCGACACCGAGCTCGACCGCTCCCTGCTCGAGGCGGTGAAGGACCCGCTGACGCACCTGGTGCGCAACGCCGTCGACCACGGGATCGAGGCGCCCGAGGACCGGCGCCGCGCCGGCAAGCGGCCCCAGGGGCTCGTGACGCTGCGCGCCTACCACTCGAACGGCCAGGTCGTCGTCGAGATCACGGACGACGGCGCGGGCATCGACCCCGAGAAGGTCGGGCGCACCGCCGTGGCCAAGGGGCTGCGGACCGCGGGCGACGTCGCCGCGATGGCCCCGTCCGAGCTGCTGGACCTGCTGTTCCTGCCCGGCTTCTCGACGGCCGCGAAGGTCACCAACGTGTCCGGGCGCGGCGTCGGGATGGACGTCGTGCGCACGAACATCGAGGCCATCGGCGGCTCGGTCGACGTCGAGTCGACGGTCGGGACCGGGACGACGTGGCGCATGCGGATCCCGCTGACGCTCGCGATCATGCCCGCGCTCACGGTGATGTGCTGCGGGGCGGTCTACGCGATCCCGCAGGTCAGCCTCCTCGAGCTCGTCGCCCTCGGCGACCAGCACGGCGAGATCGAGCACGTCGGCACCGCGCCCGTCTTCCGGCTGCGGGGCACGCTGCTGCCGCTGCTGTCGCTCTCCGAGGTGCTCGGGCTCGACCCGGAGTCCGAGGGCCGTGTCATCGCGGTCGTCGAGGCGGACGACCAGCGCTTCGGCGTGATCGTCGACCGCGTCCTCAACATGGAGGAGATCGTCGTCAAGGCGCTCGCGAACCGGCTCAAGCAGATCGGCATGTACTCCGGCGCGACGGTGCTCGGCGACGGCGGGGTGGCGCTCATCCTCGATCTCCAGGCGATCGCCCGCAAGGTGCTCACGTCCGACGCCGCGGACCTGGCCCGCGCGTACGCGCAGGACACGACGGAGAGCGTCGCGACCGTCGAGCAGATGCTCGTCGTCGGGGCGGGGGACCGCCGCGTGGCGATCCCGCTCTCCGCGGTGACGCGGCTCGAACGGATCCGCTCCGAGACGATCGAGCAGGTCGGCTCGCGCGAGGTGCTCCAGTACCGCGGCGCGCTGCTGCCGCTCGTGCGGCTCGACCAGCTCCTGGGGGCGGCGGGCGGCCCGCCCGCGGACGAGCTCGACATCGTCGTGTACACCCGCGCGGGGCGCAGCATCGCGATGGCGGTCACGGAGATCTTCGACATCGTCGAGGACGACGCGCGCCGGCGCAGCGACATCGACGGCCACGGGCTCACGGGGTCGACCGTCCTCAAGGACCGCGTCACGGAGCTGCTCGACGTCCGCAGCGCCGTCCAGGCGGCGGACCCCGGCTTCTACGACGACCTCGACCCCTTCGACGACGCGACGGCCGCCGACCTGTCGCTGGCAGGTGCCCGATGACCACGCAGCAGCTCGTGACGTTCACGCTGGCCGACCGGCTGTGCGGGATCCCCGTCGACCGGGTCCAGGAGGTCCTGCCGGGTCGGGCCCGGACGCGCGTGCCGCTCGCGCCCGACGACGTCGGGGGCCTCGTCAACCTCCGCGGGCAGGTCGTGCTCTCCGTCGACCTGCGGCGTCGCCTCGGCATGGCGGCCCACGACGCGGACCAGATGATGGTCGTCGTCTTCGTCGGCGACGAGACCGTGAGCCTGCTCGTCGACACGATCGGCGACGTGCTCGAGGTCGACGCCGACCAGTTCGAGACGCCGCCCCAGACGCTCCCCGAGGAGCTGCGCGCCGTGATCCGCGGCGCGTACAAGCTCCCCGACCGGCTGCTGCTCGCGCTCGACGTCGACGCCGCGGCGTCCTGAGCCCGCCGGGCTCGCCCTTCCCTCTTCTCGACCCTCGTCCCCTCAGGAGCCACCGATGTCCACGCTCGAGACCCCCCGGCCCACGCGCCGGCGTCGCTTCGCCGACTTCTCCGTCCGCACGAAGATCCTCACCGCGCTCGGCGTGCTCGCCGTCGTGCTCGTCCTCGTCGTGGCCTTCGCCCTGCAGAGCCTGCGGTCGACGTCCGACGACACGGCGTCGGTCGCGAGCGTGGCGAGCTCGCTCCTGCGCAGCAACGCGGAGGTGGACCACGGTGCCCAGGAGGCGTGGCGGCTCACCTACCAGTACGACATCGTCCAGGGCGAGGCCCGCGAGCAGACCGTGGAGCAGATGGCCGCGACGGACGCCCTCGTCGAGGAGCAGATCGGCGTGATCGACGCGGTGCTGTCCGCCGACGGGGTGGACGAGCCGAACTGGAACGCGTTCAAGGAGAGCTGGGCCGAGTGGCTCGCCTTCCGCGACGCGACGCTCATGCCTGCCGTGGAGGCCAAGGCGGTGACGCCCGAGATCCAGGCGGCCAACGACGAGATCATCGCGTCGTACCGGACCTCGCTGGCGGCGTCCGGCGACGCGGTGTACGCCTACCTCGACACCGTCGCGGACGACGCCGCGGCGAAGGCCACGCGGGCGTTCCTCCTCATGATCGTCGTCGCCGCCGTCGGGCTCCTGCTCGCGGTCGTCGTGGGCGTGCGCGTCGCGAACGGCATCCGGCGCTCCGCCGGCACGGTGCAGCACGCGCTCGGCGCCCTCGCCTCGGGCGACCTCACCGTGCGGGCGCAGGTGGAGGCCCGTGACGAGCTGGGGCAGATGGCTGCGGCGTTGACGAGTGCGCAGGAGAACTTGCGGGGGATCATCGCGGAGGTGGCGGGGACGTCGGAGGCGGTGGCTGCGGCGACGGAGCAGCTGTCTGCGGCGGGTGCGCAGTTCTCGGCGTCGTCGGACGAGACGGCGGCGCAGTCGGGTGTGGTGGCGTCGGCGGCGGAGCAGGTGTCGCAGAACGTGCAGACGGTGGCTGCGGGTGCGGAGGAGATGGGGGCTTCGATCCGGGAGATCGCGCAGAACTCGAACGAGGCGGCGAAGGTGGCGAACAAGGCCACGGAGCGGGCTGCGGCGACGAACGAGACGGTGCAGAAGCTGGGGACGTCGTCGCAGGAGATCGGTGACGTGATCAAGGTGATCACGTCGATCGCGGAGCAGACGAACTTGTTGGCGTTGAACGCGACGATCGAGGCGGCTCGTGCGGGTGAGGCGGGCAAGGGGTTCGCGGTGGTGGCCAGCGAGGTGAAGGAGCTGGCGCAGGAGACGGCGAAGGCGACGGAGGACATCGCGCGTCGGGTGGAGGCGATCCAGGGGGACACGGTGGGTGCGGTGGAGGCGATCGGGGAGATCGCGGACATCATCGGGCGGATCAACGACTACCAGCTGACGATCGCGTCGGCGGTGGAGGAGCAGACGGCGACGACGAACGAGATGTCGCGGGGGGTGCAGGAGGCGGCGACGGGGTCGAGCGAGATCGCGGGCAACATCACCGGCATCGCCGCCGGCGCGTCGTCGACGGCGGAGGCCGTCGAGCAGATGAACGGCTCGATCGCCGAGCTCGCCCGCATGGCCGCCGAGCTCCGCAGCCGCGCCTCCCGGTTCACCTACTGACCCCCTGACCCCTGACCCCCACGCACCCGCGCACCCACGCAGAGAGACGACCACGATGCCCACGAACCAGCAGCAGGACGCGCCCCGACGCCTGTGGGGGGACCGCCCCGTCCTCGTCAAGATCCTCACGTCGGTCCTCGTGATGGTGGTGGTGACCGTCGTCATCACGACCGTCGCGCTCGTCTCGATGCGCCAGCTGCGCTCGGACGCCGACGAGATGTACCGCAGCAACGTCACGCCGCTGCAGCAGCTCACGGAGATCCAGCGCGCCTTCCAGGGCGACCGCGCCCGCGTCATCCAGTACGGGATCGCGGACGCGGAGACCCGGGCGAGCCTCCTCGACGAGCTGGTGGAGCGCAAGGCCGACCTGGACGCCCAGATCGAGGCGTACCGTCCCCAGGCGGTGAGCCAGACCGACGTCGACGCGCTCGTCGCCGCCCTGGACGCGTACTACGCGGCCGCCGAGGGCGAGCTCTTCCCGCTCGCCGACGCGGGCGACACCGCGGGCTTCGCCGCGTACTTCGACGACACCGTCCGGCCCCTCACGACGGGCGTCATGGACGCGATGCAGGTCGAGACGGCGTCCCAGGGCGAGGAGGCGGCGGTGCTCGCCGAGGAGACGGACACGCTCGCGGGACGGGCGCTGCTCGCCACGATCCTCGTCGCGGTGCTCGGCGCCCTCGCGGCGACCGCGCTGTCCTACGTCGTGGCGCGCGGGATCGCCCTGCGGATCAGGGCCGTGTCGAGGAGCCTGACGGCGCTGGGCGACGGTGACCTGACGGTGCGGGCCGAGGTGGTGGGTCGTGACGAGCTGGGGCAGATGGCTGCGGCGTTGACGAGTGCGCAGGAGAACTTGCGGGGGATCATCGCGGAGGTGGCGGGGACGTCGGAGGCGGTGGCTGCGGCGACGGAGCAGCTGTCTGCGGCGGGTGCGCAGTTCTCGGCGTCGTCGGACGAGACGGCGGCGCAGTCGGGTGTGGTGGCGTCGGCGGCGGAGCAGGTGTCGCAGAACGTGCAGACGGTGGCTGCGGGTGCGGAGGAGATGGGGGCTTCGATCCGGGAGATCGCGCAGAACTCGAACGAGGCGGCGAAGGTGGCGAACAAGGCCACGGAGCGGGCTGCGGCGACGAACGAGACGGTGCAGAAGCTGGGGACGTCGTCGCAGGAGATCGGTGACGTGATCAAGGTGATCACGTCGATCGCGGAGCAGACGAACTTGTTGGCGTTGAACGCGACGATCGAGGCGGCTCGTGCGGGTGAGGCGGGCAAGGGGTTCGCGGTGGTGGCCAGCGAGGTGAAGGAGCTGGCGCAGGAGACGGCGAAGGCGACGGAGGACATCGCGCGTCGGGTGGAGGCGATCCAGGGGGACACGGTGGGTGCGGTGGAGGCGATCGGGGAGATCGCGGACATCATCGGGCGGATCAACGACTACCAGCTGACGATCGCGTCGGCGGTGGAGGAGCAGACGGCGACGACGAACGAGATGTCGCGGGGGGTGCAGGAGGCGGCGACGGGGTCGAGCGAGATCGCGGGCAACATCACCGGCATCGCCGCCGGCGCGCGGGAGAGCGCCCGGTCGATGGAGCAGCTCAACGTCGCGGTCGGCGAGCTCGCCCACGTCTCGGAGCAGCTCGACGCCCAGGTCTCGCGGTTCCGGCTCTGAGACCGCCGACCATGACGCCCACACCCCGCGCGGCCGGCGCGTGCCGCGCCCGAGGAGGCCGACGGTGATCCGCGTGCTCGTCGTCGACGACTCCGTCGTGATCCGCCGCCTCGTCGCGCAGACGCTCGACCGGGACCCCGACATCACCGTCGTCGGCACGGCGGCCGACGGCCGCCTCGCCCTCGCGAAGGTCGAGCAGCTCGACCCCGACGTCGTCACCCTCGACATCGAGATGCCCGTCATGGACGGCATCGAGACGGTGCGGGCGCTCCGCGCGGCCGGCCGGCGCATGCCCGTCGTCATGTTCTCGACGCTCACGGAGCGCGGGGCGTCCGCGACCCTCGACGCCCTGACGGCCGGCGCCACGGACTACGTCACCAAGCCGAGCGGCAGCGGCTCGGTCCAGACGGCGCTCGAGCGCGTCGGCCAGGAGCTCACGCCCAAGATCAAGGCGCTCGTCCCGCGCGCTCCCGGCGTCCCGGCAGCGAGGAGCGCCCGGACGGCGGCCCCGGCCCGCCGCCCCGCCCCGGCACGACCCGTGCGCGCGGTCGTCGTCGGCTCCTCCACCGGAGGGCCGGAGGCGCTGCGGACGGTGCTGTCGTCGTTGACCACGCCCCTGCCGGTCCCGATGCTCGTGGTCCAGCACATGCCGCCGGTCTTCACCCGCCAGCTGGCCGAGCGCCTCGACCGCGCGGGCCCCACCACGGTGGTCGAGGCCGCCGGGGGCGAGGTGCTCCGGCCCGGCCACGCGTACCTCGCGCCCGGCGGCCGGCACCTCGAGCTCGCCCGCCAGGGCGCGGACCTGACGACCCTCGTCACGGACGGGCCCCCGGTGAACTTCACGCGGCCCGCCGTCGACGTCCTGTTCCGCTCCGCGGTCCGCACGCTGGGCGGCGACCTGCTCGCCGTCGTCCTCACGGGGATGGGGTCCGACGGCCGCGACGGCGCGGGCGAGATCGCCCGCGCCGGCGGCCACGTGCTGGCCCAGGACGAGGAGAGCTCGGTCGTCTGGGGCATGCCGGGAGCCGTCACGACCGCGGGGCACGCCCACGCGGTCCTTCCCCTCGACCAGGTCGCGCGCGCCGTCGTCGGCGCGGCCGAAGGAGCGCACGCATGACCGTCTCCACCCAGTCGTTCGCGTACGTGAGCGACCTGGTCCGCAAGCACAGCGCGATCCAGCTCGCGCCGGGCAAGGAGTACCTCGTCGAGGCCCGGCTCGGGCCGCTCGCGCGCGAGAAGGGCCTGCAGGGTCCCGACGCCGTCGACAGCTACGTCCGCCGCTACCTGCGGGGCGGCTCCCCGGCGGAGACCGTGCGCGTCGTCGAGGCCATGACGACCAACGAGACGTCCTGGTTCCGCGACACCTCGCCGTTCACCGCGCTGCGCCGAGCGATCCTGCCGGAGCTCGCGGGCGCGGACCTCAGCATCTGGTCCGCGGCGTGCTCGACCGGCCAGGAGCCGTACAGCATCGCGATGGTCCTGCGCGAGGAGCGGGTACGGAGCTACCGGATCCTCGCGACGGACATCAACGCGCGGGTCGTCGAGCGGGCCCGGACGGGCCGGTACAGCCAGCTCGAGATCAACCGCGGCCTGCCCGCGCCCATGCTCGTGCGCAACTTCCGGCGCGTGGGCGCCGAGTGGGAGGTCGACCCGGCGCTGCGGGAGAACCTCACGTTCCAGCAGCACAACCTGCTCACGGCCCCGCCCGGGCCGCGGATGTTCGACATCGTCTTCCTGCGCAACGTGCTCATCTACTTCGACATGCCGACCAAGCAGTCGATCCTCGCCCGGCTCCGCAGCCGGGTGCGGCCGGGCGGCTTCCTCCTGCTGGGGGCCGCCGAGACCACCGTCGGCGTCGATCCCGCGTGGGAACGGGTCGACGTCACGCAGGGCTCCATCTACCGACTCCGAGGAGGCAGCGCATGAGAGCGCTGATCATCGACGACGCCCGCGTGATGCGCCGCATCGTCGCCACGACGCTGAGGGATCTCGGCTTCGAGACCGCCGAGGCGGGTGACGGACGCCAGGCGCTCGACCTGCTCGAGGCGGGCGAGCGCTTCGACCTCGCGTGCGTCGACTGGAACATGCCGGTGATGGACGGGCTGCAGTTCGTGCAGGCCGTCCGCGCGCGCCGCGAGTGGCGCGACCTCACGCTCGTGATGATCACCACGGAGTCCGAGCAGTCGCGCATCGTGCGCGCGCTCGCCGCCGGGGCCCACGAGTACCTCATCAAGCCGTTCACGCCGGACGCACTCATGGGCAAGCTCGACATGCTCGGGCTCCTGCCGACCAAGGAGCTCGCATGATCGACACCCGGGACACGCTCACCCAGAGCGTCCTGCCCATCGCCCAGGACCTCTTCGCCGCCATGGTCGACGGCGAGCCGGGCCTGCTCGAGCCCGTCGACGCCCTCGGGGCGCCGATCGCCGACCCCGTGCACGCGTGGGTCGACATCGTCGGCCCGACGTCGTGGCGCACGCTCGTCGTGACCGCCCGCCCGACCGCGGACCGGATCGCGCGCGCGCTCCTCCAGCTGGACGACGGCGAGACCGTGAGCCTCGACGACGTGCGCGATGCGCTCGGCGAGGTCGCCAACGTCGTCGGCGGCAACCTCAAGGGCATGCTCGACGGCGGCTCGTCGCTCACCCTGCCCGTGGTCGACACCACGGGGCCGGCGGTCGCACGGGCGGCCGACCACACGCAGGCGCTGCTGTGGCGCGGCGAACCCCTCGTCATCTCGTTGTGGACCTCGAAGGACGGAGAACAGCTGTGAGAGTCGTCGTCGCGGACGACAGCCGCGTGATGCGGCAGATCGTCGTCCGGACCCTGCGTCAGGCGGGGTTCAAGGACTGGGAGATCCTGCAGGCCGGGGACGGTGCCGAGGCGCTCGCCCTCACCCAGGCGGAGCAGCCGGACCTCGTGCTGTCCGACTGGAACATGCCGGAGATGAACGGCATCGACGTCCTGCGCGCGCTGCGCGCCGCGGGGTCGACCGTGCCCTTCGGCTTCGTCACGTCCGAGGGCTCGCCGCAGATGCGCGAGCTCGCGGACGCCGAGGGCGCCCTGTTCCTCATCGCCAAGCCGTTCGACGCGGACACGTTCGAGGACGTCCTGCGTCCGCACGTCCGCTGACCCGACGCACGTCCCTCCGGAGGAACCCCCTGTGACCACGACCCCCCTGCCCGAGCTCAAGGAGATCCGCGACCTGTACGCGGGACTGGTCGGCCGCGGGTGCACGGCCGTGCGTGCGAGCGCGCTCCTGACCCCCGAGACGAGGCCGGGCGTCATCGCCGCGACCTACGTCAGCCACCGGGCGCAGGTCGAGGCGGTCGTCGCCGTCGACGTCCCGCTCGGCGCCCACCTCGGCGCCTCGATCGGCCTCGTGCCGCCCGGTCCCGCCCAGGACGCGGCGGCCGACGGCGCGCTGAGCGACGTCCTGCTCGAGAACCTGTCCGAGGTCCTCAACGTCACGGCCGCCCTCTTCAACGCCGAGGGTGCGCCGCACCTCAAGCTCGCCGAGGTGTTCGACTCGACCCGCGGGCCGCTCCCGGGCGCACCCGTGTCGTTCCTGCGCAGCACCGGTCGCCGCCTCGACGCGGAGATCGACATCGCGGGCTACGGCGGCGGGGCGCTGACGGTCGTCCTCGCCTGACGACGACCGGGACCGACCCGCGCGGAGGCCGGGCCAGGGGCGCATGCCCCGGGCCCGGCCTCTCGTCGTCGGCCCGGCCCGGGCCGACGACGGACAGCCACCCCGGTGCCGTGAGCGGCGCCGGGGTGGCTGTGGTCGGGGTGGGGACAGGCCCTCCGCGAGGTCAGGCCGTGACGAGGGTCCGCCGCAGGTCGAGCCCCTGCCCCTCGAGCACGGACTGGACCGCGGCGCCCGTCTCGGGGTGCACGAGCACGGGCGCCAGGAGGTTCGCGTGCACGCCGCCGGCGCGCACGCTCGCGACCACGAGCACGAGCGGGTCGGTCTCCTCGGCGCCGATGCGCGCGAGGTCGGACGACGGGATCGCGGGGGAGTACCCGGGCACCCAGCGGCCGGGGTCGAGGACGAGCATCTCGACGCCGGGCGTGTCGAGCGCGGACAGCGTGTAGACGCCGTCGCCCTGCTCGGTGAGCAGCTCGAACCGGCGGGCCGCGAGGCCGGGGGGCGGGGTCACGAAGGTGAGCGTGGTCATCAGCGGAGGTAGTCCAGGAGTGAGGGCTGCAGGAGGGAGGCGCCGATGCTCAGGGTCGCCTGGTAGGCGACCTGCTTGAGCTGCAGGTCGATCGCGAGCTCGGCGAGGTCGGCGTCCTCGATCGCGCCGCGGCGCGTCTCGAGCGAGGTGCGGTTGCCGAGGTTGGTGTCGGCGGCGCGCTCGAGCTGGTTCTGCCGGGCACCGACCGTCGTGTGCTGGGTGAGCACCGCGTCGAGCCGCGCGTCGACGGCGGCGAGGTGCCCCCCGCTCCCGTTGCCGGCCCGCAGGTCGGCCGCCACGGAGTCCAGCAGCGCGAACACGGAGCCGGACCCGGTGCCGAAGACGGCCGCGCCGTCCGCGTCGACACGGACCGTCGAGTCGACGCCGATGCGACGCTCGACGGGTGCTCCGCCGCCGCCCGTGAACGAGTAGTCGTCGCGGAAGGCGACGCCCTCGTCCGAGGTCCCGGCGAAGACGGTGCGCCCGAGGTACGTGGAGTTCGACTGGCGCAGCAGCTCGTCGCGCAGCTCCACGAGCTCTGCGGCGACGGCCTCCCGGCCCTCCGCCGACGTCGTGTCCGACGCGCCCTGGAGGACGAGGTCGCGCACGCGCTGGACGATGTCGGTCACGGTGCCGAGCGTCGAGTCGAGCGTCGCGAGCCAGCCCTCGCCGTTCGCGATGTTCCGGTCGTACTGCTGCTCGGCCGCGAGGCGGCCACGGATCGCGAGGGCGTCCGCCGCGGACGACGGGTCGCTCGAGGCGCGCGTGATCTTGCGCCCCGAGGTGCCCTGCTCCTGGAGCTCGGCGATCCTCGCGAGGTTGGACTGCAGGCTCCTCGTGACGTACGAGGCCTGCATCTGGTTGGTGATGCGCACGGTTCTCCCCTTGCGGACCTGGTCGCGGGCTACAGCCCGACGCGGCCGGTGCGGTTGATGAGCTGGTCGAGCATCTCGTCGACGGCGGTGAGCACGCGGGCCGCGCCCTGGTAGGCGTGCTGGTACTGCATGAGGTTCACGGTCTCCTCGTCGAGGGAGACCGCGGAGTGCGAGAGCAGGTCGCTGAACGCCGCCGTGGACGCCGTGGTCGCGAGCTTCGCGTCGTAGCCGGCCGAGCTCGACTTCACGGCGAGCTGCGTGACGTGCGTCGACCACACCGCGTCGGGCCCGCCGGCGGCGCTGCCGAGCGCGGCGATGCGGTCGGCGACCGACCCGTCGAGGCTGCCCGCGCCGACGGCGGCGGTCGCGACCTGGCCGGGCGCGGTGACCGCGACCCGCAGGCCGGCGCCCGCGGACCTGCCCGGCTCGATCGCGAAGAACGCGCCGCCCGGGGTGCCCGACGGCGTCAGGCCCGTCGTGTGCAGCGCGTTGACCTGCGTGACGAGCGCCGACGCGAGCGCGTCGTAGCCCGCCGCGGCCTGGGCGTAGACCCCGCCGGAGGACACCGGCGCGAGCGCCGACAGGTGCCCCGCGAGCTCGCCGCCCTCGAGCCCGACGGCCGCACCCGGACGGTGCGACCACTCGAGCCGCACCGCGTCGGCGGCCGCGCCGTCGAGCGTCGAGGCCCCGACGAGCCGGACCTCGTTCACGTGGTTGCCGTCGACGAGGAGGTTCCCGCCCAGGAGCACGTTGACGGTGCCGTCGGGGTTCGTGCTCGTCTGGGCGCCCGCGAGGCGCGCCAGGTCGGCGGCGAGCTGGTTGCGCTGGTCGACGAGCTCGTTGGCGGAGCCGTTCTGGCCGGAGGCGTCGAGGATGCGCGTGTTGAGCGCGGCGATCTTGTCCGCGACCGTGTTGATCTCGGCCACGAGCGCCCCGGCGCTCGTCCGGGCCTGGCCCCACGCGGTCTCCACGCGGGCCCGGCCGTCGACGATCCGGTCGACGACGGCGCCGGCCTCCTCGACCACGACCCAGGCCTGGGCGTCCTTGCCCGGTGAGTTCGCGGCGTCCTGCCAGGCGCCCCAGAACGACTGCAGCGCGGCGGACAGCCCGGTGTCCGAGGGCTCGCCGTGGATGTCCTCGACGGCCGTGAACGCGGCGGCGCGCACGCCCGCGTACCCGTCGGCGGACGCCGTCTGGCGCACGCGCGACTCCAGGAAGAGGTTCCCGAGACGGGCGACGCCGTCGATCGTCACGCCCTGGCCGGACCGCGCGGACTGCGCGAGCCGCCCCAGGCCCATCTCGGTGAGCGGGGCCGTCGCCGACTGCTGCACGCGCTGGCGCGTGTAGCCCGGCGTGTTGACGTTGGCCACGTTCTGACCGGTGACGTCGATGCCTGCCTGGGCGGCGCTCAGGCCCCGGAAGGCCGTGTTGAGGATGGAGAACGAGCTCATGGG
The DNA here is from genome assembly GCF_058792115.1 of Cellulosimicrobium sp. EB106-03-01-XG111. Classification (NCBI taxonomy): domain Bacteria; kingdom Bacillati; phylum Actinomycetota; class Actinomycetes; order Micrococcales; family Promicromonosporaceae; genus Cellulosimicrobium; species Cellulosimicrobium sp. EB106-03-01-XG111. Next base: position 58,971 of record NZ_JBYTEQ010000017.1, read on the forward strand.
AGGGGCTCCTTACAGCACCGTGTCGAACAGGCGGGCGACGTCGGACCGGTCCGTGGTGGCGCCGGTCGCGTCGTAGGTGCGGGGCTCGCCGCCGAGCGTCGCGAGCGTCTCCTGCGTGGAGCGCGACGCGTGGTTGACGAACTGGGTGTTCGTGTCGCGGACGGTCTTGATCCGCACCGTCAGCTCCGTGAGGCCCGTGAGGTGGCCCTCGAAGATCTCGCGCCAGGGCCCGGCGGCGGGGGCGGCCGCGGCGATCTCCCGCAGCGTGGCGTCGGGCGCCAGGCCCCACTCCGCCGCCACGGTCTCGGACGCGACCGTGCGCACGAGGGTCGCCTCGCGCACCTTCTCCATGACGGTCTCGACCTCGCGGTTCGCGTGGGCGAGCCAGCGGGTGCGGCCGGCGGTGAGGAGCAGCTGCTCCTCCTCGAGCTTGAACAGCAGCATCTCGAGCAGCTCGCGCTCTCGCCACAGCAGGGTCGACAGCTCCTGAGGGCCCAACGTGGCTCTCCCTTGTGTGCGCGGTGGTCGGTCGGGGCGGCGGGCAGGGCCCGCTCGAGACCCACTGTCGGCACGCGCGGTGCGCATGTGGCGACTGATCCCCGGGCCCGCTGCATGGGAGAGGTCAGGACGCGGTCGCCGCCGCGCGCCTCACCCGCGTCTCCCGGTGCCGTACCGGGCCCGCCCCAGCAGAAAGGTGCTTCGGCGTGAACCTCTCCGAGCGCAACGCTCTCGTCGTCGACAACCTTGCCCTCGTCGGCTTCCTCGTCTCCGACCTGTGCGCGCGGGCCGACCACCTCTCGCGCGAGGACCTCGCGTCGGTCGGCGCCGTCGCGCTCACCACGGCGGCCACGAGCTTCGACCCGGCCCGCGGCGTGCCGTTCGGCGCGTACGCGCGGCGCCGCATCATCGGGGCGCTGGCCGACGAGCTGCGCTCGCAGGACTGGGCCCCGCGCTCGGCGCGCCGGCGGATCAAGGAGCTGACGTCGGTCACGGCGTCGCTCACGGCGTCCCTCGGCCGCGAGCCGACCGACGCTCAGGTCGCGGAGGCCATGGGCGTCGCGGTCGCCGAGGTGCGCTCGGCCCGGGACGACGCGGGGCGGTCCGTCGTGGCGATGGAGGACTCGACCTACGACCACGTCGCGCTCGAGGCGCCGACCCCGGAGGAGGAGGTCCTGTCCGTCGAGGAGCGGCACGTGGTGCGCGAGGCGGTGGCGGCGCTTCCGGACCAGCTGCGGCACGTCGTCGAGCAGGTCTACTTCGTGGGACGCAGCGTCGGCGAGCTCGCCGCCGAGCTGGGGATCAGCCACTCGACGGTCTCGCACGCGCGCATCGAGGCGGTCCGCCTGCTCCGCGAGGGGCTGGAGGCCCACTACTCGGCGCGGGAGGCCAAGGGCCCGGCCGTGCCGCTCACGGCGCGCCGCCGCGACTACCTCGCCGAGCTCGGCGAGCGCGTCGCGGGCGGAGCCACCCAGCGGTCCGCGTGGTCGGTGCCCGCGGCGTCCTGACGCGCGCGACGACGTCTGCCACGTCGACCGCGGTCGGCCACGGTCGGGCCGTGGCGACCGACAGTCCCCAGGAGGAGGCCGGTCGTGGTGACGGGCCGGAACCGGACGAGCCGGCCCGCCCGGGCCGCGCGGGACAGGAGCGCACGCATGGGTCTCTCGATCATGACGAACGTGGCGGCGACGACGACGTACCGCCGGCTCGCGGCGACGCAGCGCGAGCAGGGCGCGTCGGCGGAGCGCCTCGCGTCCGGGCTGCGGATCACCGGTGCCGCCGACGACTCGGCGGGGCTGACGACGGCCGAGGGGCTGCGCGCCCAGGCGAACGGCAGCGCCGTCGCGCAGCGCAACGCGGCGGACGCGGTCGCGATGCTGGAGACGGCGGACGGCGCGCTCGGCGGCATCCAGAGCATGCTCCAGCGCATGCGGGAGCTCGCGCTCCAGGCGGCGAACGACACCAACGGGCCGGACGCGCGCGCCGCGCTCGAGGAGGAGCTGGGGGCGCTCGCGCGCGAGGTGAGCCGGACCCACAACGAGTCCGCGTACGGGGACCAGCTCCTCCTCGCGAGCGAGCCCACGGTGACGTTCCAGGTCGGGGCCGACGGCGACGCCGCCTCGACGATCTCCGTGCAGCTCCCGCGCGTGACCTGGGCGGTGTCGTCGGCGCTCGTCGCGGGCGACGGCGACCTGCGGGTGAGCCTGACCGGCGCGGGCTACCCGGACCTCGCGCACCTCACCTCGCGCGCGGCCGTCGAGGCGATCGACCGCGCGATCTCGCGCGTCTCGGAGGAGCGCTCGCGCATGGGCGCCACGATCAACCGGCTCGACCACGCGGCGCGCCTCGCGGGCAGCACGGGGGAGAACCTGCGCGCCGCGGAGTCGCGGATCCGGGACGCCGACCTCGCCCAGGAGCTGCGCGACGGCGCCCGGCTGAACGTCCTCGCGCAGGCGGGGACGGCCATGCTCGCGCAGGCGAACCAGGCGCCGTCGTCGGTGCTGCAGCTCCTCGGCTGAAGCGACGCGATGTGACGTAGATCACTGACCACGATGCACCCCCGGGTGCCGAGAGTGCTCGGTGACCGGCCCACGGATGGGCTGGGGGATCATCCACTCGCCCGTCTCACGGAGGACTCATCATGGGCTTCAGCGTCAACACGAACGTCTCGGCACTCAACACGTACCGGAACCTCACGAGCACCCAGAACAGCCAGAGCAAGTCGCTGGAGAAGCTGTCGTCGGGTCTGCGGATCAACCGTGCGGCGGACGACGCCGCGGGTCTGTCGATCGCCGAGGGTCTCAAGGCCCAGGTGAACGGTTACAGCGTCGCGGCGCGCAACGCGCAGGACGGCATCAGCGTCGTGCAGACGGCGGAAGGTGCGCTCGGCGAGGCGCAGTCGATCCTGCAGCGCATGCGTGACCTGTCGGTGCAGGCCGTGAACGACACCAACAACGCCGACGCGCGCACCGCCATCAGCTCGGAGCTGGGCGAGCTCGCGGACGAGCTCGACCGGATCGTCGACTCGACGAACTTCAACGGGATCGACCTGCTCAAGTCGACCGCGACGGACCTCACGGTCCAGGTCGGCGCCGAGGGCGCGGGCGGTGGCAACACCATCTCCATCGACCTCACCACCAACAACCTGCAGGACATCATCGAGGCCGGCGTCTACGACGGCACCAACGGCGGGACGTCGCTCAACGTCGCGACCGCCGCCGGTGCGCAGGCGGCGATCGAGACGATCGACACCGCGCTCAAGGCCGTGTCCACGGCTCGCTCGGGCCTGGGTGCGACGCAGAACCGCCTCGAGTACGCGATCTCCAACATCAACGTCGCCACGGAGAACCTCACCTCCGCGGAGTCGCGCATCCGCGACGTCGACATGGCCAAGGAGATGATGAACTACTCGCGCACCAACATCCTGTCCCAGGCCGGCACCGCGATGCTCGCCCAGGCGAACCAGGCCAGCTCCGGAGTGCTCCAGCTCCTCGGCTGACCCTGACGGCCGCGCGGCCGGTCCCGCGCGGCCGTCCCCACCGACGGCGTCGCACCGGAGCACCCGGTGCGGCGCCGTCGTGCTGTGCGCACCGCGGGCACCCCCACCGGGCGGGAGAAGCTCGTCGAAAGTCGTCCCCCACGACGTGGCGGTGGGTGCCGAGAGTGCTCGGTGACCGGCCCATGGATGGGCTGGGGGATCATCCACTCGCCCGTCTCACGGAGGACTCATCATGGGCTTCAGCGTCAACACGAACGTCTCGGCACTCAACACGTACCGGAACCTCACGAGCACCCAGAACAGCCAGAGCAAGTCGCTGGAGAAGCTGTCGTCGGGTCTGCGGATCAACCGTGCGGCGGACGACGCCGCGGGTCTGTCGATCGCCGAGGGTCTCAAGGCCCAGGTGAACGGTTACAGCGTCGCGGCGCGCAACGCGCAGGACGGCATCAGCGTCGTGCAGACGGCGGAAGGTGCGCTCGGCGAGGCGCAGTCGATCCTGCAGCGCATGCGTGACCTGTCGGTGCAGGCCGTGAACGACACCAACAACGCCGACGCGCGCACCGCCATCAAGTCGGAGCTCGACGAGCTCGCGGACGAGCTCGACCGGATCGTCGACTCGACGAACTTCAACGGGATCGACCTGCTCAAGTCGACCGCGACGGACCTCACGGTCCAGGTCGGCGCCGAGGGCACCGGCGACGGCAACACCATCACGATCGACCTCACCACCAACGACCTCCAGACGGTCATCGAGGCGGGCGTGTACAACACCGCGGGCGGCAGCTCCCTCACGGTGAACACGGCGGCGAACGCGCAGGCCGCGATCGAGACGATCGACACCGCGCTCAAGGCCGTGTCCACGGCTCGCTCGGGCCTGGGTGCGACGCAGAACCGCCTCGAGTACGCGATCTCCAACATCAACGTCGCCACGGAGAACCTCACCTCCGCGGAGTCGCGCATCCGCGACGTCGACATGGCCAAGGAGATGATGAACTACTCGCGCACCAACATCCTGTCCCAGGCCGGCACCGCGATGCTCGCCCAGGCGAACCAGGCCAGCTCCGGAGTGCTCCAGCTCCTCGGCTGACCCTGACGACCACCCGGCGGGCGGCCTGGACCGCCCTCCGCGCCGTCCGCCGGGTCCTCTTCCTCCCTCGTCCCCAGCAAGCCTCACGTCCCGCACCCGGAGGTGATCCGCGTGGGCATCTCCTTCACCGGGCTGTCGAGCGGTCTCAACACCGCAGACCTCGTCAAGCAGCTCATCGCCGTCGAGTCGATCCCGCAGCAGCAGCTCCAGGCCAAGGCCAAGACCGAGCGCTCCGAGATCAGCGCGCTCCAGGACCTCAACACGCGCGTCGCCGCGCTCGCGAAGCTCGCCAAGGAGCTCACCGCCGGCGACGCGCTCGCGCTCTTCACCGCGAAGGGGTCGTCCGACGCGGTCTCGGTCGCCGCCCGCGCGGGCGCCTCGCCCGGGAGCGTCGACGTCGTCGTCGACGCCGTCGCGACGGCGCAGAAGTCGGTCACCGCGACCCTCTCGACGGCTCCCACCACCCGCTTCACCCTCACGGACGCCAAGGGCGAGCACACCGAGCTGACCGCGGCCTCCACGTCGCTCGACGACGTCGTCACGGCGATCAACCGTGCCGACGCGGGCGTCACCGCGGTCAAGGTCGCCGCGGGCACCGACGCCGCGACGGGGGAGAAGCTCTACCGCCTCCAGCTCACGGGCACGGCGACGGGTGCGTCGGGCGCGTTCTCGTTCCACGCCGGGACCGCCGCCGAGGTGGACGCCGGCACCGCGACGAACCTGCTCGCGGCTCCCGGCGCGGCCACCGTCACGGCGGCCGCCGACTCCGTGGTGCGGCTCTGGGCCGGCACCGCCGCCGAGCAGACCGTCACCTCGGCGTCGACCACGTTCACCGACCTCCTGCCCGGCGTCGACGTCACCGTCTCGAAGGCGTCCGCCGACCCCGTGACCGTCACCGTCGGCGAGGACCCCGAGGCGCGCGCGAACAAGGTCCGGAGCCTCGTCGACGCCGTGAGCGCGATCCTCGCGCGCATCGGGACGCAGACCAAGGTGACCATCGGGTCCGACGGCTCGACCTCCGGCGCGACGCTCGCCGGCGAGTCCATCGTGCGCAACGCCCGCCAGTCGCTGCTCGGCGCCGTCACGGACCCGGTGGACGGGACGTCGTTGTCGTCGATCGGCATCGAGATCACGCGCTACGGCGAGATCACCTTCGACGCCGAGAAGCTCTCGGAGGCCCTCGCCGCCGACCCCGACCGGACGATGAGCACGTTCACGCAGGTCGCGACGCGGGTCCAGAAGACCGCCGACATGCTGTCCGACAAGTACGACGGCCTCCTGACGACGTCCGTGAAGAACCGCGAGACCCAGGTCACCCGCCTGGACGACCAGATCGCCCGGTGGGACCAGCGGCTCGAGCAGCGCTTCAAGCGCCTCACCGCGCAGTACACCGTCATGGAGGTCCAGCTCGCCAAGCTCGACTCGCAGCAGCAGTGGCTGACGGGCCAGCTCGCGACCCTCATGCCCTCCTCGTCCTCGAAGCGCTGAGCCGCACCTCCCGCGAAGGAACCGCCGTGACCCACCTCGCCCGGAGCGCCTACGGGCGCGACGCCATCCTCACCGCGTCCCCCGCGCGCCTGCTGACCCTGCTCTACGACCGGCTCGTCCTCGACCTGCGCCGGGCCGAGGCCGCGCAGGGCGAGGAGCGGTGGACCGCCGCGTCCGAGCAGCTCCTGCACGCCCAGGCGATCGTGGCCGAGCTCATGGGCTCGCTCGACACGACGGTCTGGGACGGCGCCGACGACCTCATGGCCCTCTACGTCTACGTGCACGAGGCGCTGGTCGCCGCGAACGTCCACCGCGACATCGGGCGCACGCACGAGGTCCTCGAGATCGTCGTGCCGCTCCAGGAGACGTGGCGCCAGGCCGCGGAGGTGCTGCCCGCCGGGCACGGGAGCGCCGCGGCGCACGGCGGCGGTGCGACCGGTGTCGCCTGACCGCGTGGGCGCGCTCACGGCCTGGACCCGTGCCCTCGACGAGCTCGACGCGATGGCGTCGGTCGCCGGCGAGCACGCCGGTGAGACGGCCGTCGCCCACCTGGCCGCGTGGACGCCTCCGACCGGGCTGGGGCGGCTCCCGGCCGAGCTCGTGGACCGCGCGCTCGAGGTGCTGGTCCGCCAGGCCGACGTGGTGGACCGCCTGCACGCCGCCCTCGTGGCGAACCGGCGGCACTCCCGTGCCCTGACGTGCGTGCCGCGCGCGCACGACTCGACCGCGGCGGCGTACCTCGACGTGAGCGCCTGACCCTCGCGACACCCCGGCCCGGCGGCGCTCCCGGGCACGTGCGGCTCACGCGACGCGACCCTGCATAGGGGTCGGGTGAGCACACGACCACTTGCGCAGCACGCGCCCTCGCGGCGCGGGCACGACGCGCGGCGGCCCCACGGTCGTCGGCAGCTCAGGGTGAGCACGGACCGCTCCCCCCGCAGGCCATCGGACGGCCGACACCGACGACGTGGGGACCTCGCGACCATGTTCGACTCCGTCACCTCCGTAGCGCTCCAGAGCGCGCTGAACGGGCTGTCCGCCCGCCAGGGCGCCATCGCCGAGAACGTCGCCAACATCAACACCCCGGGCTACACCGCGAAGCGGGTGCAGTTCGAGGAGGCGCTGGCGGCCTCCGTCGCCGACGGCGACGCACGGCGCACCGCCTTCACCGTCGACCGCTCGGTCGAGCCGACCCGGCTCGACGGCTCGAACGTCAACCTCGACACCGAGACCGTCTCGAACGTCGACACCGTCCTGCGCTACCAGTTCGCGACCCAGGCCGTCGGCGGCGAGGCCGCCGCCCTGCGCGCGGCGATGCGGACGGCCTGACATGACCTTCGACGCTCTCGGCATCGCCGGCACGGGTCTCTCCCTGCACCGCAAGTGGCTCGACGCGGTCTCCGACAACCTCGCCAACGTCAACACCGTCACGTCGACCGACGACGCGGCGTTCCAGGCCCGGTACGTCCTCGCCACCGAGGGCGGCGAGAAGAACCCGGGCGCGTACGTCGCGGGCGCGGCGTGGGGGAGCGCGGAGGGGCGGCTCACGTACGAGCCGGACCACCCGCTCGCGGACGAGGACGGCTACGTGCGCTACCCGGACATCGACATGTCCGAGCAGATGGGGAGCCTCATCCTCGCCCAGCGCGGCTACCAGGCGAACGCCGCCGTGATCGACCGCGCGAAGACGGCCTACGAAGCAGCACTCCAGATCGGGAAGTGATCCTCATGCCCATCCCCTCCGTCGAGGCCACGACCGGCACCGGGTACCTCTCCGGCGTCGAGAGCCTCTCCACCCTCGCCCCCGCCGGGGCCGGGTCGACCGGCGCCGCGGGCGCGAGCGCCTTCGCCGAGGTGCTCGGCGGCGTGGTCGACGGCACGCAGCAGCTCCAGGGTGCTGCGAACGAGCTGACGATCGCCGCCGTGACGGGCGAGCTCGAGAACGTCCACGAGGCGACGATCGCCTCCACCCGTGCCCAGACGACCCTCGAGCTCGTCGCCGCCGTGCGCAACAAGGCGGTCGACGCGTTCAACGAGATCATGAGGATGCAGGCCTGACGATGCCCGAGAAGATCAGGTCGACGTTCGGCCGCGCGTTCGGCGCCGTCCGCGACTTCACCATCGCCCAGCGCACGCTCGCGCTGCTCGCCCTCGCGATCCTCGTGGTCGCGATCGTCGCGCTCGTGTCGTGGGCGTCGCGCCCCTCCTACACGCCCCTGTTCTCCGGCATGTCGAGCGCGGACGCCGCCGCGATCGTCGACCAGCTTCGCTCGCAGGGCGTGCCCTACGAGCTGACCGACGGCGGCGGCACGGTGCTCGTGCCCGAGGAGAAGGTCTACGAGCAGCGGCTCGCGGCCGCCACCGCCGGCCTGCCCGCCGACGAGTCGACGGGCGGCTACTCGCTGCTCGACGAGATGGGCGTCACGTCGAGCGAGTTCCAGCAGGACGTGACGTACAAGCGCGCGCTCGAGGGCGAGCTCGCGCGGACCCTCTCCGCGATGGACGGCGTCGAGACGGCGACCGTCCAGCTCGCGATCCCCGAGGAGACGGTCTTCGCGGCGGAGCAGGGCACCCCGACCGCGTCGGTCTTCGTCGCTCCCGCCCGGGGCCAGAAGCTCACGACCGAGCAGGTCGAGGCGATGGTCCACCTCGTCTCGGCGTCGATCGACGGCATGGCCCCCACCGACGTCGCGGTCGTCGACGCGCAGGGAGAGGTGCTGTCCGAGGTCGGCGTCGGCGCACGGTCGTCGGGCGAGCAGGCCGGGCAGTACGAGGAGAAGGTGTCCGGGCAGGTGCAGGCGATGCTCGACCGCGTCGTGGGTGCCGGGAACTCGACCGTCGCGGTGACCGCGCAGATGGACGTCGCGAGCTCCGAGCGTCTCGAGGAGACGTTCCGCACGCCGGAGGGCGGGCCCGTCCTCAACGAGTCCACCACGACCGAGGAGTACACGGGCGCGGGCGGCGGCGTCGCCGGGGTGCTGGGGCCGGACAACATCGCCGTCCCGGGCGGCGCCGGCGCGGACAGCAGCTACACGTCCGAGGACGCCACGCGCAACAACGCGATCGACAAGGTCACCGAGACCACGACGACGCCCGCCGGCGCGCTGACCCGGCAGGCCGTGTCGGTCGCGCTCGACGCCGAGGTGGCCCGGGGCATGGACACGGCCGCGATCACCGCGATGGTCTCCGCCGCCGCCGGCATCGACGCCGAGCGCGGGGACACCGTCGAGGTCGCGGTGCTGCCGTTCGACACGGGCGCCGCCGAGTCGGCGCAGGCCGCGCTCGCCGCGGCGGAGGAGGCGGCCGCGGCCGAGAGCCAGGCCCAGATGCTGCGCACCGCGGCGGTCGTCGCGGGGGTGCTCATCGCCCTGGTGATCGTGCTCGTGGCCGTGCGGCGCGCCCGTCGTCGCCGCGAGCGGCGCGAGACGGTCGACCTGGACGACCTCCGGATGACGACCCTGCACGAGCTCGACCGCGACGACGACCGCCCGGCGCTCCCGTCGGGCGGCGGTCAGGGCGAGCTCGAGCCCGTGCCCGAGCGGCCGGAGATCCAGCCGCCGACGCCGCGGTTCACGAGCCTCGACCAGCGTCGGGCCGAGATCGACGCGCTCGCGGCGACCGACCCCGACAAGACGGCCGAGTACCTGCGGGTGCTGCTCGCCGAGGACCGGGCGGGGGCGCAGCGATGAGCGTCACGACGGCACCGCCCGAGACGGCGCCTGTGGGCACCGGCGCCGCCGGCCTGGCGGCCGCCCTCGACCCCGCCGCCGCGGCGCTCGCGACCGAGGCCGCGCGGAAGGTCGCCGCGATGAGCGGGGTGCAGAAGGTCGCCCTGGTGCTCATGCAGCTGAGCCAGGAGCGGGCGGCGACGGTCCTGTCGCTGCTCTCCGAGGACGAGGCCTCCGAGGTCGCCGCGGAGATCATGCGCACCCAGGTGGTGGACGAGGACCTGGCCGTCGCGGCCCTCGACGAGTTCTACGACATGGCGCTGTCCGGCACCCCGCGCCCGCGCGGGGGCAAGGACTTCGCCGTCGGGCTGCTCGAGGCGTCGATGGGCGCCGACCGGGCGGCCGACGTCGTCGAGCGCCTCGTCGCGAGCATGCAGGGCAAGGCCTTCGAGTACCTCGACGGGACCGAGCCGGGGCAGATCGTGTCCCTGCTCGACGGCGAGCACCCGCAGACCGTCGCGCTCGTCCTCGCGCACCTCAGCTCGGGCGTCGCGTCCGCGGTGCTCGCCAAGCTGGCCGACGACTACCGCACCGACGTCGCGCAGGCGCTCGCGACCATGGGCACCGCGTCGCCCGACGCGGTGAAGCTCGTGTCGGAGCAGTTCCGCACCCGCATGGGCGCGAGCATCACCCCGCGTCAGCCGGTCGAGATCCTCGGCGGCGTCCAGCCGCTCGTCGACATCATCAACCGCTCCGACGGCGCCACCGAGAAGGCGGTCCTCGAAGGGCTCGAGGCCCGGGACCCGCAGCTCGCCGAGGAGGTGCGCTCGCGCATGCTGACGTTCGAGGACATCGCCTCGTTCGAGGCGCGCGACGTGCAGATCATCCTGCGCGGCGTCGAGATGTCGGTGCTCGCGCTCGCCATGAAGGGCACGACCGCCAAGGTCGTCGAGACGATCACGAAGAACATCTCCGAGCGCAACCGGGCGCTGCTGGAGGAGGAGGTCGCGGGCCTGGGCGGGGTGCGCATCAGCCAGGTCGAGGAGGCCCGCGCGGAGATCGTCCGCGTCGTCCGCAACCTCGAGGCCGACGAGAAGATCACGATCCACCGCACGGACGGGGACGAGCTTGTCTACTGACGCCTACTTCGTGCCGCAGGCCGTGCCGGTCCTGCGCAGCGACCGGGTCGCGGAGGTCGAGGCGGCGGCGTCGGCTCGCGGGTACGCCGCCGGCTACGCGGCCGGGGCCCGCGCGGCCCGCGAGGAGGCGGAGCGACTGCGCGCCGCGCTCGAGGCGGACCACGCGCGCCGCACCGCCGAGCGCGACGAGCGCACCGCGCGCGCGGTCGCCGTCCTGCGCGAGGCGGCCCGGGCCCTCGGCGAGCGGACGGTCCCCGTCGTCGCCGCGGCGCAGGACGCCACGGTCCGGGGCGCGCTCGACCTCGCGGAGTCGGTCCTCGGGTACGAGCTCACGGACCGGACGGGGGCCGCCCGCGCGGCCCTCGCGCGCGCGACGGCCGTCGCCGACGGGGCGGTCGTCGCCGTCCGGCTGCACCCCGACGACGTGAGCCTGCTGACCGAGGCCGGGGCCGGCGACGTCCGCCTCGTGGCGGACGCGTCGCTCGACCGCGGCGACGCCGTCGCGGACCTCGAGCACGGCTTCCTCGACGCGCGCGTCCGGGCCGCCGTCGACCGCGCGCGGGCCGAGCTCGCGCTGCTCGACGTCGGGCCCGAGGCGGGGCACGGCGCGTCCGGAGCGTCGTCGTGAGCGCCCCCGTCGGCTCGGCCGCGCCGGGCACCCGGGCGGGGGTTGACGCGTCGCCATCGCTCCACCGCCCTCCGGCGCTCGACGCCCTCCTCGGCGTGGCCCGCCCCGAGCGGGTCGGCGTCGTGACGTCGGCCGTCGGCCTGAGCCTCGAGGTCGCGGGACTGCGCTGCGGCATCGGCGACCTCGTCCACGTCGGCGACGGGCCGCACCGGCTCGACGCGGAGGTCGTCGCCACCGCCGAGGGGAGGGCGCGCTGCATGCCGCTCGGCCGGCTGTCCGGGGTCCGCGCGGGCGACCCGGTGCGCACGCGCGGCACCGGCGTCCTCGTGCCGACCGGGCGCGGGCTGTTCGGCCGCGTGGTCGACGCGCTGGGCCGGCCCGTGGACGGGCGGGGCCCGCTCGCGCGCGGGCCCCGCGTGCCCGTGGACGCGGACGCGCCCGCCGCCATGGAGCGGGCCCGCATCGACATGCCGCTCCAGACCGGGGTGCGGGTCCTCGACACGCTCACCACGCTCGGCCGAGGGCAGCGCATCGGGCTGTTCGCCGGCTCGGGCGTCGGCAAGTCCTCGCTGCTGTCGATGGTCGCTCGCGGGACCGACGCCGAGGTGTCGGTCATCGCGCTCGTCGGCGAGCGCGGGCGCGAGGTGCGCGAGTTCCTCGAGGACGACCTCGGCCCCGAGGGGCTGGCCCGGTCGGTCGTCGTCGTCGCGACCTCCGACGAGCCCGCGATGATGCGCAAGCGCGCCGCGTTCACGGCCACCCGGATCGCCGAGTCGTTCCGGGAGGCCGGGTCGCACGTCGTGCTCATGATGGACTCCCTCACGCGCGTGTCCATGGCCCAGCGCGAGATCGGGCTGTCCGTGGGGGAGCCCCCCGCGACGCGCGGCTACCCGCCGTCGACGTTCTCCCTCATGGGGAACCTGCTCGAGCGGGCGGGCACCGCGGCGACGGGCTCCGTCACCGGGATCTACACCGTCCTGGTCGACGGCGACGACCACAACGAGCCGATCGCCGACCAGGCGCGCTCGATCCTCGACGGGCACGTGGTGCTCGACCGGTCCATCGCCGTGTCGGGGCACTACCCGGCGGTCGACGCGCTCGCGTCGGTCTCGCGCGTCGCGTCGCGCGTGACGACGCCCGAGCAGAGGTCCGTCGCCCTGACGCTGCGCCGGGTCCTCGCGGCGCGCCGCAAGGCGCAGGACATCCTCGACATCGGGGCGTACAAGAAGGGCACCGACCCCCTCGTCGACGCGAGCCTCGAGCACCAGGGGGCGATCGACGCCTTCCTGCAGCAGGTCATGACGGACAGGACGCCGGCCGAGGAGTCGTGGGCGCGCCTCACGCGGCTCACCCAGGTGCTGGCCGGAGGGGAGGACTGATGGCGGGGAAGTTCCGGCTCGCGGGCGTGCTACGCCTGCGTCGCCTCGAGGAGGACGGCGCCAAGGCGGCGCTCGCGGGAGCGCACGCCGACCTCGCGCGCACCGTGGAGGAGGCGGGCGGTCTCGCCGCCTACCTCGACGCGTCGCCCGAGCGCCCGACGACGAGCGCGGCGCTGTCCGGGCTCGCGGCCTCGCGCGCCGCGGCGAGCGCGCTGTTCTCCGTGCTCGAGTCCGAGGAGCGCGTGCGCGCGCACGCCGTGGACGAGGCGCGCGCCGAGCTCGCGCGCGCCCGCGCCGCCTCGCTGGGTCTCGAGAAGCTCGAGGAGCGGCACGACGCCGAGACGGCCCGGGCGGAGGGGCGTGCCGACCAGGCCGCGCTCGACGAGATCGCCTCGACCGCGCTGCGCACGACGCGAGGGACGACGACGCCGTGAGCATGCCCCAGGCCCTCGCCCGCGTGGGCGAGATCCGTACCGAGATCGCCTCGCTGCGGGAACCCGCGACCGCGCCCGACCGGTCCGCGGCCTCGTCGACGAGCGCGACCGACTTCGCGTCCGCGCTCGCGGCGCTGTCCGGGCTCGCGACGCCGTCGGGCGCGGCGGGAACGGGCGGGTCGGACGTCGTCGGACGCCTGCTCGGCGCGCTGTCCGGGCCGACGGGCACCGACGCGCTCGCGCGCAGCGCGCTCTTCGGGTCGGGAGCGGCGACGAGCGCCTCCACGGGGCTCGCGGCCGCCGTCGTGCCCGCGGCTCCCGCGGTTCCTGCAGCCCCCGCCGACCCCGCGACCGTGCCGGGCGGCGACGCGGGACGGGCGGTCGTCGAGACGGCCCGCCAGTACCTCGGCGTGCCGTACGTGTGGGGCGGCGAGAGCCTCGGCGAGGGCGGCCTCGACTGCTCGGGCCTCGTCCAGCTCGTGTTCTCCGCGCACGGCGTCGACCTCCCGCGCGTCGCACGCGACCAGATGCGCCAGGGGACCGAGGTCGGCTCGCTCGCCGAGGCGCGCCCCGGGGACCTCGTGGTGCAGCGCGGTGGCAAGCACATCGGCATCTACGTCGGCGACGGGCAGATGATCCACGCGCCCAAGCCCGGCCGCACCGTCGAGGTCACGGACGTCACCGACGCCTCCGTGACCACCATCCGCCGCGTGATCGGCTGAGGAGGACCACGATGACCCTGACCACGACGGCCCTGGTCGCGGCTCCCGCGCCGGCCGCGCCGACGCGTCCCCGGGCCGCGTCCGGAGCGTCGGCCGACGCGTTCGGCCGCACCTTCGACGCGGCGCTCGGCGAAGCGGCCCGCGACCGGCAGGAGCCCGCCCGGGCGGACGCTCCCGGGGGCAGCCCTGCCGACCGGGCGCCAGACGACGGCACCCCCACCCCCGGGACCTCTACCGCCGAGAGCCCGACCACCGGGACCTCGGGCGACGACGTCCCGGCGGAGGGCACCGCCGCCGGGGACGACGCACCCGCCGGGCAGCCCGTGCCACCGGGTCTCCCGGGCCTGGTACGTCCCGACGTGCCGCCCACCGGGCTCGACGTCGCGCTCACCGGCGCAGCGGCGGCGGACGGCGCGGCGTCTGCCGCGGCCCCGGATGCCGCGGTCGTCGAGGTCGGCGACACGCACGCCCCGACCCGTGGCGCGTCGACGGCCGACGCGGTGGCCGTCCCGGACGGGACCGCGTCCGCCCCGGCCGCGACCGACGGACCGGGCGCACCGGGCGCGGTCCCGGCGGCGGGTACGGGCGAGGTGGCGACGCCGACCGGTACGCCGTGGTCGTCCGTCGCGACGGCGCCCGCCGACGCGCCGAGCCCGGTGACCGTGCCCGTCGCGACGCAGGTGAGCGGTGGTGAGGGGGAGGCCCTCGGGACGGCCGGACCCCTGTCGACCGCCGGGCCGGGGGCAGGGTCTGCCACGAGCGCCGCGCCGGGTCCCGTGCCGGGGGCCACCACGCCGGGTGCGCCCGTCGCTCTCGGGGGGACGGACGTCGTCGGCGCGCCCGCGCCGGTGGAGGCGGACGGCGCGGCGGCACCGACCTCGACCGGCGTGGAGGGCGCGGCCCCGGCGCCGGACGCCGCACCCCGGGCCGCGGCGGAGCTCCTCGTCACCGCTCCCGTCCCGGCCCCCGCCGCGCCGACCGCCGCGGGCGCGCCCGCGGTCACCGCCCCGGCGGCGGCCTCGCACCCGGCGCAGCCGCTGCACGCCCAGGTCGCCGGGCCCGTCGTCGCGCTCGCCGAGGCGGGCGACGGCGACCACGTGCTCACCCTCTCCGTGACGCCCGAGAACCTCGGGCCCGTGACGGTCCGTGCGCACGTCGCGGGCGGTGACCTGCGCATCGAGCTCTACGCGCCGCACGACACCGGCCGCGAGGCGCTGCGCGCGATCGTGGCCGAGCTGCGGCGCGACCTCGCGGGCATCGCGGGCGGGGCGTCGTCGGTCACCGTCGCGGACGCGGGAGCACCCGGCGCGACCGTGGACGGTCGGGACGGCCGGGACGGCCGCGGTGCCACCGCGGACGGCTCCGGCGCGCGCCGCGACCCGCAGGAACCCGGCGCGCACGACCGCGCACCGGCCCGCCCGCACCGAGGGGCCACCGAGCCCGAGACCGAGCCGACAGTGATCGGCAGGACGTACGGCGCCGCCCGGCGCCTCGACGTCCTCGTCTGAGGAGAGGAACCCCGTGCCCGTCGAACCCGTGAGCGCGCCGGTGCCGGCATCGATGTATGCCACGAAGAACACGCGCGCGCCCAAGCAGGAGTACGACAGCGAGCTCTTCCTCGAGCTGCTCGTGACCCAGCTGCGCAACCAGGACCCGTCCAGCTCCATGGACACCGGCGAGATCGTCTCGCAGACGACGTCGCTCGCCATGATGGAGGCGCTCACCCGGATGAGCGGTCTCGTCGAGGAGTCGTTCGCGCTCCAGATGCGCCAGTCGGCCGCCGACCTCCTGGGCAACCAGGTCTCCTACCTCGACGCCGACGGCGTCGAGCACACGGGCATCGCGACCGCGGTGTCGTACCACGACGCGGTACCCACCGTGACGATCGGCGGGGTGACGGTCGAGCTCGACCACGTCTCCGCCGTCACCTCCTCGGTCAGCACGGATGCCACCGGGACCCCGGCAGCCACGGACGGCGCCACCGACGACCACGGCAGCTCCGCCGCCTGACCCGAAAGGACTCTCGTGCTCCGCTCCCTCAACACCGGAATCTCCGGCCTGCGCGCCCACCAGAACATGCTGGACGTCACGGGCAACAACATCGCGAACGTCAACACGACGGGCTTCAAGGCGTCGCGCACCCAGTTCCAGGACACGCTCTCCCAGCTCGTCGCGGCGGGCGTCGCGCCGGACCAGCAGGTCGGCGGCGCGAACCCCGCGCAGATCGGCCTCGGCGTCACGACGGCGGCCATCACGACGCAGTTCACGCAGGGCGCCGCCCAGACCACGGGCGTCCCGACCGACCTCATGATCGACGGCGACGGGTTCTTCGTCGTCGAGCGGGGCGGCCAGGCGTACTACACGCGCAACGGCGGGTTCACGTTCGACGGCGCCGGCCGCCTCGTCAACGCGAGCGGCGACCTCGTCCAGGGCTGGACCGCCACCGACGGCGTGGTGAACACGAGCAGCCCGCTGGGGAACCTCACGATCCCCGTCGGGGACGTCATCCCGCCCCGCGCGACCACGGGCGTGACGTTCGGGGGCAACCTGCCCTCCGACGCCGCCGACGGCACGGAGCTCGTGCGCGACGTCGAGGTCTTCGACGCGGCTGGCCGGGCGAGCAAGCTCTCGCTCGTCTTCACGGCCGCCGCCGGCGGCTGGTCCGTGAGCGCCCGCGACGGCGCGACCGGCGCCACGCTCGCGGGCCCGCAGGCCCTCACGTTCACGGGGGGTGCCCTGACTGGTGGCGGGTCCCTCGCCGTCGGCGGGGTGACGGTCGGTCTCGACGCGCTCACCTCGTACGCGGGGCTGTCGAACGTCGCCGTGGCGAGCAAGGACGGCGGGGCCGCCGGGTCGCTCACGTCGTACTCGATCTCCGGCGACGGCTCGATCGTCGGCCGCTACTCGAACGGCCGGACCGAGGTCCTCGGTCAGGTCGCGCTCGCGACGTTCACCAACGCCGGCGGGCTCGAGAAGGCGGGCGACTCGCTCTTCTCCGCGACGCAGTACTCGGGCGAGCTGCTCGTCGGTGCCGCCGGCGACCCGGGCCTCGGCTCGATCACGGCGGGCGCCCTCGAGATGTCGAACGTCGACCTCTCGCAGGAGTTCACCAACCTCATCGTGTCCCAGCGCGGGTTCCAGGCGAACTCGCGCGTGATCACGACGTCCGACGAGGTGCTCACCGAGCTCGTCAACCTCAAGCGCTGACCCGGGCGCGGGCGGTGCGGTGCCCCCCGGGCCGACCGGGAGGCACCGCACCGGCACCGGCACCGCGTCGCGCCGTCCCGCCTCGTGTCCCGCACCTCCGTCCCGATCCCGTCCGCACCTGACCCGGACCCGTCCCAGCCGAAGGGGGAACCGTGATCGTCCTCACGCGCTTCAGCTCCGAGCGCATCGCGATCAACGCGGACCTGGTGGCCCGCGTGGAGACCAACCCGGACACGCGCGTGACGCTCATCGACGGCTCGCGCTACATCGTCACCGAGCCCATGGAGGTCGTGATCCGCCTCGTCGAGGAGCACAAGGCGCGCGTGCTCGCGCTCGCGCGCTCCCTGCCCACCGCCGTCGAGCGCGCCCCGCTCGAGGTCGTCCGGTCCGCACCCGACGACGCCCCCGCCCCCGGCGACCGCCCGGTCGCCCTCGCCCCCCTGCCCGACCCGAGGACGAAGTAGGCCATGGACCCCGCAACCATCATCGGCATCCTCGTCGCGTTCGGCTCGCTCGTCGCGATGGTGTACCTCGAGGGGTCGCAGATCACGTCGATCCTGCTCCCGGCACCGATCATCCTGGTCTTCGGGGCGAGCATCTTCGCCGCCGTCGCGTCGGGGACGCTCAAGGACTCGGTCCGGGCCTTCAAGACGCTGCCGCGCGCGTTCACCGGCAAGGCGCCCCGTCCCGCCGAGGCCATCGAGGAGGTCGTCCGGGCCGCGGAGATCGTCCAGAACGAGGGCGGTCTGCTCGCCCTCGAGGCGGAGTCCCAGAAGACGGACGACCCGTTTCAGCGCAGCGCGCTGCAGTCGCTCGCCGACGGCTCGGACGCCGAGCAGCTGCGCACCCTCCTCGAGGAGCGGATCGAGACCAAGGCCCGCGAGGACGCCGTCGCGTACGACTTCTTCAACGCGATCGGCGGCTACGCCCCCACGATCGGCATCGTCGGCACCGTCGTCTCGCTGACCCACGTGCTGGAGAACCTGTCCGAGCCCGAGAAGCTCGGGCACATGATCGCCGCGGCGTTCATCGCGACCCTGTGGGGCATCCTCTCCGCGAACTTCATCTGGCTGCCCATCGGTGCCAAGCTCAAGCGCCTGTCGGACCTCGAGCTCGAGCGGCTCCACGTCCTCCTCGAGGGCTACATGTCGATCCAGGCGGGCTCGCGCGCCCGCGTCATCGACGAGCGGCTCAAGACGATGGTCCCCGAGTGGTCGTTGCCCGAGGACAAGGCCGCCTGATGGCGCGGCGACGCAGGGGCGGCCACGGCGGCGGGGGCGGTGGCGGCGGCGGGCACGACACGGGCGGCTCCGGCCGCTGGATGGTGTCGTACATGGACATGGTGACCGTCCTCATGTGCCTGTTCATCGTCCTGTTCGCCATCAGCTCGGTCGACCAGGGCAAGTACCAGGAGCTCAAGTCCTCGCTCGCGGAGGGCTTCGGCAACGTGGAGGACGCCGCGGTCGTCGAGGAGGTCGTCGAGAACCCGGCGGAGGAGCCGGTCGACGTCGAGACCGACCTCGAGCGCGCGCTCCAGGAGGTGTCGGACCTCGCGGCGCTGCGCGACACGATGGCGCGGGACCTCGCCGCGCAGGGGCGGTCCGACACGGTGCGGTTCGACATCGACGAGCGCGGGCTCACGGTCCGGCTCGTGTCCGCGGACACGTTCTTCTCGCCGGGGAGCGCGGAGCTCACGCAGGAGGCGCGCGGGGTGCTCGACGTCGTGGGGCCGACGCTCGCGCCGACCGCGCACGAGATCCGCATCGAGGGCAACGCCGACTACACCTCGACCGTGACGTCGGTCTTCCCGTCGAACTGGGAGCTCTCGGCGTCGCGCGCCACGGCCGTGCTGCGCCACCTCGTCGAGCAGGACGGCCTGGCCGAGCACCGGATCGCCGCGGTGGGCTTCGGCTCGGCGCGGCCCCTCGCCGAGGGCACGAGCCCCGAGGCGCTCGCGATGAACCGGCGCGTCGACATCATGGTGCTCTCCTCCGCGCCGGAGGCCGTGCGCGCGCTCATCCCGCAGGTGCTCGCGGGGCAGCTCACCGCGGCGGACGTCCCGGCCGCGGAGGCGGACGCGCGGGCTCTCGCGCGGGCCGCCGAGACGGCGGGAGAGGCGGCCGCTCCGGGGGAGTGACGCGGCCCGTCGAGCCTGCGCGCCGTCGCGCAGGCTCGCGTCGTGCGCGCCCGCATA
Source organism: Cellulosimicrobium sp. EB106-03-01-XG111 (assembly GCF_058792115.1). NCBI lineage: Bacteria > Bacillati > Actinomycetota > Actinomycetes > Micrococcales > Promicromonosporaceae > Cellulosimicrobium > Cellulosimicrobium sp. EB106-03-01-XG111. Next base: position 78,413 of record NZ_JBYTEQ010000017.1, read on the forward strand.
GGAGCGGTCGTGAGCACGACGACAACCGACCGGGTCCCGCAGCCCGCCCCGAGCCGCAAGGTCGAGGTCTACGACTTCCGCCGACCGACCACGCTCGTCCGCGAGCACCACCGCATCCTCGAGATGGCGTTCGAGAGCTTCGCGCGCCAGTGGGGCACGCAGCTCACGGCCCGCGTGCGGGTCGTCAGCCAGGTCGGCCTCGCCGCGGTCTCGATGCGCACCTACGACGACTACGTCGCCGAACTGCCCGTGACGACGACGTTCGTCGTTTGCGAGCTCGACGGGATCGGCCCGCGCGCCGTCCTGCAGTTCCCGCACACGGACGCCCTCACGTGGATCGCCCACATGCTCGGCGCCGGACCGACCATCCCGGTGGTCGACCGCAAGTTCACCGACGTCGAGCGCACGCTGGTCACGTCGCTGCTCACCGAGACCCTGCGGGACCTGCGCCACTCGATGGGCCGGCTGCTCGAGAGCCCGCTGCGGATCTCGTCGATCCAGCACAACTCGCAGTTCGCCCAGGCCGCCCCCACCGCCGAGCTCATGATCGTCGCCGAGCTCGACCTCCGCGTCGGGGAGCGCGCGTGCCGGGCCACCCTCGCTGTGCCGTCGGTCGCGCTCCTCCCGCACCTCGGCGAGGCCAACCCGGCGGACGACCCCGCCGACGCGACCCGGCGCACGCGCCAGCACGTCGCCCGCTCCCTCGTCGACGTCACCGTCGAGCTGTCCGCCGCGACCATGACCCCGGCCGAGGTGCTGGACCTCGCGGTCGGCGACGTCGTGCGCGTCCCGCACACCCAGTCCCGCCCGCTCGACGTCATCGTCGACGGCCACGTCATGGCCCGCGGAGCCGTCGGCTCGTCCGGCTCCCGCCTCGCCTGCCGCATCGTCACCACCGAGGAGAACTGACCCATGAGCACCGCCACCCCGGTCGAGCAGTCCGTCGTCGAGGCCGCGTCCGCCGCCGCCCACGCGCTCGTCGCGCTCGTCCCGACCAGCACCCCGCTGCGTGCGGCCCTGCGCGGCGGGGCCCCCGTCGGCCCGCAGGCCGCGCGGGCGGTCGTCGCGTCGTACGTGGGGAGCTCCGGCTCCGACCTCGCGCTCGCCCTCATCGACCAGGACGCGCTCGCCGACGCCTCCCAGGAGGCGGCGCTCGACGTCACCGACGTCCTGCGTCCCGCGCTGGAGGCCGCGGGGGCGACCACCGGCGTCGGCGTCCTCGGCGAGGTGCGGGTCGCCGACGCGACCGCGCTCTTCGAGGACCCGGAGGCCGTGGTGTTCGAGCTCGCCACGGACGACGGCCCGACGGCGGGCTGGTTCGTCGTGCGGACCCGCCGCGCGCTGCAGGGCCTGCCCGACGAGGCCGTGACCGGCGCCCGGCTCGCGCGCATCTCCAACGTCGAGATGCGCCTCTCGGTGATCGTGGGCCGCACGCGCATGCCGGTGCGGGACGTGCTCAACCTCGAGCCGGGCGCCGTCGTCGAGCTCGACCGGTCCGCCGGGGCGCCGGCGGACGTGCAGCTCAACGGCCGCACGATCGCCAAGGGCGAGGTCGTCGTCGTCGACGGCGGCGACTACGGGGTGCGCATCACCAAGATCCTCGACGCGGACGACTGACCGGCATGGACGTCACCACCGTGCTGCGCGTCGCCTTCTCGCTGGCGGTCGTGCTCGGGCTCCTGTGGGTCTCGTACCGGGTCGCGAGCAAGACCTCGCGCTCCGCGCCGCGCGGACGCCACGAGCAGCTGACCGTGGTCGCCCGCCAGGGGCTGTCGCAGAAGAGCGCCGCGGTCCTGCTCGAGGCCGGGGGCCGCCGGTACCTGCTCGGCGTGACGGAGTCGTCCGTGACCGTCATCGACGGCCCGTCCCCGGTGCCGTCCGTCGCCCCGCCCGCGCCCGGCACCACCGCGGACGCGACGCCCGCCGTCGTCCCGACCACGGACGCGACGCCCGCGGACGCCCCGACCTCGGCCGAGCCCTCGTTCGACGACGCCGTCACCGCGGCCCGCCTGTGGCTCGCGCAGCCGCCCGCGAACGGGGACGCCCCGGCGTGGGACGGCGAGCCCGGCTCGGTGCCCGCCCTCACGCCCGCCACCGTGCCCCCGGACGTCCCGGGACCCCGGGCGGGGACCGCGACGACCGTCGTCGTCCCGCACCCCGCGCCGACGAGCGCCCTGCGCACGTTCCTCGCGCCCGACACGTGGCGCAAGGCCGCGCGCGTCGTCCGAGGAGGTGCCCGGTGACACGCGCTCTCCCGTCGCGCCGCACGCTGCGCGTCGCGGTGCTCGTCGGGGCGGTCCTGCTCCTCGTGGCGGTCGCGACCGTCCTGCTCGCGCCCCACGCGGGCGCGGCGGTCGTCGACCCGACCGACCCGGCACCACCCACCCAGCCGCTCGACCCGCAGGACGGGGGGTCGACGCTCTCGGTGGAGATCAACGGGCCGAACGGCGAGCCGTCGTCGTCCCTCGTCACGCTGGTCGGCATCACGCTGCTGTCGCTCGCGCCGACGCTGCTGCTCATGATGACGTCGTTCACCAAGATCTTCGTCGTCCTCGCCCTGACCCGGAACGCGCTGGGCACCGCCACGGTGCCGCCCAACATGGTCCTCGCCGGGCTCGCGCTGTTCCTCTCGCTGTTCGTCATGTGGCCGGTGTTCGGCGAGATCAACGACGCCGCGGTGCAGCCCTACCTCGACGGCACCACGACCTTCAGCCAGGCGCTCGACGCGGGCGCCGTGCCGCTGCGCGAGTTCATGCTCGCCCACACGCGCGAGGAGGACCTCGCGCTCATGACGCGCGCCGCCGACCTCGAGAACCCGGCGACCCCCGTCGACGTCCCCCTCACGACGCTCGTCCCCGCGTTCGTCATCTCGGAGCTCCGCGCCGCGTTCATCATCGGGTTCGTCGTCTTCGTGCCGTTCCTCGTCATCGACCTCGTCGTCGCCGCGGCCCTCATGAGCATGGGCATGATGATGCTGCCGCCCACGATGATCTCGCTGCCGTTCAAGCTGCTGCTCTTCGTCCTCGTCGACGGGTGGGGTCTCATCACGACGTCGCTCATCGGCTCGTACGGGATGGGTTGACCGTGGAGACCGCTGCCGTCCTCGACGTCGCCACGCAGGCGCTCGTCCTCGCCGCCAAGCTCGCGGCCCCCGTGCTCGTCACGTCGCTCGTCGTGGGGCTCGCCATCTCGATCGTGCAGTCCGTCACGCAGATCCAGGAGATCACGCTCTCGTTCGTCCCCAAGGCGCTCGCGGTCGCCGTCGCGCTCGTCGTGTGCGGCAACTGGATGATCGGCGAGATGGTGACGTTCACGCACGAGATGTTCGACCTCATCCCGTCGCTGCTGAACGGGGGCTGACGTCCCGTGGAGCTCGAGATCGACCTCGCCTGGCTCCAGGCGACGATGCTCGCGGGCGTGCGGATGGCCGCGTTCATGACCATCGCGCCGCCGTTCTCGCACCACGCCATCCCGCGGCAGGTGCGCGCGATCCTCGCCGTCTCGCTCGGGCTCGTCGTCTCGGGGCGCGCCGCCCCCGGGTACGAGGCGACCGGCACCGCGACGTTCCTCGGCCACCTCGTCGCCGAGGCGGTCACGGGGGCGATGCTCGGGACCCTCGTCATGGTCGTCTTCTCGGCGATCACCGCCGCGGGCGCCCACCTCGACCTGTTCGGCGGGTTCTCGCTCGGCATGGCGTACGACCCCCAGACGAACGTCAACGGGTCGCAGTTCACGCGCCTCTTCGCGCTCCTCGCGGTCGTGCTCATGTTCGCGTCCGACGCGTACCAGCTGGTCGTGCTCGGCCTCGCCCGCTCGTACGACGCCGTCCCGGTGGGCGGCCTGGCCGGCGTCCCCGCGGCGTCGTTCGTCGAGGCCCTCACCGGCTCGTTCGTGGCGGGGCTGCAGATCGCCGGGCCCATCGTCGTCGTGCTCTTCCTGGCCGACGCCGGGCTGGGCCTCGTCAACCGGGTCGCCCCCGCGCTCAACGCGTTCGCGATGGGCTTCCCGCTGAAGATCTTCCTCACGCTCGCGCTCGTCGGGACCGTGCTCGTGGCGCTGCCGCACGTGGTCTCGGTGCTCACGGCCGAGGCCGTGGAACGCATGGGCGGGGTGGGCTGATGGCCGACTCCACCGAGGAGAAGACCGAGCAGGCCTCCGACCGGAAGATGAAGGAGGTCCGGTCCAAGGGCCAGCTCGGCAAGTCGCAGGACCTCACGGCGTGGGTCGGGGTCGGGATCGCCGGCGCGGTGATCCCGCTGACCGTGAGCGGCGCGGCGCGGGCCGCGACCGACCAGGTGCTGTCGCTGCGCACCGTGATCGAGAACCCCGAGCCCGCGGTCGCGCTCGAGCTCGCGCAGGACGCACTCGGCACCGTCGTGCCGACCATGCTGCCGCTCCTCGGGGCGATCGCCGTCGCCGTGCTGCTCGCGTCGGTCGCGCAGGGCGGCCTGCACCTGAAGCGGCTGCGCCCCGAGGCCGACCAGTTCAACCCGATGAGCGGGCTCAAGCGGATGTTCGGCGCGCAGGCGCTGTGGAACGGCGCCAAGGCCCTGCTCAAGACGACGGTCGTCGGCGTCGTGCTCTACGCGGTCGTCCAGTCGCTCATGCCGGTCCTCCTGGCCGCGGGCGGCCTGCCGATCGCGTCGCTGCTCGAGGCGGCGGGCTCCGGCGTGCGCTCGCTGCTGGTCTGGGCGACGGCGGCGGGCCTCACCCTCGCGCTGTTCGACCTGCTCGTCGTGGCCCGGCGCAACCGCAAGAAGACGCGCATGACCAAGAAGGAGCTCAAGGACGAGAACAAGAGCACCGACGGCGACCCGCTCGTGAAGTCGCAGCGCCGGTCGATGGCGCGCTCGATGACGCGCAACCGCATGATCGCCGCCGTGGCCGACGCGGACGTCGTCGTCGTCAACCCGACCCACGTCGCCGTCGCGCTGCGGTACGAGCCCGGGCGCTCCGCGCCGCGCGTCGTCGCGAAGGGGGCCGACCACGTCGCCGCCCGCATCCGCGAGAAGGCCGAGGAGTCGCGGGTGCCGATGGTGCGCGACGTCCCGCTCGCGCGCGCCCTGCACCGGGCGTGCGACGTCGGGCAGGAGGTCCCCGTCGAGCTCTACATGGCCGTCGCGCGGGTCCTCGCGTTCGTCATGGCGCTCACGCGCCGCGGCGCGGCGGCCTCGTCGGTCCCGCACCGCATGGCCCGCCCGGCGATCGCGCCGGGCGAGTGGCCCGCCGCCGACGACGCGCAGGCCGCATGACCCGCCCCGGCCCACCCGTCGGCGCGCGCTGCGGCGTCCGCGACCTGCATAGGACCTCGCGTCAGCAGCCGCCGACGCCCCGGACCCGGAAGGACCAGCGTTCCGCGTGAAGAACCGATCCCTCGCCATGATCGCCGTACCGCTCGGCGTCGTCGGCATCGTCCTGCTGCTCGTCGTGCCGATCCCCGCGGCGCTGCTCGACGTGCTCATCATCGTCAACATCCTGCTGTCGCTCGTGATCCTCCTGACGTCGATGTTCGTCAAGAAGCCGCTCGACTTCTCGGTGTTCCCGTCGCTGCTGCTCGTCGCGACGCTGTTCCGCCTGGGCCTCAACGTCGCCTCGACGCGGCTCGTGCTCGGCGACGGCTACGCGGGCGAGGTCATCGGCGCGTTCGGCCACATCGTCGTCGACGGGAACCTCGTCATCGGCATGGTCGTGTTCCTCATCCTCGTCGTCATCCAGTTCCTCGTGATCACCAAGGGCGCCGAGCGCGTGGCCGAGGTCGGGGCGCGGTTCACGCTCGACGCGATGCCCGGCAAGCAGATGGCGATCGACGCGGACCTCAACGCGGGGCTCATCAGCGAGCAGGACGCGCGGGCCCGCCGCGCCGAGATCTCCGCGGAGTCGGACTTCTACGGGGCGATGGACGGCGCGTCGAAGTTCGTCAAGGGCGACGCCATCGCGGGCATCGTCATCACGCTCATCAACCTGCTCGGCGGCATCGTGATCGGCGTGGTCATGCACGGCATGCCGGCCATGGAGGCCGTCGACACGTACTCCATCCTCACGGTGGGCGACGGGCTGGTCACCCAGGTCCCCGCGCTGCTCATGGCGGTCGCCACGGGCATGATCGTCACGCGCTCGAACTCGGGCGAGGGCGACGTCGGCTCGCAGGCGTCGAGCCAGCTCGTCCAGTCCCGGCAGGCGCTCGCCATCGCGGGCGTCGCGGCGTTCGCCATGGCGCTCATCGAGGGCATGCCCAAGCTGCCGTTCCTCGTGCTCGGGGTCGGCCTGATCGTCGCGTCCCAGCAGATCAAGGCCCGCCAGCGGCGTGCCGAGGTCGCGCGCGCCGCGGCCGAGCAGATCGAGAAGGAGAGCACGCGCAGCGACGGCACGGAGGACCTCCTCGAGCAGATGCGCGTGCACGCGCTCGAGATCCTCCTCGCGCCCGACCTCGTCGACCTGGTCACCGGCGCGCACGACGACCTGCTCGGACGGGTCCGCGCCCTGCGACGCAAGATCGCGACGGACCTCGGGGTCGTCGTGCCGCCCGTCCGCACGCGCGACTCGATCGAGCTCCCGGCGTCGACCTACGCGGTGCGGATCGCCGGCGTCGAGGCCGGTCGCGGCCAGGCGCCGGCCGGCAAGGTCCTCGCGCTCGGCGACGACCTCGCCGCGCTGCCCGGGCTGGCGACCGTCGACCCGGTGTTCGGCATGGACGGCAAGTGGGTCCCGGTGGAGATGCGGCACAGCGCCGAGATGGCCGGCGCGACGGTCATCGACCGGGTCTCCGTGCTCGTCACCCACCTGTCGGCCCTCATCGCCGCGAACGCGGCACGGCTGCTGTCCCGCGAGGACGTGCGCGTGCTCACCGACGAGGTCAAGCGGACCAACCCGTCGGCCGTCGACGAGCTCACGCCGGCCCTGCTGTCGCTCGCGGAGGTCCAGCGTGTCCTGCAGGGCCTGCTCGAGGAGCAGGTCGCCGTCAACGACCTGCCCCGGATCTACGAGGCGCTCGCGCTCGCGGCGAAGCGCTCGACCGACCCCGAGCACCTCGTCGAGGCGGCACGCGCCGCGCTCGGCCCCGCGATCCCGGCCCGGCACACGGTCGCCGGCACGGTCCGGGTCGTGACGATCGCCCCCGCCCTCGAGCAGGCGATGCTCGCGGGCCGCCAGCCCGGCGGCGAGCAGGGCACGGCGATCGTCGTGGACCCGGCGCGCCTCGACGCGTTCCGGTCGTCCGTGGGCGAGCGCGTGCAGGCGGCCCGGGCCACCGGCGAGGACGTCGTCCTCGTGTGCGCGCCGTCGCTGCGGTCGGCGGTCCGGCGCCTCGTCGCGACGCAGGTGCCCGACCTCGCCGTGCTGTCGTACACCGAGGTGACGGCGGGCAACGCGCTCATCGAGACGGTCGGGGTGGTGAACGATGCCCCGGCGATTGCGGCTCGAGGGTGAGTCCCTCGACGCCGTGCTCGCGCAGGCACGGCGGCTGCACGGCCCGGACGCGCGGATCGTCTCCGCCGAGCGGGTCATCACGGGCGGCTTCAAGGGCCTCTTCGGGCGACAGCACTACGAGGCGGTGGTCGAGGTGAGCGACGCGCCGCCCCGGACCGCCGTCGGGCCGGTCCGGTTCCCCGCGGCCCGCCGCGCGGGCATCGCGGCGCTGCTCGACGACGCCGACGAGGGGGACGCGCTGCGCCCGGCGCCGACGGCCGCGGTCGAGGTCTCGACCCGGGGCGACGACTTCGCCGCCCTGCTCGACGAGCTCGTGGCCGAGACGGCGGAGCCGCCGCCCGCGCCCGTCCCCGCCTCGTCGCCACCCGCCGCGCCGGTGCTGCGCGCGGCGCCGGGGGACCTCGTGGCGCTCGTCGGGCTGGCCGCGGACGTCGTCCCGGCGGCCCGTGCGATGGCGCAGCGGGAGGGCCTGCTCACGGCCTGCGCGGGCGCGGCGACGGACGGTGACACGGTGCGCGTCGACGACCGCCGCGCGGCGACCGAGGCTCGCGCCCGCGGGGTCCGCGCGGCTCGCGCCACGGTCGTGGCCGTCGGGGTGCGCGTGGACACGGTCGGTGCGGCGCGGGTCCTCGACGAGCTGGGCGCCGAGCAGGTCGCGGTCGTGGTCGACGCCTCGCGCAAGCCCGCCGACACCGAGCGCTGGGTCGCCGAGGTGCAGCGCCTCGTGCTGGTCCGCGCCATGGTCGTGGTCGGACGCGGGCTGACGACGACCCCGGACTCCGTCCTCGCGCTCGGGCTCCCCGAGCTCCGGCACGCAGGCTGACCCGGGCCGCGCCCGCATAGGTCTCCCGAACGGTCAGGATGACACGCGGGACGTCAGGAGGACGTGCGATGCTGGTGCTGGGACGCAAGGTGGGAGAACGGATCCTCGTCGGCGACGACGTCGTGGTCACGGTCGTGTCGGTGGGCCGTGACGGGGTGCGCGTCGGGATCGACGCGCCCCGCGAGGTGCGGGTCCACCGTGCCGAGATCGTCGACCAGGTCGCCGCGGACAACCGCGCCGCCGCCCTCGTCGCGCCCGGCGGCGAGGCGCGCGCCCGCGCGCTGCTGGGGCTCGACGCGCGGCCCTGACGCCGCCGCACGGGGACGCGCCGGCCCCCGTCGCCGACGAGAGCGCGTGGACCGTCGGGAGGGCTCGTGCTGCCTGGAGGTCTGCCGTCGAGCGCTACCCGCGGCCCCCGCGCCCGCCGCCGTGGCCCCGGTCCTGCCGGCCCGCGTCCTTGTCGGTGCGCCGGTCGTCGTGGGTCTGGGGCTGCGGCTTCGCCGTCCCCGGCCGGGAGGAGCCGCGTGCGTCGTCCGGCCGCGGCGCGGGGCGGTCGGGCTTCGGCGGCGCCGGGCGCGTGACCGGCGGCGCCGGTCGCGCGGGCACGGGCGTCGGTGCGGGGCGAGTGGCCGGCGCCGGCTTCGGCGTGGGCTTCGACGACGGCGTCGGCGCGGCCGGCGTGGGCTTCGGTGCGGCCGCAGGAGCAGGCGGCGGTGCCGGGGCCGGGGCCGGTGCGGGAGCCGGCGGGGTCGTCTCGCGGTCGGCCGGTCCCGGCGGGGCCGGCACGACCACCGACAGCGGCGCGTCGACGGGCTCGTCGGCGGCGTCCCCCACCACCCCCGTGCCGACGGACTCGCCGACCGACTCGTCGGCCGGCTCGTCGACGAGCTCGACGGCGGGCGAGGTCGACGGCGCCAGGCCCGTCAGCACCGGGGCGGACAGGTCGAGGCGGACGGCCGCGGCGCCGGCACCGTCGAGCGGTGCCCACCCGGTCGAGCCGGTCCCCGGGGCCGTGCCCAGGAGCACCTGCTCGGGGCGTGCCGAGACGCCGGGGCCGGGACCGACCTCGTCCGCCGCGGGCGCGACCGCGACCCCGAAGACGAGCGTCGCCGCGGAGAGCACGGCGGCGGCACCCCAGCGCACGGAACGACCCTGGACGGTGGAGCGCGCGCGTCCCCGCGCCACGAGCGCACGGCGTCCCCGGCGGGCGGTTGAGCGCGCCGGTACGACCGCCGGCGCCGGCCGGGCGGCCGGGAGCTCGCACAGGGCGGTGGCGTCGCCGACCGCGTGCGGTGCGGCCGGGATCCCCGCCGCGACGGCCCCCGTGCGGACGACCTCTCGGGGCGCAGAGACGTCGACGACGGCGGCGGACTCACGGAGCACGAGCAGGGCGACCCGGTCGGCCGCGAGGCGGTGGCGGTACGGCGGCACGACGACGGTGCCGTCCGCCGCCAGCGCGCGCACGGCGCGGACGGCCTCGAAGCGCACGGTGGGTGCCCAGGCGCGGCCGTCGAGCGGGCGGCGACCGGTGACGAGGTCGTCCAGGACGGCGCGCTGCGCGTCGGTCACCGCGCGCAGCGCGGCGGCCCGGTCCGTCCCCGTGACGCCCGAGGCCCGCACGTGCCGCCGGGCGTCGCGCGCGAGCCCGACGGCGTGCGCGGCGACGAGGCCCGCCACCGCACGATCGTGCTCGCTCTCCGGCACCGTCGCAGCGACGACGAGCGCATCCTCGACGACCGAGCGTCGAGGCCCGGGTCCCGCGTCAGACATGTCCTGCTGCCCCCTGTGCTCCTGCGCCCGCCCTGCGGCCGCCCCCTGGTCCCCGTGCTCGCCACGGTGCGGTTCTCCTGCTCGCCGCGGCGCTGCGCCGCGGGCCTCCCGGCAGGTGCGGGTCGTGGAGCGACGTGCGCGCTCACCCGGTCTCCACGGCGTCGAGGACGATGCCGACGTCCCGCAGGTGCCGCGCCGCCAGCTCCCGGACCCGCTCGATGTGATCGACGGTCCGGTGGCGGGGGAGTCCCAGGGTCCGGGCGATCCACACGACCGTGTCATGACCCGGGAGCGGTCCGCCGCCCCCGTACGCCTCGGACATCCAGAGCGCCGCGACGCGTCCGCGGACCGGGTCCTGCGCGTGCGCCGCGTCGACCACGGACCGGACGAGCGCCGGGACCTCGACCGCGTGCAGCACGCAGTCCGCGTGCGCGTCGGTCGTGCGCGCGGAGTCGAGGGCCTCGTCGAACGACAGCGCGCCGCGCAGCACGAGCTCGTCCGCCTCCGTCACGACCATGCCCTGCCGGACGACGTCGGCCCGGTGGGCGCCGAGGCGCTCGTTGGTGGCGCGCACGGCCTCCTCGACCGAGGGGGCCGCGCCGCGCAGCGCGGCGAGCTCCGAGCGGGTGCGCGCGAGCTCGCGGCGCCGACGCTGCGCGGCCACCATGCCCGACGCCGGGGCGGTCGCGTGGTCGAGGAACGAGCGCACGCGCGGGCGAGCCGTGTAGACGACGATCGCGAGGAACGAGCGCATGCTGCGCAGGTACGCGGGGTCGCGCCGGGAGCGCTCGAGCATCTCCCAGGCGGTCTCCACGACGATCGCCGCGACGTCGTCGAGGTGCTGCGCCGCGGGCACCGAGTTGGTGCGGCACAGGCGCGCCGCGATCCGGCGCCACTGCGTCGCGTGGGCGGCGAGGAGGGACGAGACCTCGGCGCGGTACCGGGCGTCGTCCTCGATCGCGACGACGCGGGCGACCTCGTCCCGGAGCGCTCCGGGGTCGTCGTCGTCCTGCGGGCCCTCGTCGACGGCGCGCACGGGACGCGCGTCGCGCGCCCGGTGCGGGCGCGGGTCGAGCAGGGTCCGGTCGGTCACGGTCCAAGCATGCGGACCCGGAGGGGCTCCTGGCGCGCCGGACACCGTCTTTCACACCGGACTTCACCCTCGGGCACCCCGGGCAGCGGGTGATCTCCGCACGCTTCGCCCGCCGCGGGTGTTTCGCGGACGTCGCCTCGGTGGGATGCTGTCCTCGGCGACGGGCTCGCCGGACGGACAGGGCAGGACGAGATCAGGAGGTGGACCGGGTGCACGCAGCGTCCTGCGCTTCGACGGCGTCGCCGTGCCGGGCCGCCGACGCCCCGGGCGGGGTGGTGTCGCGGTGACCCCGGAGGAGGACGGCGCCGGCGCGCCGTGGGACGACACGACGTGGGCCATCTGGGCCGTGGGCCTCGTGGAGCCGCTCATCGACCCCGACGACCGGCTCGCGACCATGGCCGCGATGCGCGCCCAGGCGAAGGCGCACCCGCTGCGCGCCGTGACGCTCCTCGCCGGCGCCCTCACCGACCTCCTGGACTCGTTGCCCGACGACGACCCGTGGCGCCACCTGGACCCCGCGACGTTCGGCACGTACCGGGACGGCCTGGACCTGGTCCCGTCGGAGGCCGTCGTGATCGCCGAGGACATCGGCCTCGCGGCGCTCGCCCGGCCGCTCGGGCACGGCGGCGCGCGCGTCATGAGCGAGGCGCAGCACGGGTGGGAGAACGCCGCGCACGCGGCGAACGAGCTCGACGACCCCGTGCGCGTGCTCACGCGCGCCGTGGCGTGGGCCGCCTGGCGTCGCCGCGTGTACGTGGGCGAGGACAGCTACCCCGTCCTCGTCGTCTTCTCGTGGCTGCCGCGCGCGGCGCTCATCGCGGCGGGTCGCGAGATCGACGACGACCTCGCCCGCGCCGAGATGCGCGCGTCGGCCAAGATCGTCGACGACCTCGTCTGACCGGCCCGAGCCTCAGGCCCCGTCCGTGCCGCTCGCGGGCAGCGGACGGTGGGCGGGGAGGAGCCCCAGCTCGATCCCGCGGGCGAGGGCGTCCTCGCGCCGGCGCACGCCGAGCTTCCGGTAGATCGAGCGGAGCTGGCTCTTGACCGTGTTCACGGACACGGTGAGGCTCCGGGAGATGTCGACCGCGGTCGCGTGCCGCATGAGGGTGTCGAGGACGACGACCTCCCGGTCGGACAAGGGCTGCGGGAGGTCGGCCGTCGCGGCGAAGAGCTCCGGGACGGGTTCCGCGTCCCCGATGAGGCGCTGCGCCGTCTGGTCCTTGCTCCGTGCCGCCAGCTCCGCGAGCGCGAGGAGGTCGTGCCGGGCGGGGAGCGCGAGCGCGAACCGCAGCCGCCGGTCCTCGGCGACGCCGGCGAGCTTGTCCAGGGCGTCGCGCGCCTGCGTCTCCTCCTCGGCGTGCGTCAGGGCGGCGGCGAGCAGGACGGCGTGCGCGGCCCGCAGGCGGGGTGCGGCCGTCCGCGGCGGCGTGCGCGCGACGAGCACGTCCCGTGCGGTGCTCCACCGGCCGGTGAGCAGGGCCACGTGGGCCCGCAGCAGCCAGGTGAGCGACGACGTCGCCGGCGCGACCTTGAGCCACGAGTGCACCGCGCCGACCTGGCCGCGCGCGAGCCCGAGCAGCCCGCTGACGTAGTCGAGGTGGTCGATGTCGCGCGCGGAGATGCGCCGGCGCCCGCGCTCGGACTCGATGTAGCGGCGGAGCCGCTCGATGCCGAGGGCCGGCTCGAACGACACCAGGTCGACGTAGGCCTGTACCGTGGCGACGACCGGGCGGGTCTCGAGCGTCGCGAGGTGCGGGCGCAGGACGTCGAGGTGGGCCTGGGCGCCGCGCGTGTCGAAGCGCTCGAGGCACACGATCGCGCGCGCGATGCGGTACAGGTGGTCGTCGCGCCCCGCGCGGACCTCGGCGTGGGGCGACGCCTCGATGACCTCGAGGTCCCGCACGGCCTCCGGCAGGTCGCCGCGGACCGCGAGCACGAGCGCGCGCAGCGACAGGCCGTAGAGCGCGCGCGGGTCCACGGCGGGGGAGCCGCCGAGGTCCTCGAGCGTGGCGAGCGCCTCGTCGTCAGCGCCCGCCCGCGCGAACGACATCGCGACCTCGGCCCGGAGCCGGGGGAGCTCGCGGACGAGCTCCCGGCGCTCGTCCACGCCCAGCTCGTCCAGTGTCCGACGTGCCCGGCGCGCCGGGTCGAGGGCGCGCTGCGTCGCGTTCGTGGAGCGCAGCGCGACGCTCTCCAGCACGTCCAGCACGACGCGCTCCGCCGTCGAGGCCGTCCTCGCCCGGGGACGCAGGGCGGCCAGCGTCAGGTGGTACATCTCGATCGCCTCGGCGCGCTCCCCCGGGACGCTGTCGTGATGGATCGCGAGCGCCCCGGCGAGCAGCGGCCACCGCCGGAGCTCGGACTGCGGGAGGCTCTTGAGGACGTCGAGGCGGACCAGCGCCTGCGGCTCGAGCAGCTCGCCCCAGTGCCGCGAGACGGCCGAGGAGGCGAGCGCGAGGTCGCCCGCGCCGACCGCGTGCCGCACCGCCTCGACGGGATAGCCGTTCGTCAGGTACCAGCGCGCGGCCGCGAGCTCGGCGCGCCCCCACTCGTCCGGGTGCTCCTCGCGGACGCGCTCCGCCACGAACGTGCGCACCACGGGGAACAGGACGAACACCCGGCCTGCGGGGCGTCGCTCCCACGCGCCCAGCCCGCGCTCCTCGAGCATCCACAGCAGCTGCGGGGCCGCGGGCTCCCGGGTCAGCGCCACGGCGAGGTCGGCGGTGAGGACGTCCGCGACCGCGCACCGCCGCAGGACCTGCTCGAGCCGAGGGCGCTCGGCGCCCTCGAGCTGCTTCTCGAGGGCGGCCCGCAGCAGCTCGTCGGCGACCTGGACGTGTGCCGGGGTCCCGTGCGACCCGGCCATCTCCGCGGCGAGCATCGCGACGCGCAGGTACAGCGGCTGCCCCCCGGTGAGGACGTGCGCCTCCGCGGGGTCGAGGTCCACGCCGGCCTGGCGCAGCATGCGCGCCGTCTCGTCCTGGGTCAGCGGCAGCTGGTCGGCCGTGATGACCGTGCGGTCCAGCTCGAGCCCGATCGAGGCGGCTTCCAGGGGAGAGACCGTGCTCGTGGCCACGGCGACGGAGAGGTTCGGGCACAGGCGCAGGAGTGCGAGCACGTCGTCGTGGACCGCGGCGTCCGCGACGTCCTGGTAGTCGTCGATGACGACCACGACCTCCCCGGGCACCGCGAGGAACGCGTCGGCCAGCCGGTCGGGCACGTCCTCGGCGGTGAGCTCCGCGGTCCCCAGCGCCGCCTCGAACGCCTCGAGCCCGGCCCGCGCCGCACGCCGCGCGACCGCGCGCCAGAGGTCCGTCCGGGTCATCTCGGGGATGACGGAGAGCCAGAGGCCCGGCGTGGCCCGGCGCCGGGACCACTCGGCGAGGAGGGAGGTCTTGCCCGCCCCCGCGGGGCCCCGGACGACGCGGAGCGCCGCGTCGACCTCGAGCCGGTCGAGCAGGCGTTCGCGGACGAGCTCGGTGTGCGGCGGGCGCGGCGCCCCGTACAGACGGAACGTCGTCGTGTCCGTCACCGACATGCTGCCCTCCGTGCTTCCCCCGCTCCACGGGCGGGCGGGCGGACGGGCGGCGAACCGCGTCCGGCCACGGCTCCGCCCCCCAGAGCCGGCACCGCGCCGTGATCCGCTCTCACCCTAGGCGAGGAGGTGCGCCGGTTCTCGGGGAAGCCGGGTGAAGCGCTCGAACCGGTTCGTCCCGGGCCCCGCCGGCCCGGACGAAACGGGACGCGCGAGGACGATGCGGACAGCGCGGCCCGCCGCGTGCATAGGGGCCTCGGGCGCGTCCAGAAGCGGACGCGACCGGAGAGGAGCCGCACGCCCATGTCCGCGCACCGGGCTCGCCCGAGGACCACGCTCGCCGCGGTGCTGGTGAGCGCCGTCCTGGTCGGCACGACCGCCACGGCCCACGCCGCGCCGGTCACGCGCACCGCGACCGGTCCGGAGGTCGTGCCCGTGGCGGGGGAGACGTTCGTGCGGGTCCTGGAGAGCAGCGGCCGGACCGACGTCGGCGCCACGGACGCGGTCCCGGGGGCGGGTGCGGACCAGGACCTGGTCCTCGACGCGGACGAAGGCCCGGGCCACGGAGCGGACGAGGCGCCGGACGATGGCGCGGCCCCGGACGGCGCGTCGGTCGCTCCCGTGCCGGACGGTCCGGAGCCTCCCGAGGAGGGCCCGCCCACTTCGGAGGCGGGCGCGTTGCCCTCCGGCCCCGGTCTCGGCCCGACGGCTCCGGACGAGAGCGAGCCGCCACCCGGCCCGGACCCCGCCGTGCCCGACGACGAGCCCGCGCCCCGCGTGGTCGTGCTGCCGCCGGTCCTCGTCCGCGCGGACGCCGAGGGCGCGGTCTACCTCGTGCCGGTGGTCGAGGGCGCGCGCTGGTCCCTGGGCGGCGAGCCGGTGGTGTGCACCGTGGTCGTCGTCGACGGGTACCGGACCGTCGAGGCGCCGCGGGACGGTGGCGTCCTGCGGGCGGCGGCGACGGCCGAGGACGGCCACGTGCTGCAGCTCCCGGACGGGCAGACCGTCGGCGAGGCGGTCACCGAGCTGCTCCCCGTCGTCACGGCGGTGCTCCCCGACGTGCAGGACGGCCCGGGCGAGGCGGACACGTACACCGTGCCCGACACCGAGGGCCTCGTCGTCCGCGACGCGACCGGCGCGGTGCTCCCGCCCGGCAGCACGCACGCCGTCGAGGGGTACGTCGACCACGTGGCGCGCGTCGTCCTGACGCTCTCCCCGGCCGCGGGCCTGCGGCTCGCGGCGGTGGGCGCGGCGGAGCCGGTGCTGCCGGGGTCGGACGGGTCGCGCGCCGTCGAGCTCGTGTTCTCCGGTCTCACCGAGGTTCGCGCACCGGCCCCCGTGGTCGTCGCCGCGCGCCCGGGCGCGGCGGCCGAGGTCGAGGTGCCGCGTGCCGACGGCGTGGAGCACCTCCTCGACGAGCGCGTCCTCGCCCCGGGCCGCCATCCCGCCCGGGGCACGGTGACCGTGACGGCGCGCGCGCTCGACGGCTACGTCCTCGTCGGCGAGACGTCCTGGGAGCTCACGCTCGACGGGCCTGCCGTCCCCGAGACGCCCTCCGCCCCGCCCGCGTCGCCGGCTCCGACCGCCCCGGACCCGGCGCCCGCCGAGACCCCGAGCGCGTCCGGGCCGACGACGCCGGACGGGCCCGCGCTCGACCTGGAGCCGGTGGTCGGCACGGCGGACCCGTCCGGCGCCGTCCTCGTGGCCGCGGGCGGCGCGCCCGTCGCGGTCCCACCGGGCCCGCCGCGCGGCGACACCGGGTTCGACCTGCTCACGCTGCTGCTGGGCGGGGCGCTGGTGTCCGGGGCGTGGGTGCTGCGCGCGCGCCGCGACCAGACAGCCTGACGCGCCACCCCGTCAGGCGCGCGGGCCGCCGCGGGCGGCGAGCCGCTCGACGAGGCGCGCGAGCACGTCGCCCGTGCGCAGGCCGTCGTGCTCGAGCTCGTTCGTCACCCACGTGCGGACGTTCCCCACGCGCTCGGCCGTCTCGAGCGAGAGCCCGGCGTCCACGAACATGTCGTCGAAGTACACCGCCGCCTCGACCGGCACCTCGTTGCGCGCGAGGACGTCGAGGTCGTACAGGTCGGGCCAGTCCTCCCGCGCGGCGAGCGCCTCCGCCGCCGCGCGGAACGGCCGGAGCGCGGCGACCTCCTCGAACATCCAGGGATAGATCATCTCGCCCGTGAGGAGCAGCGGCCGGGCCGACGGGTCGAAGGCCGGGTCCTGCGCCCGGACGGACTCGGCGGCCCAGGCCGTCGGGCCGTCGCCCGACTGCGCGTAGATCGACTCGTGGAGCACGGCGTACAGGGGGTTGGTGCGGAACGACGTCGCGGCCGCGACGTCCGCGAGGAACGTGTCCGTCAGGGTGTCCGGCGCGTCGGGGTCGAACGCCTCGTCCACGAGCCAGTGGATGCGCTCCGGGCCGGGCTTCATGCCGAGGTCCGTGCCGAGCGACTGGAGCCGGCGCACGGTGAGCCGGTCGCCGTCGGGCAGGCGCACGTCGTCGGCCTCGAGGAGGTCCGCGACGCGCGCGAGGCGGGCCGCGTCGTCCGGGTAGCGCTCGCGGTAGGCGGCGTTCTTCGCGACGACGCGCGGCTGCGTGCGGCGGTAGACCTCGCGCGCGTCGGCCGTCAGGCCGGGCAGGCCACCCGTCACGTAGCAGGCCGCGAGCGCGTCGGGCGCCCGCGACAGGTAGGTCATCGTGAGGAAGCCGCCGTAGGACTGGCCGAGCGACGTCCACCTCCGGCCGCCGTACACCGTCCGCCGCACGTGCTCGGCGTCGGCGACGATCGCGTCCGCCCGGAAGCGGGAGAGGTACTCGGCCTGGACGGCGCCCGGGCCGCGCGCGGCGAGCGCCGCCCCCCGCACCGCCGAGGACCGGCCCGTGCCGCGCTGGTCGAGCAGCACCACCCGGTGCGTCGCGAGCGCGGTGCCGACCCAGCCGTCCGGCCCGGTCGGCCGGGGCCCCTTGCCGCCCGGGCCGCCCTGGAGGAACACGAGCAGCGGGAGGTCGTCGTGGCGCCGCACCGGGTCGACGAGCTCGCGCACGAACAGCGTGAGGCGGCGCGGGTCCGCGTCGTCGTCCCAGACGAGCGGCACCTCGAGCTCGCGGTCGGTGACGTGGATGCCGGGCAGGGTGTACGTGGTCTCGCGGGTGACGCTCACCCGGCCACCCTAGCCGCGGGGCCCGCGGGCCCCGCGGCGTCCGACGGCACGCGTCACAGCTCGACGGTCTCGTTCTCCCCGCCGTCGTAGCGCGACCCGGTGACCTTCGCCTTGACCAGGCTGAAGAGCGTCGCGACGCGGCCGCCGGGGGAGTCCCAGTACTCCGCGGAGTCGGCGTGCAGCCGGATGAGGACCACCCCGGGCGTGTCCGGGCCGTCGGGGAACCAGGCGTCGGCGACCGTGTTCCACAGCTCGCGGATCGTGTCGCGGTCGCGGACGAGCGAGGCGCGCCCGGACACGGACACCCACGACGTCGAGCCCGAGAAGGCCGCGTTCGCCGCCGAGTCGCGTGCGATCTCGGCCACCTTGTGCGAGTCGGCGGCGGCGAAGAACCACAGGTCGCCGTCGAAGTCGACGGCCTGGACGCCCATCGGCCGGCTGACGAGGCTCCCGTCGGTCGCGACGGTGGTCAGCATGGCGATCTTCTCGTCCTTGACCAGCTCACGGACCTTCGCGACCTCGTCGGAGCTCGCGTGGGGCTGCTCGTGGTGCGTGTCGGTCATGTCGTCTCCCGTCGTCGGGCCGCGGGTCGCGGCACCCTCCCGACGCTAGGCACGACGCGCGCGACTCGCCCCGTGGGAGCACGACGAGGGGGTGGGGTGCCCGACGCCGCGACGTCGCACACCCCACCCCCTCGACGGGTGGTCCCGGGACGGGCTACTGCTCCACGTCCTCGTCGACCCACTCCATCGTCTTCGTCACGGCCTTCTTCCAGTTGCGGTACAGCCGCTCGCGCTCGCCGGACTCCATCGACGGGCTCCAGCGCTTGTCCTCGGCCCAGTTGTCGATGACGTCCTGCTCGCCCTTCCAGAAGCCGACGGCGATGCCCGCGGCGTACGCGGCACCGAGCGCCGTCGTCTCGGCGACCTTGGGCCGCACGACGTCGACGCCGAGCTGGTCGGCCTGGAACTGCATGAGGAGCTCGTTGGCGACCATGCCGCCGTCGACGCGCAGCTCGGTGAGGTCGACGCCCGAGTCGGCGTTCATCGCGTCGACGACCTCGCGGCTCTGGAACGCCGTCGCCTCGAGCGCGGCGCGCGCGATGTGGTTGCGGTTGACGTACCGCGTGAGGCCGACGAGCGCGCCGCGCGCGTCGGGCCGCCAGTAGGGCGCGAACAGGCCGGAGAACGCCGGCACGAAGTAGGCGCCGCCGTTGTCCTGGACCTTGCCCGCGAGCCACTCGACGTCGGGCGCGTCCTCGAACATGCCCAGGTTGTCGCGCAGCCACTGCACGAGCGAGCCGGTCACGGCGATCGAGCCCTCGAGCGCGTACACCGCGGGCGCGTCGCCGATCTTGTAGCAGACCGTCGTGAGCAGGCCGTTCTTGCTCATGACCTTCTCCGTGCCCGTGTTGAGCAGCAGGAAGTTGCCGGTGCCGTAGGTGTTCTTGGCCTGGCCGACCTCGAAGCACGCCTGGCCGAACGTGGCTGCCTGCTGGTCGCCGAGGATGCCGGCGATCGGGACGCCGGGGACGAGGCCGCGCGGGCGCCCGTGGCCGTAGACCTCGGACGACGACCGGATCTCGGGGAGCATCGACAGCGGGATGCCCATGTCGGCGGCGATGTCCTCGCGCCAGGAGAGCGTGTCGAGGTCCATGAGCATCGTGCGCGACGCGTTGGTCACGTCGGTGACGTGCACGCCGCCCTCGGTGCCGCCCGTCATGTTCCACAGCACCCACGTGTCGGTGTTGCCGAACAGCAGGTCGCCCTTCTCGGCCTTCTCGCGCGCACCCTCGACGTTGTCGAGGATCCACTTGATCTTCGGGCCGGAGAAGTAGGTGGCGAGCGGCAGGCCGACGATCGACTTGTACTTCTCGGCGCCCTCGTCGCCGCCGAGCTCGTCGACGATCTTCTGGGTGCGCGTGTCCTGCCAGACGATGGCGTTGTAGACGGGCTTGCCCGTGGTCTTGTCCCAGACGACGGCCGTCTCGCGCTGGTTCGTGATGCCGACGGCCGCGATGTCCTCGTGCGTGAGGTTGCCTCGGGTGAGGGCGAGACCGACGACCTCGCGCACGTTGTTCCAGATCTGCTCGGGGTTGTGCTCGACCCAGCCCGCGCGCGGGAAGATCTGGTCGTGCTCGAGCTGCCCGGTGGAGTAGATCTCCCCGGAGTGGTTGAAGACGATGGCCCGGGAGCTCGTGGTCCCCTGGTCGATGGCGAGAACGTAGTCGGCCATGGTGCGTTCAGTCCTTCACGTCGGTGTGGGTGTGGTTGCGGCGTAGTGCCCGGCGCCCGACGGCGCGGGTCGCGTGACCGGGGAGGCCCCCGGCTCCCCGGTCACGCGGGGGAGAGGTCCGGTCGTCCGGGTCGGTCAGACCCAGGCGGCCCCGAGCAGGCCGGCGAGGACGCCGCCGACCAGCGGACCGGCGACCGGGACCCAGGCGTAGGCCCAGTCGCTCGAGCCCTTGCCCCGGATCGGCAGCACCGCGTGCGCGATGCGGGGACCGAGGTCACGGGCAGGGTTGATGGCGTAGCCGGTGGGACCACCGAGGCTCGCGCCGATACCGACCACGATGAGCGCGACCGCGAGCGGCCCCAGGCCGGACGGGGTCTTGCCGGACGCCACGACGAAGAACACGAGCACGAACGTCGCGATGACCTCCGTGACGAAGTTCCACGCGTAGGAGCGGATCTCGGGGCCGGTGGAGAACACCGCGAGCTTGGTCGCGCCGGGCGCGTCCTCGTCGAAGTGCTTCTTGTACGCCAGGAACGCCAGCACGGCACCGATGAAGGCACCGATCATCTG
Organism: Cellulosimicrobium sp. EB106-03-01-XG111; assembly: GCF_058792115.1. NCBI lineage: Bacteria > Bacillati > Actinomycetota > Actinomycetes > Micrococcales > Promicromonosporaceae > Cellulosimicrobium > Cellulosimicrobium sp. EB106-03-01-XG111. The sequence goes on from NZ_JBYTEQ010000017.1 coordinate 99,029, forward strand.
GGCCCCGAAGTACACGAACATGTTGCCGACCGTCGGCTCGATGGTCGCCGTCACGAGCCCCTCGGGGCCGGTCACGGAGAAGAACGGCTCCTGGGCGGTGAAGAGGCCGATGGTCACGGCCGGGTTGAGGTGCGCACCCGACTTGTAGGCCACGTACACGCCGGCGAAGACCGCGAGGCCCCATCCGAAGTTGATGAGGAGCCAGCCGCCGTTGAAGCCCTTGGTCCTCGGGAGGACGACGTTCGCGACGACGCCCGCGCCGAGGAGGATCAGTGTCGCCGTGCCGAGTATCTCGGACCAGAAGGCGTTCATGAGGAGTTGATCCATCGTGCTCTCTCTTTCGTGGTGGACTTCTCTGTCTCAACCGTCCCGGCGCACCTGAGCGCCGGGTCCTCGGGTCGGTCCGCCGTCGGCGTGGCGCCCCGTGGGGTCGGTGTGCGGGGCCCCGGGGGCCGACCCGACGGTCGGCAGCCCCGGGGCTCGCTCGCGGCGATGTGCAGCTGTCAGGTCGTGCGGAGCGGCTGGAGCGGGGACACGTCGGGTGCCTCCAGCCGGGTGCGCTCGGCGGACGCGTCGTCGGGCTCCTGCTCGGCGGCGGCCTCGGCCTCCGCGCGCGCGGTGTAGCTCGCGATCTCGGCGTCGCGCGTCGCGTCGTCCCACCCGAGGATCTCGCCGGCGACGGCGGCGATCTCGGGCAGCGCGGCGAGGCCGCGGTCGGGCACCTCGTAGTTGAGGCGGGTCCGGTGCAGCAGCAGGTCCTCGAGGTGCAGCGCACCCTCGTGCGAGACGCCGTACGCGATCTCCGCGCGCAGGTAGGCCGGCGCGTGCTCCAGCGGGCGGGCGAGGTCCGGCTGCGCCTCGCACAGCTCGACGAGCTCGCGCAGGTTCGACCCGTACCGGTGCAGGAGGTGGTCCACCATGGCGGGGGTCCAGCCGTACCGGGACGCCCAGGGCCGCGCCTGGCGGCGCACGGCGTCGAGGCCGACGGCGCCGAGCAGCGGGATCTTGTGGGTGATCGACGGCAGGGCGCTCGCGCGCTGGCCGATCGCGAAGTCCACCGCGTCCTTCGCCATGACGCGGTAGGTGGTGAGCTTGCCGCCGGCGATCACGGTGAGGCCCGGGGTCGGGGAGGCCACCGTGTGCTCGCGCGAGACCTTCGCGGAGCTGGTGCCCTCCTTGGTGCCCGGCTGGAGCAGCGGTCGCAGGCCCGCCCACGTGCCGATGATGTCGTCGCGCGTCAGGGGGTGGGCGAGCACGGCGTTCGCGTGCTCGAGCACGTAGTCGATGTCGGCCGCCGTCGCGACGGGGTGCTGGAGCTCCTGCTCCCACGGGGTGTCGGTCGTGCCGATCACCCAGTAGCGGGACCACGGGATGACGAACAGGACCGACTTCTCGGTCTGCAGGATCAGGCCGACCTGGCCCTTGATGCGCTCGCGCGGCACGACGATGTGGATGCCCTTGGACGCGAGGACCCGCAGCCCGCCGTCGGTGCCGGCGAGCGCCTCGGTGTCCTCCGTCCAGACACCGGTCGCGTTGATGACGGCGCGCGCCCGGACGGTGAGCTCGCGGCCCGTCTCGAGGTCCATGAGCACGGCGCCGTTCACGGCCCCGGTCGGGCCCTTGGTCAGCGAGACGACCTGCGTGCGGGAGGCCGCGTGCGCACCGTACGACGCGGCCGTGCGGACGAGCGTCGAGACGAGGCGGGCGTCGTCGACGGACGCGTCCCAGTACTGGACGGCGCCGACGGCCGCGTCGTGCGCGAGGTCGGGGAACTTCTTCTCCATGCGGCTGCGCGACAGGTGCCGGTGCAGCGGCATCGCGCGGCGTCCGGGAGCGACGCTCGCGAGCGTGTCGTAGAGCGCGATGCCCGCACCGACGTAGGCACGCTCCCACACGCGGTGCTCGAGGGGGTACAGGAACGGGACGGGGCGCACGAGGTGCGGCGCGATCTCCTTGAGCAGCAGGTCGCGCTCGGTGAGCGCCTCCTTGACCAGGTGGAAGTCGAGCATCTGCAGGTAGCGCAGGCCGCCGTGCACGAGCTTGCTCGACCGGCTCGACGTCCCTGCCGACCAGTCCTGCGCCTCGACGATCGCGGTGGAGAGCCCGCGCGTGACCGCGTCGAGCGCGATCCCGGCGCCGGTGACGCCGCCGCCGATCACGAGGACGTCGAGCTCGGCGTCCGCGCTGGTGCTGGCCTCGAGCGCGGCGAGCGCCTGCCGCCGGGAGTCCGCGGTGAGTCTCGTGGATGCCATCCGTCTTCCTCTCTCGTCCCTCGGTGCTGCGGCACGCCGCGGGACGATCGCGCCCACGGTGCGCTCACAGCGACGGTCCCACGCCCGACCAGGGTGCGCGAGCGGGAACCGCCGTGCGTGCACCGGGGTCTCCGGTGCGGAGGCACACGCTCCAGACCACCACGCCCCGAACGCCCGCGCAACCGTCGTGCACGAACGTGCAGAATGGGGGTGACGGGAAGGAGACCGCGATGGTCGATCGGGAGCAGGACGTCCTGCGCGCGGCGTCGATGTACTACCTCCAGGACATGAAGATGGAGGCGATCGCCAAGCACCTGCACACGTCGCGGTCCACCGTGTCGCGGCTGGTGAAGCGGGCGCGCGACACGGGTCTGGTGGAGATCTCGCTGCGCCCCGCGCGCAGCCGCGGGCCGGGGCTCGGGCAGCACCTCGCGAGCACGTGGGGGATCGACGCCTACGTGGTCCCCGTGCCGGACCAGGCGCCGCAGGTCGAGCGGCTCGAGCAGGTCGCGCTGACGACCGCGCGCCTGCTGTCGACGTGGTTCGACTCCGACATGATCCTCGGGATCGCATGGGGCACGACCCTCTCCGCCGTCTCCCGGCACCTGCCCCGCAAGCCGACCCGGGGGAGCGCCGTCGTGCAGCTCAACGGGGCGGCGAACACGCGCACCTCGGGGGTGCACTACGCGGGCGACCTCATCGCGGGCTTCGGCAGCGCGTTCGACGCCCACGTGCACCATTTCCCAGTGCCCGCGTTCTTCGACTACGCGGAGACGAAGCGCGCGATGTGGCGCGAGCGGTCCGTGCGCCGCGTGCTCGACGTGCAGCACCGTGCGGACATCGCGCTGTTCTCCGTGGGCGCCGTCGCGGGCGGCGTGCCGTCGCACGTCTACTCCGCGGGGTACCTCGACCCCGACGACGTCGCCGTCCTCGACGCCGAGGGCGTCGTCGGCGACGTCTGCACCGTGTTCCTCCGGGGGGACGGGACCTACCGCGACATCGCGCTCAACGAGCGCGCGACGGGGCCGGCGCCCGAGGAGCTGCGGCGCGTGCCGCGGCGGGTGTGCGCCGTCGCGGGGGACAACAAGGTGGCACCGCTGCGCGCGGCGCTGCGCGCGGGGGTGGTGACCGACCTCGTCGTCGACGAGATCACCGCGGCCCACCTCGTCGGGGGCTCCTGAGGACCAGAGCGCAGGTATGCGGCCCGGTGCATGACTATGCACCGAGTGGCTCCCGCGCGTACAGTGTCGCGGTGCCCACGACCTCCGCCGTCCGTGTCCGTCCCGCCCTGCCCGCGGACGTCCGGGCGGTGCGCGCGCTCGTCGAGCCCTACGCCGAGGCCCGCATCCTCCTCGCCAAGGAGATGGTCGGCTACTACGAGGCGGTCCAGGAGTTCGTCGTCGCCGAGGTGCCGGACCCCGACGCGGCGGACGGCGAGGACGCGCGGCGCGTCGTCGGGTGCGGGGCGCTGCACGTCATGTGGGACGACCTCGCGGAGATCCGCACGCTCGCGGTGGACCCGGCCTGGCGCGGGCACCGCGTCGGGCACGCGCTCGTGGTCGAGCTCGTCGAGCGCGCCCGCGCGCTCGGCCTGCGGCGCGTGTTCTGCCTGACGTTCGAGGTCGACTTCTTCCGCGCCCACGGCTTCCGCACCATCGAGGGGACGCCCGTGTCCCCCGAGGTGTACGCCGAGCTCCTGCGCTCGCACGACGACGGCGTCGCCGAGTTCCTCGACCTCGCGCGCGTGAAGCCCAACACGCTCGGCAACACGCGCATGCTGCTCGACCTCGACGGCCCCGCGGGCCCCGACGGCGACCGCGCCGCGGACGCTGCGCGCGCCTGACGATCCGCAGGCCGCGTCAGGCGGGGAGCCGGTAGAGCACCCCGCCCGGCCCGTCCTCCTGCTCGACGAGACCGTCCTCGACGAGGCTCGCGACGCACCGGTCGAGCTGCGCGGCGTCGTGCCACACCTCGGCCACGACGCCGCGCGGCACCGGGCCCGGTGCGTCGCGCAGCGCCGCCATGACCCGGCCCCGCGCCTGCCGGTCGGTACCGGCCCAGGCCTGCGTGCGGCGTCGGGCCGCGTGCTCGTCGTCGGGGTGCCCGGCCAGGCGCCACGCGCACACGTCGCGGACGGGGCAGACGCCGCACCGGGGCGCGCGCGCCGTGCAGACGAGCGCGCCGAGCTCCATCGACGCGGCCGCCCACAGCACCGCGTCGTCGTCGTCGGGCGGGGCGACCGCGGCGGCGGTCGCGCGCTCCCCGGCCGTGTACGACGGCGCGGGCAGCGCGACACCCCCGACCGCCCGGGCCAGGACGCGGCGCACGTTCGTGTCGACGACGACCGCGCGGCGCCCGTGCGCGAACGCGGTGACCGCCGCGGCGGTGTACTCGCCGACCCCCGGCAGGGCGCGCAGCGCCTCCTCGCCGCGGGGCACCTCGCCGTCGTGCCGCTCGACGATCGCGCGCGCGCACTCCTGCAGGCGCAGGGCGCGCCGCGGGTAGCCCAGCCGGCCCCACGCGCGCAGCACGTCCGCCGTCGGTGCGGCGGCGAGGTCGGCCGGCTCGGGCCAGCGCTCCATCCACGCCCGCCAGGCCGGCTCGACGCGCACGACCGGCGTCTGCTGCAGCATGACCTCGCTCACCAGCACGCCCCACGCGGTGCGGTCCGCGGCCCGCCACGGCAGGTCGCGGGCGGTCGCGCCGAACCAGCGCCCGACGGCGTCGCGCAGCCCCGCGTGCGGGTCCCCGGGGGCCGTCCGCGGCAGCGGGCGGGCGGGGCCGCCGGTGCGCGCCGGGCGCGGGGCAGGGCCGGTCATGGGTGGGTCCTCGCGAGGGTCGGGGCCGTCGGGTCGGGACACATTGTGCCCCGACCTCGACCGTCGTCGGCGCGGCACCGGCCCCGCGGGGCGGCCCCGCGGCTAGCGTGGGCCCGACCAGCACGAGCACGACGGAGGACCCCGTGAGCACGCCGCGGACCGACCGCACCCCGAAGCCGAGCACCCGCCCGAGCGCCGGGCGGGGCGCGCCCACGCGCGCCGCCCTGCTGCGCCGTCGGCTCCTCGCGCTCCTCCTGCTCGTGGCGCTCGTCGTCGGTCTGGTGCTGCTCGGCCAGGTGGCCGTCCGCGCCGTCGGGCCGCTGCTGAGCGGGGACGCGAGCGCCCAGGAGGGCAAGTCCCCGCCGCCCACGCCCGAGGCCGCCGGGCCGCCCCGGGACTGCACGGCGACCTCGCTCGAGCTCGCCGTGACGACGAACGCCGCCGAGTACGAGCCCGGGCGCGCCGTGCAGCTCGACGTGACCGTCCGGCAGTCCGGCGGGCGGCCGTGCCTCGTGGACGGCTCCGACGCGGGACGTCAGGTGCTCGTCTACTCGGGCGACGAGCTCGTGTGGTCGTCGGCCCACTGCGGGTCCACCGAGCGCCTGCTCCTCATGAGCACGGGAGACGAGGACCCGTCGCGGCTCGTGCGGTGGGACCGCCGCCGCTCGGTCGAGGGCTGCGCGCCCGACCAGCCGGAGGTGGGCCCCGGGACCTACACGGCGGTGCTGAGCATCGCGGGCGTCGAGGGCGCGACGAGCGAGCCCGTGACCTTCACGCTGCTCGCGCCGCCCGAGCCGACGCCGGACCCGGCCGAGCCCACCGCCCCCGCCGACGGGACCACCCCGCCGGAGGGGACGGCTCCTGCCGAGGGGACGGCCCCCGCGGACGGGACACCGCCGCCGGAGGGGACGGCTCCTGCCGAGGGGACCGCGCCCGCGGAGGGCGCCGAGCCGCAGGCCCCGGCAGCGCCGACGACCGACGGCGCGTAGCGGCGGAGCCCGGGCTCGACGGCCGTCCACCCGGCCCGAGCGCCCCGGCCTGCCGTCGGTTTCCGCTTCCGCTGCCGCGCCTCGCCGGGCCGGCCGTGCCCGGGGACGCGGGGAGACCCGCCGCCGTCGTGTCGGCTCGGCGACGACCGCGACGTGCCGTGTGGCGCAGGGCACAGCACCCTGTCAGATAAATAAGGTTAGGCTCTCCTAACGGTCACGTCGACCGCATCCTTCGACCTTCCGGGAGACCTCGTCATGCCCTCGCGCCCCACGACCCGACGCCTCGTCGCCGTCCTCGCGGCCGGCCCGCTCGCTCTCGCCCTGGCTGCGTGCGGCTCCGGCGACGAGAGCGGTGCGGGAGGTGCCGGGGAGACCGCCACGTCCGCGGCTCCGTCGACCGTCACGATCGAGGACAACCACGGGACCGTCGAGGTGCCGGTGAACCCGGAGCGGGTCGTCGCGCTCGACAACCACGTCTTCGAGACGCTCTCCGCGTGGGAGGTCCCGCTCGTCGCCGCGCCCAAGGGCATCATGGGCGACGGGCTGTGGCCCGAGTACACCGAGGACGACGCCGTGCTCGACGTGGGGATGCACCGCGAGCCGAACCTCGAGTCCATCGTCGCGGCCGAGCCCGACCTGATCATCGGCGGGTACCGGTTCTCGGACAGCTACGACGACATCAAGGCCCAGAACCCCGACGCGGTGGTCGTCGAGCTCGCCCCGCGCGACGGCGAGGACCAGTCGTCGGAGCTGGTCCGGCAGATCGAGATCCTCGGCCAGATCTTCGACCGCGAGGACGAGGCCGACGCGATCGTCGCCGACTACGAGGCAGCCGTGGCCGACGCGAAGGAGGCCTACGACGGCGAGAGCACGGTCGTCGGCCTCATCACGTCGGGCGGCGAGATCTCCTACAGCGCGCCGGTGACCGGCCGCAGCATCGGCACCCTCTTCCCGACCCTCGGGCTCGAGCCGGCGATCGAGCAGGCCGCCGAGGACACCTCGCACGGTGACGACATCAGCGTCGAGGCGATCGCTGCCGCGAACCCGGACTGGATCGTCGTGCTGGACCGCGACGGCGCGGGCGTCGGCGAGGGGGAGTACCGCCCGGCTGCCGAGCTCGTCGGAGGCTCGGAGGCCCTCGCGGGGGTGACGGCGGTCGCGAAGGACCAGGTGGTCTACCTCGACCCGGACTTCTACCTCACCGAGGACATCCAGGCGTACACCGCGCTGTACGAGCAGATCGCCCAGGCGTTCTCCGGCGCCGCGTGACCGGCCCGGCCGTCTCGTGAACCGCAACGCCTCCGCGACGCGGGCCAGGCCGCCCGTCGCCCCCGGCTCACCGCGGCCGGGGCGGCGGGCGTCGCCCGGCCTGCTCGTCGCCGTCCTCGTGACGCTGGCCCTCGTCGTGACGTCCCTCTTCGTCGGGGTGTACGACCTGGGCGCCGAGGGCGGCGGCGAGATGTTCCTCGTCACGAGGCTCCCGCGGACGCTCGCCCTCGTGCTGGCCGGCAGCGCGATGGCCGTGAGCGGCCTGGTGCTCCAGCAGCTCACGCAGAACCGGTTCGTCGAGCCGACCACGAGCGGGACGAGCGAGTGGGCCGCGCTCGGCCTGCTCCTCTCCGTCATCCTCCTGCCGACCGCCGGCCTCGCGACCCGCATGGTGCTCGCGAGCGTCGCCGCGTTCGCCGGGACCATGGTCTTCATGGCGATCCTGCGTCGCGTGCAGGTGCGGAGCACGCTCGTCGTGCCCGTCGTCGGCATCATGCTCGGCGCGGTGGTCAGCGCGGTGACGACGCTCCTGGCGATCTCGACGAACTACCTCCAGCTGCTCGGGACGTGGTTCATGGGCAGCTTCACGAGCGTCGTCCGGGGGCAGTACGAGGTGCTGTGGATCGTCGCTGCGGTGTGCGCGGCGATCTTCGTCCTGTCCGACCGGCTCACGGTCGCCGGCCTCGGCCGCGACGTCGCGACGAACCTCGGTCTGGGCTACGAGCGGGTCGTCCTCCTGGGGACGGCGCTCGTCTCGGTCGCCTCCGGCGTCACGACCGTCGTCGTCGGGTTCCTCCCGTTCCTCGGGCTGATCGTGCCCAACGTCGTCTCGATGCTGCGCGGGGACGACCTGCGCTCGAACCTGCCCTGGGTGTGCCTGGGAGGCGTCGGGCTCGTCACGGCCTGCGACATCGTCGGTCGCGTGGTCCGGATGCCCTTCGAGATCCCCGTCGCGATGATCCTCGGGGTCGTCGGTGCGGCGGCGTTCGTGGCCCTGGTCCTGCGGGTGCAGCGCCGTGGTTGAGCTGACGACCGCGTCGCGACGTGTCCGGCCCGGGACCGCCCCCGCACGGGTGGAGCGGCCGTGGCGCACGGTCGTCCGTTCGTACGGGTTCCGGCTCGGCGTCGTCGTCGCCGTCGCGCTCGCCGCCGCGGCGGGGATCCTCGCCTACGGCAACCCGGCCGCGCCCGGCTCGTCGGGGTTCTGGGTCATCGTCGGCAGCCGCCTCGCGTCGGTGGGGACGATCCTCGTGGTCGCGTTCTGCCAGGGCGTGGCGACCGTCGTCTTCCACGCGGTGACGAACAACCGGATCCTCACCCCGTCGATCCTCGGGTTCGACGCGCTGTACCGGGTCGTCCAGACCGGTCTGGTGTTCTTCTTCGGCGCGGGAAGCCTCGCCGCGACGGACGGCCTGCCCAAGATCGCGCTCCAGAGCCTCCTCATGGTCGGTTTCGCGTCGCTCCTCTACGGCTGGCTCTTCACCGGGACCCGGGCGAACCTCCACCTGCTGCTCCTCGTCGGGGTCGTCCTCGGCATGGGGTTCGGGGCGCTCTCCACGTTCATGCAGCGTCTCCTCACCCCCAGCGAGTTCGACATCCTCTCGGCGCGGCTGTTCGGCAACATCAGCGCCTCGGACGCGTCCTACCTCCCCTGGGGCGCGCTCGTCTGCGTCGTGGTCGGCGCGGTGCTCTGGCGCCGCCGTCACGTGCTCGACGTCGTCTCGCTCGGCCGGGAGACCGCCACGAGCCTCGGCGTGCGCCACCAGCGTGAGGTCATGCTGGCGCTGTTCCTCGTCGCGGTGCTCGTCTCGGTGTCGACCTCCCTCGTCGGACCGATGACGTTCTTCGGGTTCGTCGTCGCGATGCTCACCTACCAGGTCGTCGGCACGAGCCGGCACTCCCGCACGCTGCCCATGGTCGTCGCCGTCGCGTGCGCGACCCTCCTGCTCGCCTACTTCGTGCTGCGGCACGTCTTCTACGCGGCGGGGCTCGTGTCCGTCATCATCGAGCTCGGTGGCGGGCTCGTGTTCCTCGTCTACCTCCTCAGGAAGGGCCTGCGGTGATCACCCTCGACGACGTCACCAAGACCTACGGCGACGTCCACGCCCTCGGGCCGGTCGACCTCGAGATCCCGACCGGCGGGGTCACGGCGCTGGTCGGCCCGAACGGTGCCGGGAAGTCCACGATGCTCACGATCGTCGGCCGGCTGCTGTCGGCCGACGCCGGGCGGGTCACCGTCGGCGGTCTCGACGTGGTGACGGCCCACCCGCGGGCGCTCGCCCGGCGGCTCGCGATCCTGCGCCAGGAGAACCACTTCGTCGCACGGCTCACCGTCCGCCAGCTGGTGCGCCTCGGCCGGTTCCCGCACACGCAGGGCCGCATCACCCGGGACGACGAGGTCGCGGTGGACACGGCGCTCGGCTTCCTCGACCTCGTCGGCCTCCAGGACCGGTTCCTCGACGAGCTCTCGGGCGGCCAGCGTCAGCGCGCCTACGTCGCGATGGTGCTGGCCCAGGAGACGGAGTACGTGCTCCTCGACGAGCCGCTCAACAACCTCGACATGCAGCACGCCGTGTCGATGATGGCGCGTCTGCGCCGGGCCGCGGACGAGCTCGGCAAGACCGTCGTCCTCGTGGTCCACGACGTCAACTTCGCGGCGGCCTACGCGGACCGGATCGTCGCGATGACCGACGGGACGATCCGCCACGTCGGCAGCCCCGAGGAGATCATGACGAGCGAGATCCTCACGGAGGTGTTCGCGACGCCGGTGACGGTCGTCGACGGTCCGGGCCACCCGCTCGCGGTCTACTACCGACCGGGGTGAGCGCTGCGCCCAGGGTCGTGGCGAGCGCGGCGGACGTCAGCGGCGGGCCAGGGCCCAGCGGAACGCGTTGCGCAGCAGGTAGGAGCCGTCGGGACGACGGAAGGGCCGCGCGGCGCGGAGCACGTCGGGGCGGAGCTCGGCGCGCAGCTCGTCCGACTCGCCGAACATGATCGCGGCGACGACCTCGTCCGCGTCGGCGAGCACCATCGGCGCGTCCGCGACCCCTTCCGCGACCGGGGTGAAGCCGTGCTCGGCGAGGAGCGCGCCGAGGTGCCCCTCCTCGCGGCTCTCGTCGCTCGCCTCGTGGTCCTCGCCCGCGACCGCACGCTCGAGGACGGTGAGGTCGTTCAGCGCGTCCTCGGCCCACGTCGCGACGGCGACCAGCTCGCCGACGCGGCGGCACTCGCTGAGCGTCCTCGCGACGTCGGTGAAGGCGAGCGCGTTGACGAGCGTCACGAGGTCGAAGGAGTCGTCGGGCCAGGGGAGGCGCTCCGCCTGCGCGACCCGCAGGTCCGCGTCCGGGCTGCGGCGCCGGGCGGCGTCGACCATCCCCGCGGCAGCGTCGCACCCGGCCGCGTCGGCCCCGCGGGCGACGGCCAGGGCGACGAGCTCGCCCGTGCCGCACCCGACGTCGAGCACGCGGGAGCCCGGCCCGACGCCCGCGGCGTCGAGGATCGCCCGCTGCGCGGGCTCGGCGGCGGGCGCCCACCAGCGCGCCCAGGCGTCGGCCAGTGCCGACCACTCGTCGACGTGGTCCACGGTCCCCTCCGTGTGCGTCGTGCGGACGGTCGGAGCGTCAGACGTAGCGCTCGAGGATGCTCGACTCCGCGAGCCGGGACAGGCCCTCGCGCACGGCGCGGGCCCGCTGCTCGCCGACGCCGTCGACCGTCATGAGGTCGTCGATGCTCGCCGCGAGGAGCTTCTGCAGGCCGCCGAAGTGCGCCACGAGCCGGTCGATGATCGTCGCGGGCAGGCGCGGCACCTTCGACAGGAGGCGGTACCCGTGCGGGGCGACCGCGGCGTCGAGCGCGTCGCCGCCGCCCGGCAGGTCGAGCACGCGGCCGATCTGGCCGAGGTCGAGCAGCTGCGTGGAGTCGAGGCCGCCGAGGGCCTTCTGCACGTCCGCGAGCGAGCGGTCCTTGCGGCCCAGGTCGACGTAGTCGCGGATGACGAACTCGCGGTCCGAGCCGATGCCCCCGATGAGCTCGTCGAGCTGGAGGGCGAGGAGGCGGCCGTCGGTGCCGAGCTCGATGACGTACCCGGCGATCTCCTCGGAGATGCGGGCGACCATCTCGAGGCGCTGCACCACCGCGCAGACGTCGCGCACCGTGACCAGGTCCTCGATCTCGAGCGCGGACAGCGTGCCGGACACCTCGTCGAGGCGCGCGCGGTAGCGCTCGAGCGTCGCGAGCGCCTGGTTGGCGCGCGACAGGATGGTGTCGGAGTCCTCCAGGACGTGGCGCTGCCCGCCGACGTACAGCGCGACGATCCGCATCGACTGGCTCACCGAGATGACGGGGAAGCCGCTCTGCTTCGCCACGCGCTCGGCCGTGCGGTGCCGCGTCCCGGACTCGGTCGTCTCGATCGTCGGGTCCGGCAGGAGCTGGACGGCGGCGCGCAGGATGCGGTTGGCGTCGCGGTCGAGCACGACGGCGCCGTCCATCTTCGACAGCTCGCGCAGCCGCGTCGCGGAGAACCCGACGTCGAGCTGGAAGCCGCCCGAGCACATCTCCTCGACGACCTTGTCCAGGCCCAGCACGATGAGCGCGCCGGTCCGGCCGCGCAGGATGCGCTCGAGACCGTCACGGAGCTCGGTGCCCGGTGCCACGGCGGCGAGGGTCTCCCGGAGCAGCTCGTCGGGGTGCGCGGGGGAGTTGGCCACGGTCGAATCCTACGCTGCGAGCCCATCGCCACCCTCGGGAAACCCCCGGGACACGCCACAAAGCGGTCACGATCCGGTCTCGGTGCGTGCGACGAGGCCCCGGGCGGCGACGCCCGCGGACCGCGGCCGCCTGAGGTGGCCGAACGTCGTGGCCTCCGTCACAGTGTGGAGGTCGAGCAGTCCACGAGCGGTCCCCGGGAGAAGCCCATGCCACGTCGTCGGTCGTCCGAGCGCGTCCGCAGGTCCGCCGCGGCAGCCGCCGCGTTCGTCCTCGTCGCCCTGACGGCGCTCGCGACGGGGACGCCCGCGACCGCGGACGTCCCCGTCCCCGGCGAGGGCGAGGCGGTCGTGACGGTGCGGGTCGGTGGCGACCGGGTCGCGACCCGGGAGGTCGCGCCGCTGCCGGGCGTCGTCCTCGGGCTGTACGCGGACGCGTCCGCGACCGAGCCCGTGGACCCGGGCTGGGGCCTGTGCACGGCGGACGCCGACGGTGACTGCTCCTTCGTCGTGCCCGACACGGGGGAGGGCGGCGCCAACGCGGGGGCCCGGTTCGTCGTCCGGCAGGTGTCGGCACCCGACGGCTGGTACACCAACCCGACCCTGCGGACGGGGGCGGGGAGCGGGTCGGGATCCGTCGCGCGGCCGTACGAGTTCCTCACGCCGCCGCTCGCGGCGGGACAGACGGTCAGCTCGCTCGCCGCGACGCCGACGTTCATGTTCGGGAGCGCGGGCAGCGGCCGACCCGAGACCGACTCGGAGGGCGTGTGGCAGCAGTCCCGCACGAACCCCGCCCTCGCCGCGCAGTGCGGGGTCGACGTCGCGCTCGTCCTCGACCTCTCGGCGTCCCTCGGGAGCCAGGTGACGAACCTCAAGGCCGCGACCGACTCGATCGCCGACGCGCTCGTCGGGACCCCGTCGCGCATGGCGGTCTTCTCGTTCGACGGGACGTCGCCCGCGACGAACGGCGCGAACTTCCCGGCGCTCGTCCCCGTGTCGACGCAGCCGGGCGCGGACGCGTTCAAGGCCCAGTACGCGGGGTGGGCGACGGGGTCCGGGACCAACTGGGACCAGGCCCTGTGGTCCGTCGCGCAGGCCGCGCCGGACTACCAGGTCGTCGTCCTGCTCACCGACGGCAACCCGACGCGGTTCAGCGCCGACCCGCTGCTCGGCAGCGGTGGTACCACGCACTTCCGGGACGTCGAGAACGGGATCTACTCCGCCGACGCCGTCAAGGCACGGGGGTCCCGGCTCCTCGCGCTCGGGGTCGGGAGCGGCATCGACGACGTGACGCGCCTGAACCTGCGGGCGCTCTCCGGTGAGACGTTCTACGAGGGCGGCGACCCGCAGTCGGCCGACTACTTCGACCTCGCCGACTTCGAGTCCGCGGGGTCCGCGCTCCGGGACGTGCTCCTCTCGGGCTGCGCGTCGCGGCTGACCGTGACGAAGGAGCTCGTCCCCGCGGAGAACCTCGGCGAGGACGTCACGGGCGCGGTGCCCGCAGGACCGGGGTGGGGGATCTCGGCCGGCACGGCGACGGCCGGGGTCACGGTCACGCCGCCGACGCAGACGACGCCCGACGACGGGACCGGCAGCGTCGTGTTCGACGTCGACTACGGGGCGGAGCCGCAGCCCGCGTCGCTCACCGTCGCGGAGACGCAGCAGGACGGCTACGACCTCGTCACCGCCGCCGGCGCGAACGCCGTGTGCGTCGACAAGCTCGCGCAGGACGCGCCGGTCGCGGTCGAGAGCTCCGGGGCCACCGGCTTCACGGTCGACCTCCCGCCGTCGGGGTTCGTGAGCTGCACGATCCGCAACCGGCCGCAGTCCGCGGTCGTCGTCGACAAGACGTGGGTCGTGCGCGGCGAGGTCTACGCCGAGGGCGAGCAGCCGGACGGCCTGGAGGCCGCGCTCACGCTCACCGGGCCCGACGGAGCCGGGCCGAGCGCCCAGCCGTGGGGCACCGAGCGGGGAGGGTACGCGGGCGCGCAAGAGGTCGTCGTGGACGAGACGACGACCCTCCCCGCGGGCTGCGTCCTCACCGGTGCGCGCGTGACGTCCGTCGACGGGGAGGTCGTCGACGAGGCGCTGCCCTTCACGACGACGGCGGGGTCGCCGACGCGGGAGGTCGGCGTGACGAACGAGGTCGTGTGCCCGCCGATGCTCACGCTGGTCAAGGAGGTCGTCAACGACGACGGCGGCACCTCCGCGCCCGCGGACTGGACGCTCACCGCGTCCGGGTCGCCCGAGACCGGCGACCTCGTCGTCACCGGGGCGTCGGGGAGCGACGACGTCACGGCGGTGCCCGTCGAGGAGGGGGCGTACGCGCTGGCCGAGGACGGGCCCGTCGGCTACACCGCGCTCGGGTGGGAGTGCGTCGACGGGGAGGGCGCGGCGCTCGCCGTCGAGGACGACGTCGTCGATATCGGGCCCGACGACGCCGTGACGTGCACCGTGACCAACGACGACGACCCCGCGCCCACGACGCCGGCGCCCGAGCCCTCCGAGCCGGGAGCCACGGCCGCGCCCGGCCCCGGTGGCGGCGGCCCGCTCGCGACGACCGGCGCGAGCGTCGCGCTGCTCACGGTGCTGGCCGGCCTGGCGGTGGCCGTCGGCACGGGGACGGTCCTGCTGGTGCGGCGTCGTCGCTCGGCCGGCGCCGAGGGCTGACGACCGCGACCCGGGTGGCGGTCGGGGGCTGCCCGGTCGCGGCCCGGGCGCTCAGCTCCGCGCGAGCTCGACCGCCTCGCCGAGGTGCCGTGCCGGGTGGATGGTCATGCCCTCGACGGGGCGCGGGAACGACCCCCGCGGCACGACGGCGCGCGTGAAGCCGAGGCGCGCGGCCTCGGCCAGCCTGCGGTCGAGGCCGGCGACCGGGCGGATGTCTCCGGCGAGGCCGACCTCGCCGAACGCGACGGTGCCCTGCGGGAGGGCCTCGTCCTCCCGCGCGGACAGGACGGCGAGCGCGATCGAGAGGTCCGCGGCCGGCTCGGTCACCTTCGCGCCGCCCACGGTCGACGCGTAGACGTCCTGGTCGACGAGCCGCACGCCCGCGTGGCGGTGCATGACGGCGAGGATCATCGCGAGGCGGCTCGAGTCGACGCCGCTCGTGGTGCGGCGCGGGTTCGTCAGCGAGCTCGGCACGACGAGCGACTGGATCTCGAGCGCGAGCGGGCGGCGGCCCTCGAGCGTCACGGTGACGCACGTGCCGGGCACGCCCGCACCGGTGTGGGAGAGGAAGAGGCCGCTCGGGTCGGCGAGCCCCACGATCCCGTTCTCGGTGAGGTCGAAGCAGCCGACCTCGTCGGTGGGCCCGTAGCGGTTCTTCACCGCGCGGACGAGGCGCAGGCGCGAGTGGCGGTCGCCCTCGAACTGGCACACGACGTCGACGAGGTGCTCGAGCGTGCGCGGGCCGGCGACCGAGCCGTCCTTCGTGACGTGCCCGACGAGGATCACGGGCAGGTCGCGGGCCTTCGCCGCGGCGATGAGCGACGCCGCGACCTCGCGCACCTGGCTCACGCCACCGGGCGCGCCCTCGACCTGCGCGGACGCGATGGTCTGCACCGAGTCGACGACCAGCAGGTCGGGCTCCGTGGCCTCGATGTGCCCGAGGACGGTCGCGAGGTCCGTCTCGGCCGCGAGCAGCAGCCCGGGCGCGAGGGCGCCGACGCGCTCGGCGCGCAGCCGCACCTGCCCGGCCGACTCCTCGCCCGTGACGTAGAGGACGCGTCGCGGGACCGGGGCGGGGCGCGCCGCCTCCGCGGGCGCGCGCTCTCCGGCGGGCCGGACCGTCGGCAGGTCGGAGCCGCCCGCGGCGACGTTGCTGGCCACGGCGAGCAGGAGCGTCGACTTCCCGACGCCCGGCTCCCCGGCGAGGAGCACGACGGCACCCGGGACGATGCCGCCGCCGAGCACGCGGTCGAACTCGGACACGCCGGTGGGCGTGGCGCGCGCGGCCTCGACGCTGATCTCGCCGATGGGGCGCGCGGGGGAGCGCGTGGGCGACACGGCCGTGGTGCGGGGGCCCGAGGCGGCCGGGGCGTCCTCCGTCACCGTGCCCCACTCCTGGCACTCGCCGCACCGGCCCACCCACTTCGCGGTGGTCCACCCGCACTCGCTGCAGCGGTAGGCGGGGCGGGCTCGCTTGGCGGCCGCGGAGCGGGCCGCGGTGGTCGACGACGTCACGCGCCCCAACCTAGCCAGCACCCCTGACACCGGCACGCCGCCGGCACGCCGCGACGAGCGGGCGCCGGCGCGGGATGCTGGGCCCATGCGCAAGCGCGGCCTCCCGCACGACAGCCCGTGGTGGACGCCGATCCTCACGGTGACCTCGACGGCCGCGTGCCTGACGGTCTACTACGGCGTGCCCCTGCCCGACGACGACGCGCCCGAGGTGGTCCAGCTCGTCTCCTTCGGCGTCGGGCTGGCGCTGCTGTGCGGGCTCCTCGTGGTCCAGGTGCGCCGCCAGCTCCGCGCGTGGGAGACGCCGAGCGTGCGGGTCCAGTCCGTCATGGGGCTGCTGCTGCCGGTCGTGACCTTCTTCGCCCTCGTCTACTACCTCCTCGCGGACCAGTTCGTGGGGATCGAGAACCGGACCGACGCGCTCTACTTCGCCGTCGTGACGCTCGGGACGGTCGGGTACGGCGACGTCCACCCCACGGGCGAGGCCGCGAAGATGGTGGCGATGGTCCAGATCGTGCTGGACCTCGTCGTCGTCGGCGTCCTGGTGTCGATCGCCACGTCGCGGGCGCGCGCCCGGGCGGAGCACCGCGAGCACGCGGTGCACGGCGAGAAGCGCGCTGACTGACGTCTTCCGCACGCGGCCCTCGGCGCGGTCCCCCGGAGCCACGACGACCGGGTGAACCGGTTCCCGCCGCACGACACCCCGCGTCACCGCGGGGGGCGGGGCGCGCGCGCGTCCTACGCTGGGCCGCGGGGCCCACGCCCCGGAGGATCGACGGCTCACGGGGAGCCACAGCACGGGAGGTGCGCGCGATGAGCCAGTCGACCGGCGGAGGCTCGGCAGGACGGTCGGGCACCCCGGCGCGCCCCGGGACGTCGTCCGGCGGCCCGGGTCCGACGGGTCCGCGTCGTCCCGCCGACGCGACGGGCGCGCGGGACCGGCGGCACTCCCGCCCCCCGTCGGCGGCGGTGTACCGGCGCCGACGGCTCGTCGTGCTGGTCGGCCTCCTGGTCGTCGTGGGCCTCGTGCTGGCGCTCCTCGCCTGGGTGTGGCCGGGGTTCGCCCGCCCGGACGCCGCGGCGGACCCCGAGCCGACGGTCACCGTCACCGCCGACCCGCCGACGCCGACGCTCGAGCCCGTCGCGCGCACCGGCACGACCGCGTTCGCGCAGGCGCTCCCGGACTCCGTGCTCGACCTCGTGCTCCGCAGCGACTCGGCGACGGACGCGTGGACCGCGGCGCGCGCCCTCGAGGCGTACCAGCTCGAGTACGCGGACGGCGAGGGCGACGACGCGACGCGGGTCACCGTCGTCGCCGGCCAGTGGCCGACGTCCGCGGAGGCGGAGGCCGCGGCGGACGACCTCGTCGCCGCGGCGGGCACCCCCACGGACGAGGGCGACGTCGAGGTCGCCGGGGAGGTCGCAGGCCGGTACGCCGTGACCGACGCGGGCGACGGCCGGGCCACCGTCACGTGGCGCAACGACACGGCCGTCCTCCAGGCGACGGGGCCCGCCGACGTCGTGGCCGACGTCTACGCCGCCTTCCCGCTCTGAGCCCCGGCGCCCCCGCGGCGGCCCGCACCCTCCGGGTGCGCAAGAATGCCCTTCACCGACTCCCGGGAGCTGATCGCCCATGACCGACCTGCCCGCCCCCTCCGCGCCCCGGCTCGCCGTCCTCGGCACGGGCGTCATGGGCGAGACCGTCCTCGCGGGTGCGCTCGCGTCGGGGTGGCGTCCCGAGGACGTCGTCGCGACGGTCCGCCGGCCCGAGCGCGCCGACGAGCTCGCCGCGCGACACGGCGTCCGGACGACGCGCGACAACGTCGAGGCCGTGCGCGGCGCCGGGGTCGTCGTCGTCGCCGTGAAGCCGAAGGACGTGGCCGCGCTGCTCGCCGAGGTCCGGGACGCGGTGGGCGAGGGGGCGGTCGTCGTGAGCGTCGTCGTCGGCCTCCCGACCGCCTTCTACGAGGAGCGGCTGCCCGCGGGCACCGCCGTCGTGCGGGTCATGCCGAACACGCCGTCCGTCGTGGGCGCCGGGGTGAGCGCCGTGAGCGGCGGCAGCGCCGCGGACGACGACGACGTCGCGCTCGTCGAGCGGCTGCTCGCCGCGACGGGCCTCGTCGTGCGCGTCGCGGAGAAGGACCAGGACGCCGTCGGCGCGCTCTCCGGCTCCGGGCCCGCCTACGTCTTCTACGTCATCGACGCGCTCGCCGAGGCGGGGGTGCTGCTCGGCCTCACGCGCGCGACGGCGCTCGAGCTCGCGACCGCGACCGTGCACGGCGCGGCCACGATGCTGCGCGAGACGGGCGAGCACCCGGCGATCGCGCGCGAGCGCGTCTCGTCGCCGGGCGGCACGACGGTCGCCGCCCTGCGCCGTCTCGACGCGGGCGGGGTGCGCGCGGCGTTCCTCGACGCGCTCGAGGCAGCGCGCGACCGCTCGGCCGAGCTCGCGGCGGTGCTCGCGGACGCCCCGGCGCCGCGCGCGGGGACCGAGGGGGCCGGGTCGTGAGCGACGGCCCGTCGCCCCGCACGCGCCCGCCCGCGATGTCGGACGTCGCGCGGCTCGCGGGCGTCTCGCACCAGACCGTGTCCCGCGTGCTCAACGACCACCCGAGCGTGCGGCCCGAGACCCGCGACCGCGTCCTCGACGCGATCGCGACGCTCGGCTACCGCCGCAACAGCGCGGCGCGCGCGCTCGTGACGATGCGCTCAGGCACGATCGGCGTGGTCACCACCGGCTCCGCGCTGTACGGGCCGACGTCGACCCTCATCGCGGTCGAGGAGGCCGCGCGCGAGCAGGGCTACTTCGTGAGCGTCGCGACGATCCGGCGCTACGACGCCGACACGATGCACCGCGTGCTCGAGCACTTCATGGACCAGGGCGTCGAGGGCATCGTCGTCATCGCGCCGCAGACGGACGTCGCGGCGGCGGTGGACTCGTTCCGTGCGCCCGTCCCCGTGATCATGATCGCCGCGCGCGACCTGCCCGCGGACGGCGAGGCGACCGACGTCGTGCGCCCCGGGACCGGGGCGCTCGGCGCGCCCGGGGCGATCCTCTCCATCGCCGTGGACCAGCGGCTCGGTGCCCGGGTCGCGACGGAGCACCTGCTCGGGCTCGGCCACCGCACGGCGCTCCACCTGTCGGGCCCGCTCGACTGGTTCGACGCGCGCGAGCGCGAGACGGGCTGGCGCGCCGCGCTCGAGGAGCACGGCGCCCCGGTGCCGGAGCCCGTGCGGGGCGACTGGTCGTCGGACCGCGGGTACGCCGTCGGGCGCGAGCTCGCGGCCGCGGTCCGCGCGGGCGACGGCCCGACGGCGGTGTTCGCGGGCAACGACCAGCTCGCGCTCGGCCTGCTGCGGGCGTTCTGGGAGCAGGGCGTGCGGGTGCCGGCGGACGTCTCGGTGGTCGGGTTCGACGACGTCGCGGGGGCGGGCCACTTCATCCCGCCGCTGACGACGGTGCGCCAGCCGTTCGGATCCTTGGGGCGCCGGTGCATGGGGATGATGATCGACGCGCTGGCGGGCGCCACGGTCCGCCCCGTCTCGATCCCGCCCGAGCTCATGGTGCGCGAGAGCACGGGCAGGCCGCGCGACTGACCGCGTGCCCCACCGGCGGGCGCGCGGAGGGGAGTTGGCCTCGCCGGTTGTGAGCGCTAACATTCGAGGGACACTCAACGACCGAGGCGCGACGCCGCGACGAGGAGAAGCAGCAATGGTGCAGCAGGACGAGGTCGGGCGCCGACGGGCGGCCGTCGTGGCGGGGGACACCGCGCTCGGGATCGAGCTCGGGTCGACGCGGATCAAGGCGTGCCTCGTGGACGGCGACGGCACGCCGCTCGCGAGCGGGAGCCACGCGTGGGAGAACCGGTTCGAGGACGGCACGTGGACGTACCCGCTCGACGCCGTCGAGACCGGGCTGCGCGAGTGCTACGCGCGCCTCGTGGCCGACGTCGAGGAGCGGTACGGCGTGCGTCCCACGACGTACGGGGCGCTCGGCGTCTCCGCGATGATGCACGGCTACCTCGCGTTCGACGCCGACGGCGAGCTGCTCGTCCCGTTCCGCACCTGGCGCAACACGTCGACCGGGCCGGCCGCGGCCGAGCTCACCGGGCTGCTCGGGTACAACGTCCCGCTGCGCTGGTCGGTCGCGCACTGGTACCAGGCGATCCTCGACGCCGAGCCCCACGCGGCGCGCGTCGCGTCGCTCACGACGCTCGCCGGGTACGTGCACCGGCGCCTCACGGGCCGTCACGTGCTCGGCGTCGGCGACGCGTCCGGCATGTTCCCGGTCGACCCGGCGACGCGCGACTACGACCACGCGCTCCTCGCGCTTGTCGACGAGCGCGCCGCGACGCACCGGGCCGGGCCGAAGCTCGCCGAGCTGCTGCCGGACGTCCTCGTCGCGGGCGAGGACGCCGGGCGCCTGACCGCCGAGGGCGCGGCCTGGCTCGACCCCACGGGGTCGCTGGAGCCCGGCGTCCTGCTGTGCCCGCCCGAGGGCGACGCGGGCACGGGCATGGTCGCGACGAACGCCGTCGCGCCGCGCACGGGCAACGTCAGCGCGGGCACGAGCATCTTCGCGATGGTCGTGCTCGAGGGCCCGCTCGCCGCCGTGCACCACGAGCTGGACCTCGTCACGACACCCGCGGGCGACCTCGTCGCGATGGTCCACTGCAACAACGGCGCGAGCGAGCTCGAGGCGTGGGCCGGCCTGCTCGGCGAGCTCGCCGCGGCCGTCGGCGGCACCGCGACCCCGGACGACGTCTTCGGCGCGCTGTTCCGCGCCGCGCTCGACGGCGAGGCCGACGGCGGCGGGCTGCTCGCGTACAACTACCTGGCCGGGGAGCCGATCACCGGGCTCGACGAGGGGCGTCCCCTCGTCGTCCGCACGCCCGGCAGCCGCCTGACGCTCGCCAACTTCGCGCGGACGCAGGTGTACGGCGCGTTCGGGACCCTCGCGCTCGGGATGCGCGTGCTCGCGGGCGAGGGCGTCCGGATCGACGGGATGCTCGCCCACGGCGGGATGTTCCGCACCGCGGGCGTCGCGCAACGGCTGCTCGCCGCCGCGATCGGCGCGCCGGTGAGCGTCGGGCGCACGGCGGGCGAGGGCGGTGCGTGGGGCATCGCGGTCCTCGCGGGCTACGCGCGCGACCGGGCGTCGTCGGGCGCCGCGTCCGGCCCGACGGACGGTGCCGCCGCCCTCGACCTCGGCGCGTACCTGCGCGAGCACGTCTTCGCGACGGCCGAGACGGTGACGGTCGAGCCCGACCCCGCGGACGTCGCCGGCTTCGCCGCGTACCTCGAGCGGTACGCGGCCGGCCTCGCCGTGGAACGCGCCGCGGTGACAGCGCTGCCCACCCGTACCGATGGAGAGGACCTCGCATGAGCACGCCCACCCCGTCCGCGGACGTGACGGCCGCGCGCCCCGCCGTCCCGGCGGTGCCCGCGCACCTGCGCGGCGCCGTCGACGCCGCCAAGGAGCGCGTCGCCGCGCTGCACGCCGAGCTGCCCCGCTGGGAGCTCGTGGTGTGGACGGCGGGCAACGTGTCCGAGCGCGTCCGGGACACCACGCGTCCCGACGGCGCGGGCGACCTGCTCGTCATCAAGCCGTCGGGCGTCGCGTACGACGACATCACCCCCGGCGCGATGGTCGTGTGCGACCTCGACGGGACCCTCGTCGAGGGCGACCGGTCGCCGTCGTCGGACACGGCGGCGCACGCGTACGTGTACCGCCACCTGCCCGAGGTGGGCGGGGTGGTGCACACGCACTCGACCTACGCGACGGCCTGGGCCGCGCGCGGCGAGCCGGTGCCGTGCGTCCTGACGATGATGGCCGACGAGTTCGGCGGCGACATCCCCGTGGGGCCGTTCGCGCTCATCGGGGACGACTCGATCGGGCGGGGCATCGTCGAGACGCTGCGCGAGTCCCGCAGCCCGGCGGTCCTCATGCGCAACCACGGGCCGTTCACCATCGGCACGGACGCGCGCGCGGCGGTCAAGGCGGCCGTCATGTGCGAGGAGGTCGCCCGCACCGTGCACGTCAGCCGCCAGCTCGGCGAGCCCACGCGCATCGCGCAGGACGACGTCGACGCGCTCTACGCGCGCTACCAGCACGTCTACGGGCAGCAGCCCGCGCGCTGACCGGCGGGCCGCCCCGACCCGGTCCTCCGGGCCCGGCGGCGCACCGGCACGACACGCAGCACGACCATCGGGACAGGACCGCAGCGGTGCGGCCCTCGCCCACGACACGAGAGATGGACCGACATGAGCAAGCCCTACGCGGACCGCGAGATCTGGTTCCTCACCGGCAGCCAGGACCTGTACGGAGAGGAGACGCTGCGGCAGGTCGCCGAGCAGTCGCAGGAGGTCGCGCGCGCCCTCGACGCGTCGCCGGACGTCCCGGCGACCGTCGTCTGGAAGCCCGTCCTCAAGGACGCCGGCGCGATCCGCCGCGCGATGCTCGACGCCAACGCCGACGACCGCGTGCTCGGCGTCGTGACGTGGATGCACACGTTCAGCCCCGCGAAGATGTGGATCGGCGGTCTCGACCAGCTCCGCAAGCCGCTCCTGCACCTGCACACGCAGGCGAACGTCGAGCTGCCGTGGGACACGATCGACTTCGACTTCATGAACCTCAACCAGGCCGCGCACGGCGACCGCGAGTACGCGTACGTCGCGACGCGGCTCGGGGTGGCGCGCACGACGGTCGTCGGGCACGTCTCGAACCCGGCCGTGACGGCGCGCGTCGGCTCGTGGGTGCGCGGCGCCGCCGGGTGGGCGGCGACGCACGAGCTGCGCCTCGCGCGCTTCGGCGACAACATGCGCAACGTCGCGGTGACCGAGGGCGACAAGACCGAGGCCGAGCTCCGGTTCGGTGTGAGCGTGAACACGTGGGGCGTGAACGACCTCGTGCGCGCGGTCGAGGAGGTCTCCGAGGCCGACGTCGACGCGCTCGTCGCGGAGTACGAGGACCTCTACGACGTGGTCCCCGAGCTGCGCAAGGACGGCGACCGGCACGCCTCGCTGCGGTACGCGGCCCGGCAGGAGATCGCGCTCGAGACGTTCCTCGAGTCCGTGGGCGCCAAGGCGTTCACGACGAACTTCGAGGACCTCGGCGACCTGCGCCAGCTCCCCGGCATCGCCGTGCAGCGCCTCATGGCCAAGGGCTACGGGTTCGGGGCCGAGGGCGACTGGAAGACGGCCGTGCTCGTGCGCGCCGCGAAGGTCATGGGCGCAGGGCTGCCCGGCGGCGCGTCGCTCATGGAGGACTACACCTACGACCTCACGCCCGGGAGCGAGAAGATCCTCGGCGCGCACATGCTCGAGATCTGCCCGTCGCTCACGACGTCGAAGCCCCGGGTCGAGATCCACCCGCTCGGCATCGGCGGCAAGGAGGACCCGGTCCGCATGGTGTTCGACGCCGACCCGGGCGTCGGCGTCGTCGTGTCCCTCGCGGACATGCGCGACCGCTTCCGGCTCACGGCGAACGTCGTGGACGTCGTCCCGCCGAGCGCGCCGCTGCCGCACCTGCCCGTGGCGCGCGCGGTGTGGGAGCCGCGGCCGGACTTCGCGACGTCCGCGGAGGCCTGGCTGACGGCGGGCGGCGCGCACCACACGGTGCTCTCCACGGCTGCGGGGATCGACGCGTTCGAGGTCTTCGCGGACATCGCGCGCACGGAGCTCCTGGTCATCGACGAGGGCACGACGCGTCGGGGCTTCCGCGACCAGGTGCGGTGGAACCAGGTCTACTACCGCCTCGCGCAGGGCCTCTGAGGCTCGGGGGAGCCGCCCGCGCGCGGTCCCGTCCCGGCCGACGGCCGTGACCGAACCGTGACGGGGCGGCGGCTTCCCCTGGAGCCGTGTGAGCGCTAACATCGTCTCTCGGGAGGGTGTGAGCGATCACATCCGCGGGCCCAGGGTCTCGCCCTTCGCCTCGCTCCGCACCACGGGCACGTCGCAGTGCCGAGCGGTGACCGAAACGGTTACCGAACGGTGATGTGGAACGCCGGGTGGGGGCTTGCGGGAGGGGCCCTGACACCGCTAGACATTGACACAAGCAAACATGTATCAACAAGAGTCAACAGTCCGATGAGGGGCTGGCACGACCCGACGGTCCTCGGCACGGCGCCGGGGTCGCATCTCAAGGAGGAGAGCATGTTCAGCACGACCAAGGCGCGCACGCGTCTGACGGGTGTCCTCGCCGGCGTGGCGGTCCTCGCGCTCGCGGCGTGCAGCAGCGGGGGCGGCAGCACGGACGGCAGCAGCAACGACGCGGGCGGCGACGGCGGCGGCGGCGACACGATCTCCGTCGGCTTCTCGCAGGTCGGCGCCGAGTCCGGCTGGCGCGCGGCGAACACCAAGTCCATCCAGGACACGCTCACGGCCGAGAACGGCTTCGACCTCAAGTTCTCCGACGCGCAGCAGAAGCAGGAGAACCAGATCCAGGCGATCCGCTCCTACATCGCGCAGGGCGTCGACGTCATCGCGTTCTCCCCGGTCGTCGAGTCCGGCTGGGACGCCGTGCTCGAGGAGGCCAAGCAGGCCGGCATCCCCGTGATCCTCACCGACCGCGCGGTCGACTCCGAGGACGACACCCTCTACGAGTCGTTCATCGGCTCCGACTTCGTCCTCGAGGGCGAGATGGCCGGTGACTGGGTCTCCGAGAACCTCGCGACCGAGCCCATCAACGTGGTCGAGCTCCAGGGCACCACGGGCGCCGCGCCCGCGATCGACCGCAAGACCGGCTTCGAGAACGCCACGGCGGACAACCCCAACGTGACGATCATCGACTCGCAGACCGGCAACTTCACGCGTGCCGAGGGCAAGACGGTCATGGAGGGCTTCCTCCAGGCGCACGACGACATCGACCTCGTCTACGCGCACAACGACGACATGGGCCTCGGCGCCATCGAGGCCATCGAGGCCGCCGGTCTCGTCCCGGGCGAGGACATCAAGATCGTCACCGTCGACGCGGTCAAGGACGGCATGCAGGCGCTCGCCGACGGCAAGATCAACTTCATCGTCGAGTGCAACCCGCTGCTCGGCCCGGACCTGGCCGACATCATCAAGAAGGTCGTCGCGGGCGAGGAGGTCGAGAAGCGCATCGTCGTCAAGGACGAGTCCTTCACGCAGGAGCAGGCGATCGAGGCGCTCCCGACGCGCGAGTACTGAGCGCACCGAGCGCGCCGAGCGGACCGCCCGGGACGACCCGGGCACCCGCTCCGCACCGCCCCGGGGGGGGGGGGGGGGGGGGGGGAGAACCCCCCCAAACACAAA
>NZ_JBYTEQ010000018.1:0-123971 GCF_058792115.1 Cellulosimicrobium sp. EB106-03-01-XG111
AGTTGGCATCGTCGGCAGCGTCAGAGGTGTATAAGAGACAGCCGCGGCGTCGACCTCGTCGGCGCCCGCGCAGCGGACCGGGGCGGCGGGCCCGCCCGTGGCCGGGTCGGCCCGCTCGAGGCGGCGCTCGCCCGCGTCCGGCGCGGACGGGTCGGGCTGGGTGGTGGGTGCGGTGGTCGTGGTCATGCAGGCCTCCCGGGGTCGCACGAAGAGAAACACCCGTCGGTGCGACGTCGGCGTGCGAGAACCGCTTCTCCGGGTCAGGGTGAAGTCGGGTTGCAGCAGAGCCGACCCGCACGTGCCAGGTCGAGTGCCCCCTTTCTCGAGGCGCACCACGAGCCTGACCCGAACGAGGAAGGCTCGCAGCCCATGCGCGTCCTCGGAGTCAACGCCCTGTTCCACGACCCGTCCGCCGCCCTCGTCGTCGACGGCCGGGTGGTCGCCGCCGCGGAGGAGGAACGCTTCTCCCGGCGCAAGCACGGCAAGCGCCCGCTGCCGTTCGCGGCGTGGGAGCTCCCGGAGAAGGCGATGGCCTGGTGCCTCGAGGAGGGCGGGCTGCGCCCCCAGGACCTGGACGCCGTCGCGTACTCGTTCGACCCGGCTCTCGCCAAGCCCGCCGAGGAGATGGGCCTGCCGGACCCGTGGGACTGGCTGCGCGTGCAGTACGCCGAGCGCGCGCCGCAGTTCCTCGCCACCGCGCTGCCGGGCCTGTCCCCCTCGACGGTGCGGTTCGTGCCGCACGAGGTCGCGCACGCGGCGTCGGCCGCGCTGGCGTCGCCGTTCCCGGTCGCGAGCGTCCTGTCGCTCGACGGCCGCGGGGAGCGCTCGTCCCACCTCGCGGGCCGCTACGACCACGGCCGCCTCGAGGTGCTCGCGAGCCAGGAGCTGCCGCACTCGCTCGGGCTGGTCTACGAGTCCCTCACCGAGCACCTGGGCTTCCTGCGGTCGAGCGACGAGTACAAGGTCATGGCGCTCGCGTCGTACGGCGAGCCGCGCTTCCTCGACGACCTGCGCGAGGTGCTCCACGCGACGGGCGACGGCGGCTTCGTCGCCGAGGTGCCCGACTGGGAGCGCTGGGCGCCGCGCCGCACGGACGACGGCACGTGGGGCACCGCGCACGGCGGCCGGGCCGAGCACGCCGACCTCGCGGCGTCGGTGCAGGCGCGGCTCGAGGAGGTGCTCGTCGACCTCGCCACGTGGCTCCACGGGCAGACGGGCGACCGCGTGCTGACCATGGCGGGCGGCACGGCGCTGAACTGCGTCGCGAACTCGCGGGTCTGGCGCGAGTCGCCGTTCGAGGAGGTCTGGGTCCAGCCCGCGGCGGGCGACTCCGGCACGGCGCTGGGCGCTGCGCTCCAGCTCGCCGCGGAGGCGGGCGACACCGTCGAGCCGATGGGCTCGGCGGCGCTCGGCCGCGCCTGGGGCGACGAGGCGCTCGCCCGGTGGCTGCGCACCGCGCAGGTGCCGTTCACGACGCCCGACGACCTGCCCGCCGAGGTCGGACGCATCCTCGCCGACAACGGCGTCGTGGCGTGGTTCGACGGCCGCGCCGAGCTCGGACCGCGGGCGCTGGGGCACCGCTCCCTGCTCGCGCACCCGGGACCGGTGGAGAACCTGGAGCGCCTCAACGACGTCAAGGGCCGCGAGCAGTTCCGACCCGTCGCGCCGATGGTCCTGCTGGAGGACGCCGCGGAGATCTTCTCCGGCGGCCCCGTCCCGAGCCCGTACATGCTGTTCGTGCACGAGGTGGCGCCCGCGTGGCGCGACCGGATCGCGGCCGTCGTGCACGTCGACGGGACCGCGCGCATCCAGACCGTCGACGACTCGACCCCGCGCCTGCAGGCGACGATCCGGGCGTTCAAGGAGCTGACCGGGCTGCCGGTCGTCGTCAACACGAGCCTCAACACCGCGGGCCGCCCGATGGTCGACGACCCGCGCGACGCGCTCGAGCTCTTCGGGTCCGCCCCCGTGGACGCGCTCGTGCTCGGCCCGCACCTCGTGCGCCGCCCCGACGTGTTCGCCGCTCCGTCCGGGGGGACGGCGTGAGCGCGCCCGCGGGCCGCCCCGCACCCCCGGTGCCGTACGCCGTCGTCGTGCCCTCGATCGGCCGCCCGTCGCTCGACCGGCTCCTGCAGACGCTGGTCGCCCAGCTCGACGGGCCGGGCGCCCCCGGTCCGGGCTCCCCCGGGCCGGCCGAGGTCGTCGTCGCGGACGACCGGCGGCTGCCGCTGCCCGGCACGACCGACCCGGTGCCCGACCCGCTCGACCTCGGGGACGCCGGCCGCGCGCTCGGCGCGCGCGTCGTGCGCACCGGGGGCCGGGGGCCCGCCGCCGCGCGCAACGCCGGGTGGCGCTCGACGACCGCGCCGTGGGTCGTGCTCCTCGACGACGACGTCGAGCTCCCCGCCGGGTGGGCGCGCCTGCTCGCGCAGGACCTCGCGGCGGCGACGCCCCGCACCGGCGGCGTGCAGGGCCGCCTGCACGTCCCGCTGCCCGCGCACCGCCGTCCGACGGACTGGGAGCGCGGCACCGCCGGGCTCGAGCGCGCGGCGTGGGCCACCGCCGACATGGCGTACCGGCGCGCCGCGCTCGAGCAGGTCGGCGGGTTCGACGAGCGCTTCCCCCGCGCCTACCGCGAGGACGCGGACCTCGCGCTGCGCGTGCGCGAGGCGGGCTGGGAGCTCGTGCGCGGCACGCGCACGACGACCCACCCCGTGCGCCCCGCGGACGACGCGGTGAGCCTGCGCGTGCAGGCCGGGACGCGCGACGACGCGACGTTCCGCGCCCTGCACGGAGCGAGGTGGCGCGAGCGCGCCGAGACCGGCCGCGGTCGCCTCGCGTGGCACGTCGCGACCGTCGCTGCCGCCGCGGTCGGCGTCGGCGGGGTCGTCGCGCGGCGCCCGCGCGTCGCGGTGCTCGGCGCGCTCGGGTGGGCGGCCCTCACCGCGCAGTTCCTCGGGCGCCGCCTCGCGCCGGGGCCGCGACCGGGAGACGACGTGTTCGGGCCCGAGCTGCGGCGCATGGCCTGGACGAGCGCCGCCATCCCGTTCGCGGCGGTGCGGCACCGCGTCGCGGGCGCGGTCGCCGCCCGGCGCGGGCTCGAGCCGTGGCCCCCGCCGCTCGCGGCGGTCCTGCTCGACCGCGACGGCACGCTCGTGCACGACGTCCCGTACAACGGCGACCCGGCGGCGGTGCGCCCCCTGGCCGGTGCCCGCGCCGTGCTCGACGACCTGCGCGCCCGCGGGGTCCGGCTCGGCGTGGTGTCCAACCAGTCCGGCGTCGGGCGCGGGCTGCTCACGCGCGCGCAGGTCGACGCCGTGAACGCGCGCGTCGAGGAGCTGCTCGGCCCGTTCGACACGTGGCAGGTGTGCCCGCACGCGCCGGACGACGCCTGCGCGTGCCGCAAGCCCGGTCCCGGCCTCGTGCTCGCCGCGGCGGCCGACCTCGGCGTCGAGCCGTGGCGGTGCGCCGTCGTGGGCGACATCGGTGCCGACGTGGGCGCCGCGCTCGCCGCGGGCGCGACCCCGGTCCTCGTGCCGACGCCCGTGACGCGCGCCGAGGAGGTCGCCGCCGCCCCGTGCGTCGCGTCGGACCTCGCCGCCGCGGTCCACGCGCTCGACGACCGCCTGCCCGGCGCGTCCCCGGCGCACGACGCCGGGTCCTCCCCCGGCGCGTCCGCGGCGACGCCGGACGAGGAGCGTGCGGCATGAGCGCCGACGTGCTCGCCGTGCGCCTCGACAGCGACGGCGACGTCCTGCTCACGGGCCCCGCGATCCGGGCGATGGCGCACGCGGCCGCGCGCGACGGCGGCCGGGTGGACGTCCTGGCGGCCCCCGCCGGGCGGGCGGCGGCGCTGCTGCTCCCGGACGTGCGCGACGTGCTCGTCTTCGACGCCCCCTGGTCCGGCTACCGGCCCCCTCCCGTCGACCGCGGGAGCGTGCTCGACCTCGTCGCGACGCTCGCCGCGCGGCGCTACGCCGCCGCGGTCGTCTTCACCTCGTTCCACCAGAGTCCGCTGCCCGCGGCGATGCTGCTCAAGGTCGCGGGCGTCGGGCGCGTCGCCGCCGTGAGCGAGGACTACCCGGGCTCGCTCCTCGACGTGCGGCACACCCGCCCCGACGGCCTGCACGAGGTCGAGGCCGCGCTCGACCTGGCCCGCGCCGCGGGGTTCGGCACGCCGCCCGACGGCGACCGGCTGCGCGTGCGCGGGCCGCTGCCCGACGTGTCGTCGCTCGTGCCCGCGGGGCCCTACGTCGTCGTGCACCCCGGCGCGTCCGTCCCGGCGCGGGCACCCGCGCCCGGCCGTGCGCGCGACGTCGTCGCGGCGCTGGTGCGCGCGGGTCACGAGGTGGTCGTCACGGGCGGACCGGGCGAGACCGACCTCGCGGCGCACGTCGCGGCCGGGCGCGCCCGGGACCTGTCGGGGCGCACGGACCTCGCGGGTCTCGCGGCGGTGCTCGCGGGCGCCCGGTGCGTCGTCGTCGGCAACACGGGGCCCGCGCACCTGGCCGCCGCGGTCGGCACGCCCGTCGTGTCGCTCTTCGCCCCCGTGGTCCCCGCGGAGCGGTGGGCGCCGTGGGGCGTGCCGGCCGTCCTGCTCGGCGACCCGGAGGCCGCGTGCCGCGGCACGCGGGCCCGGCTGTGCCCGGTGCCCGGCCACCCCTGCCTCGACGTCGACCCGGCCGACGTCGTCGCGGCCGTCGACCGGCTCGCCTCCCCGCACGTCGCGGGGACGCCCGAGCCTGGCGCCGCCCTGCCGCGGGCCGTGGGGGTGACCCGATGAGGATCCTCGTGTGGCACGTGCACGGGTCGTGGGCGACGTCGTTCGTCGCCGGCGGCCACGAGTACCTCGTCCCGGTCGTCCCCGACCGCGGGCCGGACGGCCGCGGTCGCGCACGCACCTGGGACTGGCCGCCCGGGGCGCGCGAGGTCGCGCCGGACGAGCTCGCCGACCTCGCGGCGGACCGCGCGATCGACGTCGTGGTGCTCCAGCGCCCCGAGGAGCTCGAGCTCCTGCGGCGCTGGACCGGGCTCGTGCCCGGCCGCGACGTGCCCGCCGTCTACGTCGAGCACAACGCCCCGACCGGCCACGCGGCCGCGACCCGGCACCCGCTCGCCGACCTCGACGTCGTCGAGGAGGGCCTCGTGCCGGTCGTGCACGTCACGGCGTTCAACGCGCTCATGTGGGACACGGGCGACGCGCGCACGCTCGTCGTCGACCACGGCATCCCCGACCCCGGCCCGCTGTACACCGGGGAGCGGGCGAGCGTCGGGGCCGTCGTCAACGAGCCCGTGCGGCGCTGGCGCGTCGCCGGGACCGACGTGCTCGTCGCGCTGGGGCGTCACGTGCCGCTCGACGTCTACGGCATGGGCGTCGGCAAGCTCGCCGAGCACCTCGCGGCGCCCGGCGCCGCGCCGCACGACCTGCCGCACGACCTCCCGCACGGCCTGCACGACGACGTCCCCCAGGCCGCGATGCACGCGCGGCTCGCGACGTCGCGCGCCTACCTGCACCCCTACCGCTGGACGAGCCTCGGGCTCTCCCTGCTGGAGGCG
Source organism: Cellulosimicrobium sp. EB106-03-01-XG111 (assembly GCF_058792115.1). Lineage (NCBI taxonomy): Bacteria > Bacillati > Actinomycetota > Actinomycetes > Micrococcales > Promicromonosporaceae > Cellulosimicrobium > Cellulosimicrobium sp. EB106-03-01-XG111. Next base: position 5,557 of record NZ_JBYTEQ010000018.1, read on the forward strand.
ATGGCGCTCGGGATGCCGGTGCTCGCGCTGCCGACCACCGAGGCGCCCGTCGCGGTGCCCCCGGCCGCAGGGCTCCTCAGCTCCCGTCCCGACGAGCTCGCCGCGACCGCGCGGCGCTGGCTCGCCGACCCCGACGACGCCCGCGAGCACGGGCGGGCGGCCCGCGCCCACGTGCTCGAGCACTACTCCCACGCCGCGTTCCTGCGGCGCTGGGACACGGTCCTGACGGAGGTGACCTCATGAAGATCGCGATGATCTCGGAGCACGCCAGCCCCCTCGCCGCCCTGGGCGGCGTCGACGCGGGCGGGCAGAACGTGCACGTCGCGTCGCTCGCCACGCGGCTCGGCGCGCAGGGCCACCGCGTGGAGGTGTTCACGCGCCGCGACGACGCGTCCCTCCCGGAGCGCGTCCCGCTCGCGCGCGGCGTCGAGGTCGTGCACGTGGACGCCGGTCCGCCCGTGCCCGTGCCCAAGGACGACCTCCTGCCCCACATGGACGCCTTCGGCGCCGACCTCCTGCGGCGGTGGATCGAGCCCGGGCCCCGGCCCGACGTCGTGCACGCCCACTTCTGGATGTCCGGGATCGCGGGCCTGCTGTCCGCTCCCGCGCTCGGCGTCCCGCTCGTGCAGACCTTCCACGCGCTCGGGTCCGTCAAGCGCCGCCACCAGGGCGCGCACGACACGAGCCCCGCCGAGCGCGTGGCCCGCGAGCGCCTGCTGTGCCGCGCGGTCGACCGGATCGTCGCGACGTGCGCCGACGAGGTCGCCGAGCTCGTCGCGCTCGGCGCCGACCCGGACCGCATCGACGTCGTGCCGTGCGGCGTGGACCTCGGCCGCTTCCTGCCCGACCCGGACCGCACCGAGCACCTGCACCGCGAGCCCGGCACGCTGCGCCTGCTCTCGGTGGGCCGCCTCGTCGAGCGCAAGGGCGTCGACACGGTCATCGAGGCGCTCGCGGAGCTGCCGGGCGCGGAGCTCGTCGTCGCGGGCGGCCCCGCGCCGGGCGCGCTCGACGAGGATCCCGAGGTCCTGCGGCTGCGCGCCGTCGCGGTCGCGGTCGGCGTCGCGGACCGCGTGCGGTTCGTGGGCAGCGTGACGCAGGACGACGTGCGCGACCTCATGCACGCCGCCGACGCCGTCGTGTGCGACCCCTGGTACGAGCCCTTCGGGATCGTCCCGCTGGAGGCCGCCGCGTGCGGGCGCCCGGTCGTGGGCGCCGCCGTGGGCGGGCTGCTCGACTCGGTCGTCGACGGACGCACGGGCCTGCTCGTCCCGCCGCGCGACGTCGGCGCGCTCGCCGCCGCGCTGCGCCGCCTCTCCGACGACCCGGCGTTCGCGGAGCGCCTCGGCTCGGCCGCGCGGCTGCGCGCCGAGCACCTGTACGGCTGGGTCACGGTCGCCGAGCGCACCGTCGAGTCCTACGAGCGCGTCGCCGCGACGCGGCGCACCGAGCGCGGCCGGTCCCGGCCCGTCGCGGCCGGGCGCACCGCCCTGCGGGCGGTGAGCGCACCGTGACCGCGCCGTGGACCAGGCCCGCGGACGGGCACCCGGAGGGGTCCGCGGACGCGAACGGTGCCGGACCGCACGACGCCGCGCGCCGCTGGCTGCGCGCGCACGCCGACGACCTGCACGACGGCCTCGACCTGCTCACCGCCGAGGCGGGCCGGATCGACGCGTGGGGCGCGCGGCTCGCCGACACCGTGCTCGCGGGCGGACGGCTCCTCGTCGCGGGCAACGGGGGCAGCGCCGCCGAGGCGCAGCACCTCACCGCCGAGCTCGTGGGCCGATTCGACGGCGAGCGGACCCCGTTGTCCGCGATCAGCCTGCACGCGGAGACGTCGAGCCTCACGGCGATCGTCAACGACTACGGCATCGCGGAGATGTACGCGCGCCAGGTCGCCGCGCACGGGCGCCCCGGCGACGTGCTCGTGCTCCTGTCGACCTCCGGCGAGAGCGAGAACGTCGTCGCGGCGGCCCGCCGGGCGCGCAAGCTCGGCCTCACGACGTGGGCGCTCACGGGCCCGCGGGACTGCGCGCTCGCCACGGCGTGCGACGACGTGCTCGCCCTGCGCGGCGCGTCGACGTCGTCCGTGCAGGAGCTGCACCTCGTCGTCGTGCACGCGCTGTGCGCCGCGCTCGACGCGCACGTCCGCCACCGCGAGGCGCGCGCCGCGGCGGACCTCCCGGGCGCCGGGTCGGCCGAGGAACGACCCGCCCCGGCACCCGCGCCGGCCTCCGCGGCGGCGACCGGACCGCAGGTCGTCGTCGTCGGGGACGTGCTCCTCGACCGTGACGTCGACGGCCAGGTCACCCGCTTCTCTCCCGACGGCCCGGTGCCCGTCGTCGACACGCTCGGCGTCCGGCGCAGCCCGGGCGGCGCGGGGCTGACCGCGCTCCTCGCCGCCGACGGCGCGAGCGTGCGCCTCGTCGCGCCGTTCGGCGACGACGACGCGGGCGCGGAGCTGCGGGCCCTGCTGCGCCCGCACCTCGACGTCGTCGCCCTGCCGCAGGTCGGCACGACGCGACGCAAGACCCGCGTGCGCTCCGGCGGGCAGACCGTCGTGCGCGTCGACGACGGCGGCCCCGCCCGGCCCGGCAACCTGCCGGAGCGCGCGGCGCGGGCGGCGCTCGCGGGCGCGGACGTCGTGCTCGTGTCCGACTACGGCGCGGGGACGACCCACGCCGGACCGGTCCGCGACGCGCTCGCGCACGCGGCCCGCACCGGGACGGTCGTGTGGGACCCGCACCCGCGCGGAGGCGCCCCGGTCCCCGGGACGGCGCTCGTGACGCCCAACCTCGCGGAGGCGCTCGACGCGGCCGAGGCGCTCGGCCTGGACGCGTCGCCCGACGACCCCGGGGGTCTCGCGCGGTCGCTCGCGGCCGCGTGGGAGGTGGGCGCCGTGTGCGTCACGGCGGGCGACCGCGGGGCGTTCGTCGCGCGCGCCGACGGGGAGCCGGCGTACGTGCCCGCGACCGTCGCGCACGGCGACCCGTGCGGCGCGGGCGACCGCTTCGCCTCGACGGTCGCGGTCGCGCTCGCGCGGGGCGACGGGCTCGTCCCGGCGGTCGTCGCCGCCGTCGCCTCGGCCTCGGCCTGGGTCGCGGCGGGCGGCGCGGAGGGTTACCGGCGCCGGGCGGACTCCCCCGTCGGCCGCGCGCCGGGTGCGGCGCGGGAGCGCGGGCCGGGCCGTGGTCCGGACCCGGTGCCGGACAGCGCGGCCGACGTCGCCGGGACCTCCGGCGCGCCAGGTCGCGACCCTGCGCCGGGCTCCGTCGGGCCCGAGGCCGTGGCCGCCCGGCTGCGCGCGGGGGGCGGCACCGTCGTCGCCACGGGCGGCTGCTTCGACATCCTGCACGCCGGGCACGTCGCGACGCTCGAGGCGGCCGCGCGCCTGGGCGACCACCTCGTCGTGCTGCTCAACGGCGACGCATCCGTGCGGCGGCTCAAGGGACCGCAGCGCCCCGTCGTCGGGCAGTCCGACCGGGCCCGGGTCCTCGCCGCGCTCGACTGCGTGGCCGCCGTCGTCCTGTTCGACGAGGACGACCCGCGCGCCGTGCTCGACCGCCTGCGCCCCGACGTCTGGGCGAAGGGCGGCGACTACACCGAGGAGACGCTCCCCGAGGCGGAGACGGTCCGGCGCCACGGCGGCCGGGTCGTCGTCCTGCCCTACGTCGACGGCCGTTCCACGACCTCGATCCTCGAACGCTCCGGGCGGTTCGCGCCCGGGGTCCCCACCCTCACGGAGGAGACCACCGCATGACCACCACCACGTCCGCCCAACGGACCGACGCCCTGGCACCCCGCGAGCTCGGCACCGTCTACGTCACCGGGGGCGCGAGCGGCCTGGGGGCCGCGCTCGTCGAGGCGGTGACGGCAGCGGGCGGCAAGCCGGTCGTCCTGGACCGCGTCGCGCCCGCCGACGGCGTGCCGCACGCGGTCGTCGACCTGTCCGACTCCGCCGCCGCGGCCGCCGCGGTCGAGCGGCTCGCGCTCGAGGTCGGGCCGCCCGACGCCGTCGTGACGGCCGCCGGCACCGACGCGTGCGGGCGCCTCGACGAGATCGACGTCGAGACGTGGGAGCGCGTCGTGCGCGTCAACCTGTTCGGGACGGTCGCCGTCGTGCGCGCCGCGCTGCCGTTCCTCGAGGAGCGCCGCGGCACGGTCGTCACGGTCGCGTCGACGCTCGGCCTCAAGGGCGTCTCGGACGCGACCGCCTACTGCGCGTCGAAGTTCGCCGTGCGAGGGTTCTCCCAGGCTCTCGCGGCGGAGCTCGCGGGCCGCGTCGGCGTCACGTGCCTCGTGCCCGGCGGGATGCGTACCGCGTTCTTCGACGGCCGCACCGAGCAGTACAAGCCGGGGCCGGACGCCGACCTCAACGACCCGCGCGCGACCGCGGCCGCCGTCGTGACGGCGCTGCACCAGCCCGTGGGCTGCGAGATCCGCGAGATGCTCGTCATGGCGTCCGGCGAGACGTCGTGGCCGTGACGGCGGGCGCGACGGAGCCGGCGCCCGAACTGCCGGGGCTCGCGGGGCAGGACGAGGGGACGGTCCTCGTGCTGCGCGCGCTCGGGCTCGGGGACGCGCTGACCGCCATGCCCGCGCTGCGGGGCGTGCGGCGCGCGTGGCCGGGCCGGCGCGTCCTCCTCGCCGCGCCCGCGGAGGTCGGCAGCTGGCTGCGCGACCTCGGCCTCGTCGACGGCGTCGTGCCGACGCGCGGCCTCGAGCCGCTCGTCTGGGCGCAGGAGTCGCGGACGCTCACCGGCGCGGACCCCGTCGGGCACGTGGCGGTGAACCTGCACGGCAGCGGCCCCGAGAGCCACCGGGTGCTGCTCGACACCGCCCCGGAGCGGGTGGTCGCGTTCGCGTCGGGCGACGCGGGGATCGACGGGCCGGGCTGGGACCCGGACGAGCACGAGGTCGACCGCTGGTGCCGGCTCGTCACCGCGGCGGGCGGCGCGTGCTCGCGCGAGGACCTGCGGCTCGACCCGCCGGGGTCGCGGGGGCGGCACGTCGTCGTGCATCCCGGCGCGGCGTCCGGCGCGCGCCGCTGGCCCGCGGACCGCTTCGCCGCGGTCGCGCGCGACCTCGCGGGCGCCGGCCGCGACGTCGTCGTCACGGGCGGCCCCGACGAGCGCGACCTGTGCGCGCGGGTGGTGGCCGACGCCGTCGCCGCCCTCGGCGGCCTCGCGGGCGCGCCGGACGGGACCGGCAGCGTGACCGACACCGCGGGCACGCTCGACCTGCCGGCGCTCGCCGACGTCGTCGCGACGGCCCGGCTCGTCGTCTGCGGGGACACGGGCGTGGCCCACCTGGCGACCGCGTACGGCACCCCGTCGGTGGTGCTGTTCGGCCCCACGCCGCCCGCCACGTGGGGGCCCGCCGTGGACCCGGAGCGGCACGCGGTGCTCTGGCACGGCGACACGGAGCAGGGGCCGGCGCACGCGCCCGACCGGGCGCCCGGCGGGTACCGCGGCGACCCGCACGCCGCCGACCTCGACCCGGCGCTCGACCGCATCACCGTCGAGGAGGTCGCCGCGGCCGCGCGGTCGCTGCTCGCCGGGCCCCAGGACCCCGCCGAGATGCGTGCGGGCGACGAGGCCCTGAGCGTCGAGGCATGACCTCCCCCGATCTGGACCCCCGCACCGACGGAAGGACCGCACCATGACCGGACCCGCCTCCCCCGACCCCGACCCGCTGGACGCCTCGCACCGCTCGTCCGCGGCCGACTTCTCGGCGAGCGGTGACGTGCAGCCCGGCGAGACCCCGCCCGCGGAGGACCAGGTGAGCGCGCCGCAGGGCCACGAGGAGCACGGCCCGCACCGGGCGGTGCCGTGGGTCTGGATCGGGGTCGTCGGCGTGGTCGCCGTCGTGACGGCCCTGTTCTTCGTGGGCTACGCCGTGGGGCTGCTCGACTGAGGTCGTGCCGCGCTCGGCGCGGCGACCCCGAGCGCGCGCACGTGCCACCCGGCCGCGCGCCACCGCGCGCCGTCGACGGCGTTGCGCGCGTCCACGAGGCGTGGCGCCCGCACCACGGCGGCCAGGGCGCCGGGGTCGAGGTCGCGGTACTCGTCCCACTCGGTCGCGAGGACCACGACGTCGGCCCCGGCCGCCGCCTCGCGCGCGTCCGCCGCGTACCCGAGCTCGGGGGCGGCCGCCTGCGCGAGCGCGAGCGCCTGCGGGTCGGTGACGACGACGTCCGCTCCCTCCGCGGCGAGCGCCCGGGCCAGCGCGAGGGCGGGCGAGCTGCGCACGTCGTCGCTGTCCGGCTTGAACGCGGCGCCGAGCACCGCCACGCGTCGCCCAGCGAGGGAGCCGCCGCACGCGGTGCGCGCGAGCGCGACGGCGCGCTCCCGGCAGCGGTCGTTGATGGCGTCGACCTCGTCGAGGAACGACACGGCCGGGCCGACGCCGAGCTCGCGCGCCCGAGCCGCGAACGCGCGGATGTCCTTGGGCAGGCACCCGCCGCCGAACCCGAGGCCCACGCCGAGGTACTCGCCGCCGATCCGGCGGTCGAGCGCCATGGTGCCGACGAGCGCGACCGCGTCGCCGCCCGCGGCCTCGCACACCTCCGCGACCGCGTTGGCGAACGAGATCTTCGTCGCGAGGAACGCGTTGGCGGCCACCTTCGCGAGCTCCGCGGTCGCGAGGTCGGTCACGAGGCGGGGCACGCCGTCGTCGAGCAGCCGCGCGTAGACGGCGTCGAGACGCTCGACGAGCGCGTCGCCGTCGTCGGGCACGCCGTAGACGAGCCGGTCCGGGTGCAGCGTGTCCGCGACCGCGTGCCCCTCGCGCAGGAACTCGGGGTTCCAGGCCAGCCGGACGCCGTCGGGCAGGTCGTCCGCGAGCCGGGCGGCCGTGCCGACGGGGACGGTCGACTTGCCGACCACCACCGACCCCGGGCGCAGGTGCGGGCGCAGCGCCGCGAGCGCGGCCTCGAGCTGCTGCAGGTCCGCGACGCCGCTGCCCGCCGACTGCGGCGTGCCGACGCACAGGAAGTGGACGTCGGCGACGCCCGCGTGCGCGACGTCGGTCGAGAACGTGAGCGACCCCGCCCCGCCCGGGTCGGCGAGGAGCGCGGCGAGACCCGGCTCGAAGAACGGGGCCCGACCCTCGGCGAGCGCCGCGACGCGGGCCGGGTCGACGTCGATGCCGACCACCTCGTGGCCCAGGCGCGCGAGGGCCGCCGCGTGGACCGCGCCGAGGTAGCCGCAGCCGTGCACGGAGACCCTCATGCCGGGTCCCCTCCCTCGTCCGCGGCGGCGCCACGCGCCGCCCCGACCGCGACGGGCGTCTCGCCGCCGTCGGCGCGGAACCACTCGACCGTCCGGGCCAGGCCCTCGGTCCACGGCGTGCGGGCCCGCCAGCCGAGGGTGCGCTCCGCGAGGCCCGTGTCCGGCCGACGGCGGCGCGGGTCGTCCTCGGGCAGGTCGACGTGCACGATCCCCGCGTCGCTCCCCGTCGCCGCGAGCACGTCGCGCGCGACGCGCTCGACCGTGAGCTCCGTCGGGTCGCCGAGGTTCACCGGGCCCGGGTGGTCGGTGCGCGCGAACGCGAGGATGCCCTCGACGAGGTCGTCCACGAAGCACACGGACCGGGTCTGCGACCCGTCGCCCGCGACGGTCAGCGGCTCACCCGCGAGCGCCTGCCGCACGAACGTCGGGACCATGCGGCCGTCGTGCCCGCGCATCCGCGGCCCGTACGTGTTGAAGATCCGCACGATCCCCGTGTCCACGCCCCGGCTGCGCCGGTACGCGGCGGTGGTCGCCTCCGCGAACCGCTTGGACTCGTCGTAGACGCTGCGCGGGCCGACGGGGTTCACGTGGCCCCAGTAGTCCTCGCGCTGCGGGTGCACCTCCGGGTCGCCGTAGACCTCGGACGTGGAGGCGAGCACGAACCGCGCCCCGGCCCGGTCGGCCAGCTCGAGGCCGTGACGCGTCCCCGCCGACCCCACGAGCAGGGTCTCGAGCGGGAGCCGGAGGTAGTCCACGGGCGAGGCGGGCGACGCGAGGTGCAGCACGAGGTCGACCCGCTCCGGGTCGGGCACCTCGATCCCGGCGCTGACGTCGCCCTCGACGAACCGGAACCGCGCGTCGTCGCGCAGCGCGTCGAGGTTGCGCACCTGCCCGGTCGACAGGTCGTCGACGCACACGACCTCGACGCCCTGGCCCACCAGCGCCTCGCACACGTGGCTGCCCACGAAGCCGGCACCGCCCAGCACGACCGCGCGCCGCACGATCCGGGCCGCGCTCGCAGTCTCCGGGGTGTCGCTCATGCTCGTCTCCTCGCGACGGAGCGCGACGCAGGCCCGCGGGGACGATCCGTCAGATCCGTCCCGCCGGTCGCGCTCGTGCGGACGGGCTCGTGGCTGGACCCGGAGACCCCACGCTCACACGCCTCCTGCGGGCTCGCACGGTGGCCCGCGGCGCGAGCGACCCGGGGTCGTGGCACGGTGACGCGATGAGCGCACCGACCGCACCCCAGCAGCAGGCCACCGACCCGGACACGAAGCTGTCCCGCTCGGTCGGGGGACGGCTCCTGTACCTCTTCATCCTCGGCGACGTGCTCGGCGCGGGCGTCTACGCGCTCGTCGGCGAGATGGCCGGCGAGGTGGGCGGCGCCGTCTGGCTGCCGCTCCTCGTCGCCCTCGGCCTCGCCCTGCTGACCGCCGGGTCGTACGCCGAGCTCGTGACGAAGTACCCGCAGGCGGGCGGCGCGGCCGTGTTCGCGGACCGCGCGTTCCACAGCCCGCTCGTGTCGTTCCTCGTCGGGTTCTCCATGCTCGCCGCGGGCGTGACGAGCGCCGCGGGCCTCTCCCTGGCCTTCGCCGGCGACTACTTCGCGACGTTCGTCGACGCGCCCGACCGGCTCGTGGCCGTGCTGTTCCTCGCCGTCGTCGCGGCGCTCAACGCGCGCGGCATCAAGGAGTCGCTGCGCGCCAACGTCGCGATGACCGCGATCGAGCTGTCCGGGCTCGTGCTCGTCGTCGTGCTCGCCGCCGTCGTGCTGGGGCGGGGCGAGGGGTCGCCGGGCCGCGTCACGCAGTTCGCGGAGGGCACGACGCCGGCGCTCGCCGTCCTCGCGGCCGCCATCCTCGCGTACTACTCGTTCGTCGGGTTCGAGACGTCGGCCAACCTCGCCGAGGAGGTGCGCGACGTGCGCCGCACCTACCCGCGCGCCCTGTTCGGCGCGCTCGTCACGGCGGGCGTCGTGTACGTCGCGGTGGGCGTCGCCGCCGTCGCGGTCGTGGACCCCGAGACGCTCGCCGGCTCGACCGGTCCGCTGCTCGAGGTCGTCGACGCCGAGGGCTCGGTGCCCGCGTGGGTGTTCTCGCTCGTCGCGCTGATCGCCGTCGCGAACGGGGCGCTGCTCACGATGATCATGGCGAGCCGGCTCGCGTACGGCATGGCCGAGCAGGGCCTGCTCCCGGCCACGCTCGGGCGCGTGCTCCCCCGCCGCCGCACGCCGTGGGTCGCGATCGTCGTGACGACCGTGGTCGCGATGGGGCTCGTGTTCACGGGCGACGTCGCGGGCCTCGCCGAGACCGTCGTGCTGCTCCTGCTGCTCGTGTTCGCCTCGACGAACGTCGCGGTCCTCGTGCTGCGGCGCGACCCCGTCGACGCCCCGCACTTCCGTGTCGCGACGGTCGTGCCGGTGCTCGGCGTGGCGTCGTGCGTCCTGCTCCTCACGCAGCAGGACGCCGTGACGTGGCTGCGCGCGGGGATCCTGCTCGCCGTCGGCGCGGCGCTGTACGTCGTGATGCGCTGGACCCGCCGGGCCGCGGACGCGCGCGTGGCGTAGCGCCCGCTCGCGACCGCCTGCGCGCGATCCGCCGCGCTACGCGTCCGCGGGCCGGGCGACCGAGCCGCGCACGACGAGGTGCAGCGGCAGCACGGTGCGCGCGGGCGGGTCCGCGGGGCGGGTGCCGGTCATCGAGCGCTCGATCGCGTCCATCGCGGCGAGCGCCAGCGCCGCGACGGGCTGCTCGAGCGTCGTGAGCTTGGGCCGCAGCCACTGGCCGACGCGGATGCCGTCGCACCCGACGACCGAGAGGTCCTCGGGGATGGAGATGCCGTGCAGCTCGGCCGCACCCAGCATCCCGACGGCGACGATGTCGCTGCCGACGAAGACGGCCGTGGGCGCGCTCCCGGGCCGCGTGAGGTAGGGGAACGTCGAGGCGCCGAACTGCTCGGTGTACGGGCCGTGGCGCACGAGGTCCGGGTCGACGTCGAGGCCGGCGTCGTGCATCGCGTCGACGTACCCGCGCAGGCGGTCCTGGGTCGTGGACAGCTCGGCGGGCCCGGCGACGTGGGCGATGCGCCGGTGCCCCTGCTGCACGAGGTAGCTCGTGGCCTGGTAGGCGCCGCCGTAGTTGTCGACGGTGATCGTCTCGACGGGCAGGTCGAGGTCGACCTCCTCGTCGATGACGACGACGGGCAGGCCGTCCGCGACGGCGCGCGCGAGCCGGTCGTCGGTCCGGGACATCCCCACGTAGACGATGCCGCCGAGCGACCCGTCGCTCGCGAGGAGCTGGCCGAGGCCGGACTCGGCGTCGCCGTGCCGCGTCGACAGCGCGACGACGAGCGGGACGCGGCGGTCGCCCGCGAGGCGCGCGACCTCCTCGGCGAGGGCGGTGAAGAAGGGGTTGACGAAGTCGGGCACGACGAGCGCGACCACCCCGGTGCGGCGCTCGTCCTCGCGCGGGGCGGGACCGGGTGCGGGGACGACGTACCCGACCTCGCGGACCGCGGCGTCGATCCGCGCCGCCGTCTCCGGCTGGACGTTGAGCTGCCCGCGCAGGTAGCGCGACGCCGTCGAGGCCGACACGCCGGCACGTTGCGCAACACGCGTGAGCGTCATGACTCCCCTTCCTCGGGGCGGTCCCCCAGATTCCCTGCACTCTACCGGGGGCGTCGGGCCGCGCACGGTGTTGACAGCCGCGCCGCTCGCCCCCTACGGTCTTGCGCAACGCTACACAACGTTGCGCAACGTCGTCGAGGACGTCGCCGCGCGACCTGACCGCAAGGAGGCCGGGATGAGCCGGGTTCTGCTCGCCGGGGAGTCGTGGATCAACGCGACCACCGACTACAAGGGGTACGACGCGTTCCCCCACGCCCAGCTCGAGATCGGGTGCGCGCGCCTGCTCGAGGCGCTGGCCGCCGAGGGCCACGAGGTCACGCACCTGCCCTCGCACCTCGTCGCCGAGGACTTCCCCTCCACGCTCGACGAGCTCGACGCCTACGACGTCGTGATCCTGTCCGACATCGGCGCCAACTCGCTCCTGCTGCCCCCGGTCGTGTTCTCCCAGGGACGCCCGTTCCCGAACCGGCTCAAGCTCCTCGCCGAGTGGGTCCGCCGCGGGGGCGGCCTCATGATGGCCGGCGGGTACCTCAGCTTCCAGGGGTTCCAGGCCAAGGCGAACTACCACGGCACCGCGGTCGAGGCCGTCCTGCCCGTCGACATCCTCCCGTACGACGACCGCGAGGAGACCCCGGAGGGCATCGGCGGCACCCTGACCGACGTCGAGCACCCCGTCACCGCCGGCCTCGACCGCGAGTGGCCGATCCTCCTCGGCTACCAGCGCCTCACCGCCAAGGCCGACGCGACCGTCCTCGCCACCATCGAGGGCCGTCCGCTCGTCGCCGTCCGCACGGAGGGCGAGGGGCGCACGCTCGCGTTCGCCTCCGACATCTCCCCGCACTGGGCCCCGCGCGAGTTCATGGACTGGGCCGGCTACGGCCCGCTGTTCGGCCAGGCCGTCACCTGGCTCGCGGGCTGATGACGCCCGAGGTGGTGGTCGTCGGCAGCTTGAACATGGACCTCAGGCTGACCGTCGACCGCCTGCCCCGCTCGGGCGAGACCGTCTCCGCGACGGGCCTCGTCCGCTCCCCCGGCGGCAAGGGCGCCAACCAGGCGGTCGCCGCCGCCCGGCTCGGCCGCCGCGTCGCCATGGTCGGCGCCGTCGGGGACGACGACGACGGCCGCGCGATCCGCCGCCGCCTCGCCGTCGAGGGCCTCGTCCTCGACGGCCTCGCGACGGCGGACCGCCCCACCGGGGTCGCCGTCGTGCTGTGGGAGCAGCCCGAGTCGACGATCGTCATCGAGCCTGGCGCGAACGCCGTCGTCGACGAGGCGTTCGTCACCGAGCGCGCCGACCTCGTGCGCGACGCGGCAGCAGTCCTGTGCCAGTGCGAGACGCCGCTCGGCGCCCTGCGCGCCGTCGCCGCCACCGCGGCGGGGACCACCGTGCTCAACCCGGCGCCCGCCGTGCCGCTGCCCGCCCACGTGCGCGCCGCGTTCCGCGTGCTCGTGCCCAACCGGTTCGAGCTCGCGACCCTCGTCGGCGCGCGCGACGAGCCCGTCGGCACCGACGCCGTGCTCGCCATGGTGCGGGCGCTCGACCACCCCGGGGACGTCGTCGTCACCCTCGGGGCCGACGGCGCGCTCGTCGTCCCCGCAGGAGGCGCACCCGTCACCGTCCCGGCGGAGCGCGTTGACGCCGTCGACACGACCGCCGCCGGCGACTCGTTCTGCGCGGCGCTCGCGGACGGCCTCCTCCACGGCGGCGACCTCGTCGAGTCCGCCCGCTGGGCGGCGCGCGTCGCCGCCTCCACCACCACCCGCCACGGCGCCGTCGACTCCCTGCCGCGCGCCACCGACCTGGCCCCCGAGGGCACCAGGATTCCGCTCCACAGCCAAGTCCGACGTACCGTCGGAGGAAGGCACGGTCACGCAATGAAGCACACCACGCCGGCGACCACCGGTTCCCCGTCCGGCACTCAGGGAGGTGCTGTGAGCTCGTCAGCCCGCCGCAGCAGGGTCAAGGACACCGCGACCGCCCTGCTCGTCGTCGCGACCGTCCTCGCGGGGGCCCTCGGCCCCATGCAGGCGGCCGTCAACGGCCAGCTGGGCAAGACGATCGGCGACGGGCACGCCGCCGCCCTCATCTCGTTCGGGACCGGCCTGGTCCTCATGTTCGTCGTCGTGTTCGCGCGTCCTGCGACCCGACGGGAGGCGCTCGCGATCCCCGGCCTGATCCGCTCGCGCACCATCCCGTGGTGGAACTACCTCGCGGGCCTGTGCGGCGCCGTCATCGTCCTGTCCGAGGGCGTCACGGTCGGCGTCCTCGGCGTCGCGACGTTCCAGATCTCGCTCATCTCGGGCCTCGTCATCTCGGGCGTCATCTGCGACCGCCTCGGCGTCACGGCGTCGGTCAAGCAGCCGCTCACCACGACGCGCCTCCTCGGCGCGGCGCTCGCCATCGCGGCGACCGTCGTCGTCATCTCCCCGAGCTTCTCCGTGCCGCACACGATCGTGCTCGCGATCATGCCGTTCGTGGGCGGTCTGCTCGCGGGCTGGCAGCCCGCCGGGAACGCGGCCGTCGCCGACGTCACCGGGTCGATGCTCGTCTCGATCGGCTGGAACTTCCTCGTCGGCTTCACCGCACTGCTGATCGCCTACCTGGTGCGCGCGGCGGTGGGCGGCGTCGACTTCCAGCTCCCGAGCGAGTGGTGGATGTACCTGGGCGGCCCGCTCGGCCTGCTGTCGATCGCGCTCATGGCGCTCCTCGTGCGCGGCCTCGGGCTGCTCCTGCTCGGCCTCGCCTCGGTCGCGGGCCAGCTCGTCGGCTCGCTCGTCCTCGACGCCGCGATCCCCGCGCTCGGCCACACCGTGCACGTCGCGACCGTCATCGGCACGGTCATCGCGCTCGTCGCCGCCGGGATCGGCATGATCCCGTCCGGCAAGACGGCGCACGCCGACGGCCCGGACGCCACCGGCCCCGACGGACCCGACGCGGGTGTCGCGGCGGCCGTCGCGGGCGGCGAGGCCGGCGAGACGAGCGCGCGATGAGCGTCACGCCCGCCGGCCACGTCCAGACGGTCACCGGCCGTGCCGCGGCCGCGGACCTCGGCCTCACGCTCCCCCACGAGCACCTCTTCAACGACCTGTCCGGGGTGCTCGACCCGCCGAGCTACCGCTTCTCGGAGGCGGTCGTCGAGGCGCCGGTCTCCGCGTCGGTCGCGTGGGCGCTGCGCCAGGACCCGTACTGCTGCGCGGACAACATCGCCGACAAGCCGGTCGCCGCGGTCGCGGCGGAGCTCGAGAGCTTCGCCGCGCTGGGCGGGCGCACGATCGTCGACGCGACGTCGAGCGCCGCGATCGGGCGCAACCCCGAGCGCCTCGCGGAGGTCGCGCGCCGCACGGGCCTGCACGTGGTCGCGGGCTGCGGCGCGTACCTCGAGAAGTTCGAGGGTGACCGCATCGCCGCCGCGGCCGTGGACGCCCAGGCGTCCGCGATCGTCGCGGAGCTCGCCGACGGGATCGGTGGGACGGGCGTGCGACCCGGCATCATCGGCGAGATCGGCGTCTCGCCGTCGTTCACCGCGGGCGAGGCCGCGTCGCTGCGCGCGGCGGCCCTCGCCCAGCGCGAGCACCCGCACGTCGCGCTCCAGGTGCACCTGCCCGGGTGGCAGCGCCGCGCGCACGAGGTGCTCGACCTCGTGCTCGACGAGGTGGGCGTGCGCCCCGAGAAGGTCGTGCTGTGCCACATGGACCCGTCCGCCGACGACCCGGACTACCAGCGGTCCGTGGCCGAGCGCGGCGTCTGGCTCGAGTTCGACATGGTCGGCATGGACATCACCTTCCCGAAGGAGGGGGTGTCCCCCGACCCGCACACGACCGCGACCGCGGTGCAGCGCCTCGTCGAGGCCGGTCACGCGGGCCAGGTGCTGCTCAGCCACGACGTGTTCCTCAAGCAGATGTGGGTGCAGCACGGCGGCAACGGGTTCGCCTACGTCCCGACGGTGTTCACCGAGATGCTCGCGGCGCGCGGCGTGCCGCGCGACGTGCTCGCGCGCCTCACGCACGACAACCCGGTGGCGATGCTCACCGCGTGACGCGACGCCGTCCGCCACCCGCACGGCCGGGGCCCGCCAGGGTCCCGGCCGTCGGCGCGCCCGGGACCTCCGGCCCTGGTCACGGCGTCGTGCTCTGAGAGGATCGGCGCATGAGACGACGTGCCCTCCCGACCCTCGTGGCCGCCGTGGCCGCCACCGCCCTCGTGCTCGCCGGCTGCTCCGGCGGGTCCCCGGAGCCCTCCGCGCTGGACGCCCTGCTCGACCGCCACGACCTCGCCGGGCTCACCGGCCAGGAGGTCGTCGACCGCCTGGAAGGGCTCGAGACCGCCGACCGGCCGACCGACCTCGTGGCCTCCGTCCGCGCGGCGGAGCTCGTGCTCGCCGACGAGTCGTACGAGACCACGGTCCCGCTGCCCGAGGACACGTTCTACCTCTCGGTCGCTCCCTTCGTGGACCAGACGCACGAGTGCTTCTACCACTCGCTCACCACGTGCCAGGGCGAGCTCGCCGGCGAGCCGGTCTCCGTGACCGTCGTCGACGCGGCCACCGGCGACGTGCTCGTCGAGGAGGACACGACGCTCGGGGCCAACGGCTTCGTCGGCTACTGGCTCCCGCGCGACGTCGACGCGGAGCTGCGCGTCGAGCACGACGGCCGGGTCGGCACCACGACCGTCTCGACCCGCGACGACGACCCGACCTGCCTCACGACGCTCCAGCTCGCCTGACGAGCCGCGGACGCCCGGCGACGTACCCGCCGGAGCGCGCACGACGCCCGCCGCACCGGGGTGCGACGGGCGTCGTGCGTGCTGTGCCGGGGAGGTGTCAGGCCGTGCCGGCGAAGTCGACCACGAGCTCCTCGGTGACCGTCTCGCCGTCGCGCTCGGCGGTGGCGGTGACCGTCACCTGCCCCGCGGGCACCTCGACGAGGCGCGTCGCGAAGGCCTGGTAGGCGTTCTTGGTCGGCGCGACGGCCGCGAACTCCTTGGTCCCGTACGGCGTGGTGACCGCGAGGTCCACGGCCGTGTCGTCCTGGTTGACCACCCGGACGGCGAGGTACTGCTTGCCGCCCATGGTGCGCAGCTCGGCCTCGGCCGAGAGGTCGAGCGCGGGGCCGTCGTCGACGAGCGCGGACTGCCAGTCGACGAGGTCGTCGATCTTCGTGCCGAGCAGCGCGCGGTCGCCCGCCGCCGCCGACAGGTGGTCGACGAGCGAGCGCGCGCCGCCGAGCACCTGCACCGCCGTCGCGGGGTCGTCCGCGTCGGCCGCGGTGCGCGCGCTGCCGAGCAGCGACGAGATCGCGCCGGCGATGACGCCGTCGCCCACCGCGGAGGTGTTCAGGCCCGCCACGAGCTCGTCCACCTCGCCGAACGTGACGCAGTTGCCGCCGCCCTCGACGACGCCCGCGGTCCACTCGACGCCCTTGAGGACGTGCTCGAGGAACAGCGGGTCGGTCCAGGAGGCGTCGGTGTGCCCGGCGCCCTCGTACCAGGAGCGACCGCCCTCGAAGTTCTGGCACCACGCGATCGGGTGGTCCTCACCCATCGCGTTGTTGCCCGGGCTGTACGTCGACTCGTCGAGCGTGATGAGGACGTGGACGTCCTCGCGCGGGTTGGTCGTGTAGTTGTACCACTCGTCGAACCGCTCCCACACGGCGGGCAGGTGCGCCGTCGAGGGGTGGCCCGGGCTCTCGACGCGCATCGTCGCCGTCTGCTGCTGCGGGTGGCTGGCGAACCGTGCGCCGCCGCCCGTGAGCTGGCTGTACCAGGGCACGGTGTGCATCGTGTCCGTCGCCGCGTGCAGGCCCACGAACCCGCCGCCGCCCCGGATGTAGCCCTGGAACGCGGCGAGCTCGGCGTCGTCCAGGAGGCGCGGCGTGGCCGGGTTGAGGGAGTTCGTGTTGTCGACGGGCGACGCGAAGACGATGGTCGCGTACTGCGCGAGGTCCTCGGCGCTCGTGAACGGCGAGGAGTCCATCGTCAGGTCGGGCTGGCCGGGCGACCCGCTGCCCCACCACCCCGCCGAGCTGTTCGGCGGGTCCCACACGTCGACCGTGAAGCCGTTGTCGGCGCCGAGCTCGATGAGCGCGCGCGTGGTGTCGTCGATGTGCGAGTGGCGGAAGCCGAGCGTCTCACCGACGACGAGGATCTTGTAGTCCTCCTCGTCGGCGGCCGCCGGGCCCGCGGTCATGAGCGTGGCACCGCCCACGAGCGGCAGCGCGGCAGCCGCAGCCACCGCCCGCCGGAACGTCATGCCGCTGAACAAATCCATGCGTGCTTCTCCCTCGTCGTCGAGAGCGCGAGCCGGAGGGTCGCCGACGGCGACCCCACGGGGCGACGCGCGCACTCCTGCGTGCGTGGACGTCGGCTGCTGCCGATGCAGCGAGTTTTGACGGCAGGCGCACAAAAGTCAAGGTTTCAACGACTCGGGGACGCGGTTTCTCACCCGTCCCCCGGCGGGCGACCGCGCGTCGACCGGGCCGGCGTCGGGACACAGCGAGCGCACAGGGTCACCACAGGCACACCTCCGCGTCGCGCGCGACCCTGAGAGCATGACCGCAGCCACCGCCCCCGTCGGCCGCCCGGACCAGCCGCGCCTCACGCGGCCGGACGGCTCCCCCGTCCGCGTGCTCGTGGTCGACGACGAGCCGAACCTCGCGGAGCTGCTCACCTCGGCGCTGCGGTACGAGGGCTGGGACGTCTCCACCGCGCTCGACGGGCACGGCGCGATCCGCACCGCGCGGGAGACCGGGCCGGACGTCGTCGTGCTCGACGTCATGCTCCCCGACATGGACGGGCTCACCGTCCTGCGCCGCCTGCGCGAGCGCGACCCCGACGTGCCCGTGCTCTTCCTCACCGCGCGCGACGCCGTCGAGGACCGCGTCGCCGGGCTCACCGCGGGCGGCGACGACTACGTGACCAAGCCGTTCAGCCTGGAAGAGGTCGTCGCCCGGCTGCGCGGGCTGCTGCGCCGCGGCGGTGCGAACGCCCGACGCGAGGACTCCGTGCTCGTCGTCGGCGACCTCGAGCTCGACGAGGACGCGCACGAGGTACGGCGCGGGGGCGAGGAGGTCCGGCTCACCGCGACCGAGTTCGAGCTCCTGCGGTACCTCATGCGCAACCCGCGCCGCGTGCTGTCCAAGGCGCAGATCCTCGACCGCGTCTGGAACTACGACTTCGGCGGCCAGGCCAACATCGTCGAGCTCTACATCTCCTACCTGCGCCGCAAGATCGACAAGGGGCGCGCCCCGATGATCCACACGCTGCGCGGCGTCGGGTACGTGCTCAAGCCCGCCCCCGACGCGGAGAGCGTCCGTGCCTGACCCGGGCCCCACCGGGCCGGTGGCCACAGGGCCGGAGCGTCGGCCCACCGCCCTGCGCCGACGCCTCGTGCTCGTGCTCGCGGCCGTCGTCCTGCTCGTCACCGTCGGGCTCGCCGTCGCGTCCGCCGTCGCCCTGCGCACCCAGCTCGTCGCCCAGGTCGACCACGAGCTGCGCCAGGCGAGCGACCGGCTCGCCCACGGCCCCGCGCAGCCCCCGGACAGCACCGGCGACGCGTCCGGGCCGGAGCCCGGCGGTCCCGACGACCCGTCACGCTTCCCCGCGGGCACCGGCCCCGGCAGCGCCGTGCTGCGGTACGACGGCGGCGCGCTCGTCCTCGCGGAGTACGTCACCCCGGACCTCCAGCGCGTGGCGCTCGACGACGCCCAGGTCGCGGCGCTCGAGGACGTCCCCGCCGACGGCGCCGCGCACGACGTCGAACTCCCCGAGCTCGGGTCGTTCCGTGCCGTGCACCGCACCACCGCGGACGGGCAGCCCGTCGTCGTCGCGTCGAGCACGGCCCAGGTCGACGCGACCGTCGAGAGGTACCTGCTCGTCGAGGCCGCGCTCGGCGCCGCCGGGGTCCTCGCGGCCGTGCTCCTCGGCACCTGGCTCGTGCGACGCTCGCTGCGCCCGCTCGACGACGTCGCCGCCGCCGCGGGCCGCGTCTCCGAGCTCGAGCTCGCGCAGGGCGAGATCGGCGCCATCCCCCGTGTCCCGGCCGACCTCACCGACGAGCGCACCGAGGTCGGCCAGGTGGGCGCCGCGCTCAACCGCATGCTCGAGAACGTCGAGACCTCGCTCCAGGCGCGCCACGACTCCGAGACCCAGGTGCGGCGGTTCGTCGCCGACGCGAGCCACGAGCTGCGCACCCCGCTCGCCTCGATCCGCGGGTACGCGGAGCTCGTGCGCCGCTCCCCCGACGACGTGCCGCCCGCGACCGCGCGCTCGCTCGACCGCATCGAGGCCGAGGCGGTCCGCATGACCGGGCTCGTCGAGGACCTGCTGCTCCTCGCCCGGCTCGACGCCGGCCGCCCCCTCGACCGCGCGCCCGTCGACCTCGCGGCGCTCGCCGTCGACGCCGTCACCGACGCGCACGCCGCCGGCCCCGACCACGACTGGGCGCTCGACCTGCCCGGCGCGGACGACCTCGACGTCGACCCGGCGTCCGGCGCCCCGGACGACCTGCCGGACGACGCCGTCGACCTGGAGGTGACGGGCGACGAGGCGAGCCTGCGCCAGGTCCTGGCGAACCTCCTCGCCAACGCCAGCAGGCACACCCCGCCGGGCACCCACGTGGACGTCCGGGTCACGACGGACGCCGACGCCGTCGCGCTCGTCGTCTCCGACGACGGCCCCGGCATCCCCGCGGCCCTGCGGCCGGCGCTCTTCCGTCGCTTCACGCGCGGCGACGACGCCCGCAACCGCACCGGCGGCTCGACCGGCCTCGGGCTCGCGATCGTCGACGCGATCGTCACCGCCCACGGCGGCACGATCACCGTGACCTCCACGACGGCCGACGAGCCCGGCCCCACCGGCACCACCGTCGCGGTCCGCCTCCCCCGCGACCACCCGTGAAGCCCCTCCCCCCTGACGCCCCTCCCACCCCTCCCACCCCTCCCGCGCCGAGCAGGCGGTCCTGGCTCGTCCG
Source organism: Cellulosimicrobium sp. EB106-03-01-XG111 (assembly GCF_058792115.1). NCBI lineage: Bacteria > Bacillati > Actinomycetota > Actinomycetes > Micrococcales > Promicromonosporaceae > Cellulosimicrobium > Cellulosimicrobium sp. EB106-03-01-XG111. The sequence goes on from NZ_JBYTEQ010000018.1 coordinate 25,380, forward strand.
GAGATCGGGACGCGCCGGGACCACCTGCTCGCCGCGCCAGGACCGCCTGGTCAGCCCTTGACGCAGAGGAGCGTCGTGAGCCGGGCGACGACCTCGACGAGGTCGGACTGGGCGCGGACGACCTCGTCGAGGTCCTTGTAGGCGGCCGGGATCTCGTCGAGCACCCCGGCGTCCTTGCGGCACTCCACGCCGACCGTCTGGGCGGCGAGGTCGTCGAGCGTGAAGGTCTTCTTCGCCTTCGTGCGCGACATGCGGCGGCCCGCGCCGTGCGACGCCGACCAGTAGGACTCCGGGTTGCCGAGCCCGCGCACGATGTACGACCCGGTGCCCATGGACCCCGGGATGAGCCCGAGGTCGCCCTTCCCGGCCCGGATCGCGCCCTTGCGGGTCACGACGAGCTCCTGGCCGTCGACGTGCTCGACCGCGACGTAGTTGTGGTGGACGTTCACGGCCTCGTCGAACGCGATCTCGCGGCCGGGGAACGACGCGCGCACGGCGTCGACGACGAGCGTCATCATGACCGCGCGCGAGCGCGCCGCGTACTCCTGCGCCCACCACAGGTCGGCGAGGTAGGCGTCCATCTCCGGCGTGCCGCCGAGGAACACGGCGAGCTCGCGGTCGACGAGCCCCTGGTTGTGCTCCAGCCGCTTCGCGACCGCGACGTGCTGCTCCGCGAGCGTCTTGCCGATGTTGCGCGACCCGGAGTGCAGCTGGAGCCAGACCTGCCCGTCGGTGTCCGTGCAGAGCTCGACGAAGTGGTTGCCCCCGCCCAGCGTCCCCAGCTGACGGCGGGCGCGGCCCTCGATGTCCGACACGCGCCCGTGCAGCCCGGAGAACCGCGACCAGAACGCGTCCGCGCCGCGCGCGACCTCGGCCGGGCCGCGCCCGGAGATCGAGCGCAGCCGGTGCGGGTCGACCGGCTCGTCGTGCGCGTGGAACCCGACGGGGATCGCGGCCTCGATGCGCGCGCGGACCGGGCCGAGGTCGTCGGGCAGGTCCTCCGCCGTGAGCGACGTGCGGACGCCGATCATGCCGCACCCGATGTCGACGCCGACGGCGTTGGGCGACACGGCGTCGCGCATCGCGATGACCGAGCCGACGGTCGCGCCCTTGCCGAGGTGGACGTCGGGCATGACGCGCACGCCCTCGACCCACGGCAGCGCCGCGATGTTGCGCAGCTGCTGGAGCGCGGCGGGCTCGACGGCGTGCTCGTGCGCCCACATGAGGGTGGGTGCCTTCGCACCCGACAGCGGGACGGGGAACGCGTGGGCCTCGGTGCTCACGGTGCTGACCTCCTCGGGTCGTCCTGACGATCATGACGCCGCCCCGGGCGGGGCGGCGAGGTGCGCACGGGAGGACTCGAACCCCCGACGCCCGGCTCCGGAAGCCGGCGCTCTGTCCGCTGAGCTACGCGCGCTGGTGCTCCTTAACGTCGAGCAGACGGGACGCGAGGCGTCCAGGTGCCCTCGGAGGGAGTCGAACCCCCGTCTCCGCTTCCGTAGAGCGGCGTCGTGTCCGTTGGACCACGAAGGCAGTGCGTTTCACCGCGGGCGCACGACAAATGCGCACCGACGGCGGAGAATGGGAATGGCAGCACGAAAGACGCACCCGGCCAGGGCGCATTCCCGCACAAGAAAAAAGCCGCCCCGGCGATGTCCCGGGACGGCCTGTCGTGACGACGCTGTGGTCAGACGACAGGACCGCCGGAGCCGCCGGCGGGGAACGAAGACACGCTGAGATACGCCACGGGCAGCGTGACGTGCGGCTGCTCGCAGGGCAGCACGGGACGTCGCCGGTCCTGCTGGACGGGTTCGCGCACGGCACTGCTCCTCTCGGTCATGTCGGGTGGTCCACGCACCGGAATGTCGTCGACCGAGGTAGACCGTACGCGCCTTTCCCGAACCGCACAACCCCATTTCTCGAATTCGTCGGAGAATCTTCGACCGAGGCCCGCGCACCACCCGGATATCCCGCCTGCCGGCCTTTCCTCACCGCAGACGAGGTCGCCCGCTCTCCGCCCCCCGTGGCACCCCCGGCTCCCCGCGCGCCCTCCGCGCAGGGCGCGGCCTCCGCCTCCCGCGTCAGGGCTCGGCCGGTCGGGCTCCGGCGACCCGCCCCGGCCCCGGCCCCGGCGGATACTCGGCCGCTTGGCACACTTTTCTCCTCGCTGGCGCGACGGTTCTCGGCCTTCCGGGCGATCGACCGGGACTGTCGGCGGCACCGGGTAGGGTTCCGGACGTTCCGGACAGACCTCCCGACGCCGACGAACCGCGCGCGGGCCCGACGACAGGAGATGCGCCGCCATGATGGGTGCCAACCACGCCGCGACCGGCGCGGCGGCGTGGATCGCCGTGACGTCGACGGCCCCGTTCGCCCTCGGCTGGCACCCCGTGTCGTCGGTCGGGGTCATGACGGGTGCGGTCGTGTGCGCCGGGGCCGCGCTCCTGCCCGACGCTGACCACCACAACGGCACGTTCGCGCACTCGCTGCCCCCCGTGAGCGAGTGGGTGTCCGACGCCGTCGAGACGGTCGCGGGCGGGCACCGCCAGGGCACGCACTCGTTCCTCGGCATCGCGGTGTTCACCGCGCTCGCCTGGCTCGCGGGGCTCGTCACGGTCGAGACCGCGAGCTTCGGCACGGTCTACGTCGGCGGCGGGCTGCTCGCGGTGCTCCTCGTCGCGCTCGCGCTCAAGGCGCTCAAGCTCACGCGGCGCGGCAGGCTCGTGCCGTGGGCCACGTCGCTCACCGTCGCCGCGCTCGTCGCCCTGTTCTCCCCGGAGGAGTGGAACTGGCTGCCCGTCGCGGTGGGGCTCGGCGTCACGGTCCACATCCTCGGCGACGTGCTCACGACCAACGGCGCTCCCCTGCTCTGGCCGGTGAAGATCCGCTCGCCGCGCTGGGTGCGGCGCTCGCTCGTCGTCGACGACGTGTGGCGCCCGAGCGGGAGCTTCGCCCTCCCCCTGCTCGGCTCCACGGGGTCGGTGCGCGAGTGGATCCTCGCGACCGCCGTCGGGCTGTACGCGACGGTCGGGTTCGTGTGGTCGGCGCTCGACCAGATGGGCTTCGACACCCTGGGGACGTACGAGCGCGTGGTGGCCGCGATCCAGCTCCTCGCGTCCGGGGCCGCCTGAGCCGTCCCGCGAGGTCCTGAGGACGACCTCAGCCCGCGGCGCGGACGCGGGACAGGCGCGCCGTCGACCACCGCAGGACCTCCGTCAGGAGGATCGCGAGCACGCCGCACGCCAGGCCGACACCGAGCGACGCGGGGTCGGAGACGTCGAGCGAGAGCAGCGCGCGGAGCGCGGGGACGCTGAAGAGCCCGACGTAGAAGGCCACCGAGAAGCCGACCAGGAGCACCTTCCACCACGTGTACGGGCGCGCCACGACGGCGAGCACCCACAGCGCGCCCACGAGCAGGGTGACCAGGGCCGCGGTCGACGCCTGCACCTCCTCCGGGGCGAGCGTGTCCGTCGGGCCGCCCAACGACGCCCCGCCCGCGCCCGGGTCCACCACGAGGTAGCACATGAAGGTCAGGACGCCGATCGACACCCCCGCGGGCACCGCGAGCCGGAGCACCCTCGCCACGAAGCCGGGCCGGGCCCGTTCGTCGTTGGGCGCCAGGGACATCACGAACGCGGGGACCCCGATCGTGAACCATGCCGCGACGGTCACGTGGATCGGCAGGAACGGGTAGGAGACGGGGTCGGCGCCGACGAGCCACGCACCGACCCCCGCGAGGCCCACCAGGACGGCGAGCACCACCGCATACACGGTCTTGGTGAGGAAGAGGTGCGCGACCCGTTCGATGTTCCCGATCACCCGACGGCCCTCGCCGACCACGGACGGCAGCGTCGCGAAGCGGTCGTCCAGCAGCACGAGCTGCGCCACGGACCGCGCGGCGGGGCTCCCCGACCCCATGGCCACGCCGATGTCCGCGTCCTTGAGCGCGAGCACGTCGTTCACGCCGTCGCCCGTCATGGCGACGGTGTGCCCACGCGCCTGCAGCGCCCCGACGACGGCCCGCTTCTGGTCCGGCCGCACCCGGCCGAACGTCGTGGCGCCCTCGACGACGGTCGCGAGCTCCTCGCGGTCGGAGGGCAGGCTCCTGGCGTCGACCGACGTCGCGGGACCGCCCAGGCCGAGGGACCGCGCGACCGCGGCGACGGACACCGGGTTGTCGCCCGAGATCACCTTCACCGTGACGCCCTGGGCGTCGAAGTAGTCCAGGGTCTGCCGGGCGTCGGCCCGGACCCGTTGCTCGAGCGCGACGAGCGCCCGCGGGACGAGGTGCCCCGGGGCGCCTCCGCCCGGGGCGGTGGCGTCGACCGGCGCGTCGGTCGACGCGACGAGCAGCACGCGCAGGCCGTGGGCGCCGAGGTCCGTCGCCTGCTGCGCCACGTCGGACCGGGGGTCGAGCAGCACGTCCGCCGCGCCGAGGACCCAGTTCCCGCGGGGACCCTCGGCGTCCGCGAACGACATCCCGGACCACTTCGCGGCCGAGGTGAACGGGACGACGGCGGTCGCCCGCCAGGCCGGCGGCTCCGGGAACGCCTCCGCGACCGCGGCGACGGACGCGTTGGGCCGCGGGTCCAGGGCGGCGAGCGCCGCCAGGGCGCGCTCCACCTCGCTCCGGGCGCCGTCGAGCACGTCCACCCGCGCGAGGCGCATCCCGTTCTCCGTGAGCGTGCCCGTCTTGTCCGCGCACACCACGTCGACGCGCGCCAGCCCCTCGATGGCCGGCAGCTCCTGCACGAGGCACCGGCGTCGGCCGAGCCGGACCACCCCGATCGCGAAGGCCACGGACGTCAGGAGCACCAGACCCTCGGGGACCATCGGCACGAGCGCCGCGACCATGCCGAGGACGGACTGCCGGAACCCCTGCCGCGAGATGACGAGCTGGTTCACCACCGTGAGGACGCCCGCGGGGACCAGCAGCCAGGTGATGACCCGCAGGATCCTGTCGATGCCGGCACGCAGCTCCGAGCGCACGAGCGTGAACGCGCTCGCCTCGTGCGCGAGCCGCGCGGCGTACGCGTCGGCGCCGACCTCCGTCGCCCGGTAGGCGCCCGAGCCGGCCGCCACGAAGCTCCCGGACAGCAGCCGGTCCCCGGGCTGCTTGACGACCGGGTCCGACTCGCCGGTGAGGAGGGACTCGTCGACCTCGAGCGAGGTGGACTCGACCACCCGGCCGTCGACGACGACCTGGTCGCCGGCGCCGAGCTCGACCACGTCGTCGACGACGACGTCCGCCTGGTCGACCTCCGTCCCGGCCCCGTCGCGGCGCACGCGCACGGGTGCCCGCCCCACGATCGCCAGCGCGTCCAGCGTGCGCTTGGCACGCAGCTCCTGGACGATCCCGATGCCGGCGTTCGCGAGGATCGCGAGACCGAAGAGGCTGTTGACGAGCGATCCCGTGCTCAGCGCCAGGACGAGGAGGACCCCCAGCACGGCGTTGATCCGGGTCATGGTGTTCGCGCGCACGATGTCCCACGTCGTGCGCCCCGAACGGGGCGGCAGCCGGTTGACCCGGCCGTCGGCGACGCGTTCCGCGACGTCCTGCGACGTCAGTCCCGCAGCCCTCGTCGACGGCGCCGTCATGGGCCCGATCGTAGTCGTCGCAATTCCCTTGCGCCGGGCCGCGCCCGGGTGGGACGGTCCGAGGACGTCGCCCGCGCCGTCGGGCACCGGAGGAGAGGAGGAACGCCATGAGCCGGACGAGCTCCGCTCGCGTGTCCACCATCCCCGGGAGCCCCCGCCGCCGCTGACCGGTCCACGACCGCTCGCGACGACCGTCCCCGACCGCCGCCCGGCGGCCGCGGCGACGCGCGCTCCCCTCCCCCGAGGAGCCCCCGTGCCCGAGCACGACCTGCCGTACCCCGACCTCTCCCTCCCCCCGGCCCTGGCCCGGGACCCCCGCACTCCCCCGCCGCGCCGCCTGCGGCGCCTCGCCGACCTGGCCGACGCCGAGGCCGAGGCCGGCGTCCTCGACGCGGCGCTCGGCGACGACCAGCGCTGGTCCACGTGGTCTGCCGTCGAGAAGGGACAGCGCGGGCCGGAACCGCGCCCCGACTGGGTGGTGACGGCCGACGCCGCCTTCGACACCGAGCTCGGCCTGCTCAAGACCGGCAAGGAGGCGGACGTCTTCCTCCTGGAGCGGGCCGTCCCCGGCGACCCCGCGCGCCGCAGCCTGCTCGCCGCGAAGCGCTACCGCGACCTCGACCACCGCTCGTTCCGGCGCGACACCGTCTACACCGAGGACCGCCGCGTGCGCCGGACGCGCGACCGCCGCGCGCTCGACCGCAAGTCGCGCTACGGGCGCCAGGTCGCGGCCGGGCAGTGGGCCGCGGCGGAGTTCGCCGCGCTCTGCGAGCTGTGGTCGGCCGGTGCGCCCGTCCCGTACCCCGTCCAGATCGACGGCGACGAGATCCTCATGGAGTTCGTCGGCACGTCCGACGGCGTCTCGCACGAGGCCGCGCCGCGGCTCGCGCGCACGCGGCCCGACCGCGACCTCCTCGCGTCGTGGTGGGACCAGGTCCGCGACGCGATGGCCGTGCTCGCCCGGCTCGGCTACGCCCACGGCGACCTGTCGCCGTACAACGTCCTGGCGGACGGCGACCGGATCGTCGTCATCGACCTGCCGCAGGTCGTGGACCTCGTGGCGAACCCGTTCGGCACCGAGCTCCTCCTGCGCGACTGCCGCACCATGGCCACGTGGTTCGCCTCGCGCGGGCTCGAGACGGACGCGGACGAGCTCTTCGCGGTGCTGCTGGCCCAGGCGTGGTGACTCCGGGGCACGCCGACGCCGTCCGGCCGTCCGGCCGTCCGCGCGCAGCGTGCGACGATCGACCGCGTGCTGCGCCTCGCCCTCGTCGGCCTCGACTCGTCCCACGCCGACCACTACGTGCGGCTCGTGGCCGCCGAGCGGCGCTGGCCGGGCGTGCGGCTCGTGGCGCTCGTCGACGGGGACCCGGGCCGCCGGGCGGAGCTCGCCGCGGCCGGCGGGCTGTCCCTGGACGCGGCCGACGCCACCGTGCCGGACGTCGTCGGGCGGGTCGACGCCGCGATCGTCGCCCACCGCGCGGGGCGGCGGCACGGCGCCGCGACGCGTGCGCTCGTCGCGGCGGGCGTCCCGGTGCTCGTGGACAAGCCGTTCGCCGCGTCGGTGGCCGACGCGCGGGCGACGCTCGACGTGGCGCGCGCGCACGGCACGGCCGTGACGACGGCGTCCGCGCTGCGGTTCGCGCCCGAGGTCGCGGCGGCGCGCGCCGCCCTCGCGACCGCTGCCGGAGGTCCCGTCGCGCCGGTCGTCCCCACGGCACCGGCGTCGCAGCTCGGGCCTGCGGTCGAGGTGTCCGGCCCCGCGGACCCGCACGACGAGCGCGACGGGCTGTTCTTCCTCGGCATCCACGTCGTCGAGGCCGCGCGCGCCGTCGTCGACGCGCCGCCCGGAGCGGCGTGGTCGCCGCCCGTCGTGACGCGCTCGGCGGACGGGATCGTCGCCACGACGCGGCTGGGCGGTGTCGACGTCCGGCTGCTCCTCCTGGACCCGGGCGCCCACCCGACCGCGGGGTTCGCGGTCGCGGTGCGCACGTCCCGCGGCGTCGAGCGCTCGGAGATCGTGCTCGACGCCGACTACCTCGCCCCGGTGGTCGAGCACGGGCTCGCGGTCCTCGCGCCGGGGACCACCACGACCACCCCCGCCGCGGCGCGCACGACGGCGGACCCCGACGACACGGCCCGGGTCGCCGCCGAGCACGCGACGATCCTCGCCGACCTCGCGCTCCTCGAGCAGGTCGGCGCTGCCCTGCTGCCGTGAGCCCCGGGCCGCGGGCGCGCGCCGCCCGCGCCGCGGCCCGGCGGAGGGGGTAGAACGGGACCATGGAGCCCTCCACCGAGTCCTTCGACGCCGACGACGTCCGCACGTTCCTCACGACCTACGGCGTCGCGCTCTCGACGGGCGACCTCGACACGATCGGCGAGAGCTACGCCTTCCCGGCGCTCGTCGTCGGCACGACCGATGCGGTGCTCCTCGGCGACCCCGAGGACGTGCGCGCGTCGACGGCCGAGCTCGCCCGGGGGTTCCGCGAGCGCGGGCTCGTCGGCGTGGTCGCGCACCTCGTCGGGGTCGAGGAGGTCGGCGACGCGCTCGTCTGGGCGCACGCGCGCTGGAGCTACCGCGACGAGTACGCGAACGAGCAGGAGGCGCAGGAGGTGCGGTACCTGCTGCGCCGCGCGCGGGACACGTTCGAGGTGTGCGTCGCGGTGCCGGTCGGCCCGTAGGCCGCGCCCGACCACGCCCGCACGACCGACCCCCGCACGACCGACCCCCGCACGACCGACCCCGGCACGACCGACCCCCCGCACGACCGTGCCCGTCCACCGGCCGCGAGCGCCCCGGGTCAGGACAGCCGGTTGTCCCGGTCCTCCCACCGCGACGCGGCAGCCGACCGCCCGGGCAGGGCGCCGTCGTCGGGCTGGAGCGCCCGCACGACGAACGACCCCGCGGCGAGCACGACGCCCCCGGTGAACGCGACCTGCAGCACGGTGAGCAGCACGCCCACGAACCACGTGCCCGCGAACGCGTAGGTGAGGTTCATGAGGCCGACGTTCTGGACGACCGCGCTCCCGACGGCCAGGCCGACCCCGGTCCAGAGCATCGTGCGGGCGGTGAGGCGGGGCGGCATCGCGGGCTTCCTCTCGTCGGCGAGACGGTGCGGGCCCGGGGGCGTCGTCGCCCGCGCGGTACCCGGTCCGTTCCTACCATGCCGGCCACGGCGCCGCGGTCCCGCCTCGCGCGTCAGCGGAAGTCGCGCGAGGTCGTGCCGACCTGGAGCGAGAGCGGCGCGAGGTGCTCCGCGACGAGGTTCGTGGCGCCGTCGGCCCGTTCGAGCCGCCCGCGCACGACGAGCGCCGCGGACCCGCGCGCGACCTTCCGGAACCGCTGCCACAGCCCGGGCGAGCACACGACGTTGAGGATGCCCGTCTCGTCCTCGAGCGACAGGAACGTCACGCCCCCCGCGGTCCCGGGTCGCTGGCGGTGCGTGACGACGCCGCCCACGGCGACGCGCGACGGCGGGTGCGGGCGCGTGCCCGGCACCTCGCCCGCGGCGCGCTCCGCCTCGTCGACCTGCTCGATCTCGCGCGACACCGCGACGGCGCCGACGACGGTGAGCACCCCGGCCGCGGTGAGGCCGTCGCGGACGTACTGCGTCGGGTAGGAGCCGGTGGACACGCCCGTGGCCCAGACGTCGGCGACGGCGGTCTCGACGTCGGTCATGCCGGGCAGCGCCGGCGCCTCGACGCCGACGCTCACGCCCGGCAGCGTCCCCGGCCCCTCCTGCGCGAGCGCGCCGGCCGCCCACAGCGCCTCGCGTCGTGTCACGCCGAGACCGTCGGTCGCGCCGGCGGTCGCGAGCCCCTCGAGCTGGGCGGTCGTGAGGTCGACGCGCCGCACGAGGTCGCGCAGGTCGCTGAAGGGCCGCCCTTCCCCCGGTGCCTCGCGCGCCGCGACGACGCGCTCGGCCGCGTCCTTCCCCAGCCCGCGCACGCTCGCGAGCCCGAGCCGCACCCCGAGCCCGAGATCAGGCGCCGGCCCGTAGCGGGTGTCGACCCCCACCTCCCCGCCGAGCATGCGGTCGCTGCCCGTCCGGACGTCCTGAGGGTCGGCACCCGCATGCTCGGCGGGCAGCCGCTCGACCGTCGCCTCGACGTCGGACGCGTTGACGTCGGGACGCAGCACGGTGACGCCGTGGCGGCGCGCGTCCGCCACGAGCGACTGCGGCGAGTAGAACCCCATGGGCTGCGCCGCGAGCAGCCCCGCGTAGAACGCGGCGGGGTGGTGCACCTTGAGCCACGAGCTCGCGTAGACGAGGAACGCGAACGAGTACGCGTGCGACTCGGGGAACCCGAAGTCGGCGAACGCCTTGAGCTTGTCGTAGATCTCCTCGCGCACGGCCGGGTCGGTGACGCCCTTCTCCCGCATCCCGTCCATGAGCCGCCCCCGCAGCTCCTCCATGCGCTCGACCGACCGCTTGGACCCCATCGCGCGCCGGAGCTGGTCGGACTCCTTCGGGGAGAAGCCCGCGACGTCGATCGCCATCTGCATGAGCTGCTCCTGGAACAGCGGCACGCCGAGCGTCTTGCCGAGCGACTTCTCCAGCAGCGGGTGCAGGAACGTCACCTCCTCCCGCTTGCGCGCGCGGTTGATGTACGGGTGCACGGACCCGCCCTGGATGGGCCCGGGGCGGATGAGCGCGACCTCGATGACGATGTCGTAGAACCTTCGGGGTCGCAGGCGCGGGAGCGTCGCCATCTGCGCGCGCGACTCGACCTGGAACACGCCGACGGTGTCGGCCGCGCACAGCAGGTCGTACACCGCCGGGTCGTCCTCGGGCAGCGTGTGCAGCGCGAGGCGCGGGCCGCCCTCGTGCCGTTCCACGAGGTCGAACCCGATGCGCAGCGCCGTGAGCATCCCGAGGCCCAGGAGGTCGAACTTCACGAGCCCCGCGTCCGCGCAGTCCTCCTTGTCCCACTGCAGGACGGTGCGGCCCTCCATGCGCGCCCACTCCACGGGGCACACCTCGATGACCGGGCGGTCGCACATGACCATGCCGCCCGAGTGGATGCCCAGGTGCCGCGGGAGGCGCAGCATCCGGTCGGCGAGGTCGAGCACCGCGTCCGGGATCTCGCCCTCCTGCGCGGCCGACGGCGGCCGGTGCGCGGGCACGACGTCGTGCGTGTCGTCCGCGCGCAGGACGTCGCCCTCGTCCACCGCGAGCGGGTCGACGACGCGCGCGCCCCGGCCCGTGAGGTCGGGCGACCAGTCCCGGCTCCCCCACAGGCGCGACGTCGCGGCGTCCTTCCGGGCGGTGCGCGTCGTGACCCGCGGGGCGGCCGGGCCGGTGGACCCCGGGGTCTTCGCCGCGATCGCCCGCTCCTTCGCCGCCCGGTCCGCCGCGGGCGACGACGGGTCGGGACCGCGCAGCGACCCCCATCGCTCGATCGACTTGCTCCACGCGTCGGCCTGCCCGACGTCGTACCCGAGCGCCCGGGCCGCGTCGCGCACCGCCGACTTCGGCCGGTAGGAGATGACGTTCGCGACCTGCGCGGCGTGCGTGCGCCCGAACGTCGCGTAGACGTGCTGGATGACCTCCTCGCGCCGCGCCGACTCGATGTCGATGTCGATGTCCGGCGGGCCGTCGCGCTCGGGCGCGAGGAAGCGCTCGAACAGCAGGCCGTGCTTCACCGCGTCGACGGCCGTGATGCCGAGCGCGTAGCAGACCGCGGAGTTCGCGGCCGACCCGCGGCCCTGGGCGAGGATCCCGTTCCTGCGGCAGAACTCGACGAGGTCGTAGACGACGAGGAAGTACCCCGGGAAGTGCAGGTCCTCGATGACGCGCAGCTCGTGGTCGATCTGCGCCCACGCGCCCCTGATCTTCTCCTGGCCGCGCGGCCCGTACCGGCCCTCGCCGCCGCGCCGCACGAGCTCGCGCAGCCACGTGGCCTCCGTGTGCCCGTCCGGCACCGGGTAGGGCGGCAGGTCGGGCGCGACGAGGTGCAGGTCGAACGCGCACTCGTCCCCCAGCGCGGCCGCGGTCGCGACGGCCTGCGGGTGCCGGGGGTGGCGCGCGAGCATCTCCGCCGCGGAGCGCAGGTGCGTCGTCGGGGCACCGGGCAGCCAGCCGTCGAGGTCGTCGAGCGACGAGCGCGCGCGCACGGCCGCGAGCGCCCCCGCGAGGTCGGCGTCGCGCGGGTGCGCGTAGTGCGCGGCGGTCGTCGCCACGAGCGGCAGCCGGGCCTCGGCGGCGAGGTCGGCGAGCGCCGCGTGCAGGTCGGCGTCGCGCGGGTCGTCGGTCGTGGTGATCTCGACGGCGACGTTGTCGGCGCCGAAGAGGGCCACGAGGCGGTCGAGCTCGCGGCGGGCCGCGGCGCGCCCGGACGTGACGAGCGCGCGCCGCACCGCGCCCTTGCGGCACCCGGTGAGCACGAGCCACTGCCCGGCGGCCTCCGCCGCGAGCTGTTCGAGGCGGTAGTCGGCGGCACCCTTGGTGCCCGTCGCGAGGTGCGCGGTCGCGATCGCGCGCGACAGGTTGCGGTAGCCCTGCGTGCCGCGCGCGAGCACGAGCAGGTGGGTCGAGCGCGGGTCGGGGACGCCGGTGGGCGGGTCGAGCACGGGCGCGCCGGTCCCGGTCGGCGCGGGCAGGTGCAGCTCGGACCCGAAGACCGTGGGGAGCCCGACCTTGCGCGCGGCCTCGGCGAAGCGTACGACGCCGTACAGGCCGTCGTGGTCGGTGACGGCGAGCGCCGACAGCCCGAGCCGCGCGCCCTCGGCGGCGAGCTCCTCGGGGTGGGACGCGCCGTCGAGGAAGCTGAACGCGGAGTGCGCGTGGAGCTCGGCGTAGCGCGGGCCGGCGGTGCGGTCAGTCATACAAGCCCTCCACGGTCCAGCGCCCGCGCGCGCTCGCGAGGAGCAGGCCGCGGCCGTCGTCGAGCAGGACCTGGACGTGCACGCGGCGCCGGGGCGCGGGCGTCCACCAGCGCTCGGCGAGCGGCCACGGCCCGGCCCAGTCCACGACGGCACGCGCGGACCCGGGCCCGGGCAGCGCCGTCTCGTCCCGGGGTGCCGCCGCGCGACGCGGGCCCTCCTCCGGCGCGGGGGCGGGCCACCGCACGGTCGCGGGCTCGCCGGTCATCGCGAGGCGCGCGTCGACGACGACGGGCCGCCCGGCGTCGTCGAGCACGACGACGTCCTGCGGCTCGACGGGCACGAGCGCGGGGGCCGGGCTCGGCAGCGCGCCGGGCCACGGCAGGGCCGGGTCGCGCGGGCGCGCGACGTCCTCCCCGAACGGCACGAGGTGCACGCGGTCGGTCGCGTCGCGGCCGCCCTGGACCTGGACGCGCAGGACGGCGTCGCCGCCGAGGATGCCCTGCACGCGCCCGAGCGCGCGATGGGCGCGTGCGTCCTCGCCGCTCGACGCGCCCCACAGGCGCGGCTGCTCCGCCCCCGCGGGGACGACCTCCTCGGCCGTGAGGGACAGGCGGGCCAGCGGCGCGACGCCCGGGACGACGTCGGCCCCGCCGGGCGAGCCGTGCTCGCCGCCACGGCGCGCGGCCCGGGCCGCGCGCCCGGCGCGGACGGACGTGGTGGTGAGCCAGCCCTCGAGCTGCCACCGGACCTTGTCCGTGAGGCGCGCCGGGCTCATCGCGCCCGGCCCGTCGAGCCGCCAGGTGCGCTCGAGGTCGTCGCCCTCGACGGTCCGCGCGGTGATGCGCAGGCGCCCGGCGACGAGCGAGCGCGCGACGAGCTGGTCGTGCAGGTCCTCGGAGAGCCGCCGCGCGGCGAAGGTCGCGACGTCGACGCGCTCGGCGGGCGGGTCGAGCTCGGCGCTCACCGCGACGTCGGGCTCGACGCGGCGCCGCGCGGGCGGGCGCAGGTCCTCGCCGCGCGCGAGCCGGTGCGCCCACGCGCCGAGGTCGCCGAAGCGTCCCTCGACGGTCGCGGGCGGCAGGGCCGCGAGCGCCCCGAGGGTCCGCACGCCGAGCCGGCCCAGGAGGTCCACGAGCTCGTCGACCGCGACGGCGGCGTCCGGGCGGGCGGTGACGTGCACGAGGTCGCGCGCCGGCCGGGGCGCGAGGAACGCGGCGGAGCGGCCGGGCGGGACGACGGCGGCGTCCCGTGCGGCGAGCACGGCGGCGAGGATGCCGTCGGCGACGCCCACCTGGCTCTCGTGGCCGGTGCGCTCGGCGACGCGCGCGACGAGCGCCTCCGCGAGCGCGGCGTCGGACCCGTGGTAGCGGCTCGCCCCGGCGGCGGGCAGGAGCAGCAGGCCGGGCCGGGTGATCTCCAGCCCCGCGACGACGGTCTCGGCCGCGAGCGCGACGGGCTCGAACTCGCGGGCGTCGCGCGCGTCGTCGACGTCGAGCAGCTCGAGCTCGGGGCAGCACTCGCGGGCCCGACGGCGGCGCATGCCCCGGCGCACGCCCTGGGCGCGCGCGGTCGCGGAGACGGCGACGACGCGGCGGCCGTCGTGCGTCGCGGCGGGGACGTGCGCGGGGACGTCGCGCACCGCCATCGCCGCGAGCACCGGCCAGTCCGGCACCCACAGGGCGGCCGTGCGGGTCGGGCTCGTGCTCATCCGACGAGCCGGAGCCGGGAGGGCCGGTCGGGGTCCTCGACCGGCGCGGGGCCGGTGCGGGTCGTGCGGGCGGTCACGGCGGTCTCGGCCGCGGTGGCGCCGGTCCCGGCCGCCGGCCGGGTGCCGCGGGCGTCCTCGGCGAGGAACGCGGGCCAGTCGTCGTGGGCGAGCGGGAGCTCGACCTCGACCCGCGTGGGGCGCGCGGCTCCCCCGCGGCCCGCGCGCTCGACGACGAGGGTACGACGGCGCAGCCAGCCCGCGCCGCGGTCCGCCCCGGACCAGCCGCCGCCCGTCACGGTGAGCGCGACGTGCGCGCCCGGCCACGTCCCCGCGGCGACGAGCAGCGCCCCGCGCTCGCGCGCCCGTGCGGCCAGGCGCCGTCGGTCGGGGTCGGTGAGGGCGGCGTCGGGCCCGACGACCACGACGTCCAGGCCGTCGACGAGCGCCGAGATCGCGAGCGCCGCGTCCGGGCCGGGCCGCGGGACGAGCACCACGCGGCCGAGGTCGGCGCCGGCGTCGGCGGCCGCGAGCAGCCCCACGGCGGGGAACCCGACGGCGGCGGTCCACGCCCCGGACCGCGACGGCCGCGCGACGAGCGCGAGCAGGAGGCTCGTCGAGCCACGCACCGCCAGCACGGTGCCGCGCTGCAGGGCGCCGAGCGGGAGGAGCGGCGCGAGCGCGTCGTGCACCGGCCACCACCGCTCGTCCGTGCCCACGTCCCGGCTCGCGCCCGAGGCCGTGGCGTGGCGCGTGCGGGCGCGCGCCGGAGGTTCGGGCGGCGCGGCAGGGGCGGGCCGGACGACCGGCGACGAGACGACGTCCGCGAGCGGGGCGACCTCGGCGAGGAGGGCGGTGCCGGCGCGCGGGGCGATTTCGGCGCGCGGGGCGGTCTCGGTGCGCGGGGCGACGGCCGGTGCCGCCGGGGCCGTGAGCGGTTCGGGGGGCGCGGGGGCGACGACGGGGCGGTGTCGGCGGACCCCCGTACGCTCCTCCGCGCGGCGCAGGACGGCGCGGGCCCGCTCGGCCTTGTCGACGGCCGCTCCCGTCGTCTGGCCGGACGCTCCCGCCCGCTCGGCGGGGTCGGCGAGAAGGGTCATCTCGCCTCCCGGGGTGGTGCTCGGACGGGACGCGCACCGCGCGTCGACTGCTGCGGGCGGCGTGCTGCACCCGCTGAACGTTCGAACAGACGTTCGAACACTTCCAGTGAACGACCGCCGCTCCGAGGTGTCAACTCCGCAGGTCGGAGGCGCCTGCTTCGTCCGAGATGCCCACCCCAACCCTCGACCCCCGCTGGAGACTTGCCCGAAACCCTCGACCTCTACCTGACCCTCCTCCCCCGCCGACCATGCGGCTGTCGCCCGTCCGGCGGGCGGCACGGGCCGCGACCGCATGCTCGGCGGGTTCGAGGGGCGTGTTCGGCATCCGGCCTCTTCCGCGCGGCGGCCCGCCGGGGTGGCAGGCTGGCGGCATGGACGCCCGCACGACGCTGCCCACGCTCGGCTCGCTCACCTGGGAGCCGGCGCTCGACCACCTCGACCTCGTCGCCCCCGTGACCGCCGACGCGCTGCGCCGGTGGGCCGACGCCGAGCCGGACGTCGCGACGCTCGTCGCCGTGACGGAGATCCACCCCGACCTCGCCGACACCGCGACGCTCAACGCCGCGTTCGACCTGCCCGTCGAGGCGTCGGCGAACTGCGTCGTCGTGGGCGGCACCCGGGCGGGCGACGAGCGTGTTGCCGCCGCCGTCGTGCGGGCGCACACACGCGCCGACGTCAACACGCGCATCCGCAAGCTGCTCGACGTGCGCAAGGCGTCGTTCCTGCCGACCGACCGTGCGACGGCGGAGTCCGGCATGGAGTACGGCGGGATCACGCCCGTCGGGCTGCCCGAGGGGTGGCGCGTGCTCGTCGACTCCCGCGTGGTGACCGACGGCGCGCTCGCGCTGGTCGGGAGCGGCGTGCGGCGCTCGAAGCTGCTGCTCCCCGGAGACCTCCTCGGGCGCCTGCCCGGCGTCGAGGTCGTCGAGGACCTCGCCGTCCCGGTGGCCTGACGCACCCCCTCTCCGAGCACGACCCGAGACGCCCTGGGCATCCCCGACGACCCTCAGGTCGTGCTCGGCGGTCAGTCCTCCAGGACGACGAGCCGCTGCGTCGCGCGCGTCATCGCGACGTAGCGGTCCACGGCTCCCTCGACGCCGTCGCCGAACGCGCGCGGGTCCACGAGCACCACGAGGTCGAACTCGAGGCCCTTCGCCGTCTCGGGCGTGAGCCACCGCACCCGCGCGGACCCGCCACCGACGTCACCGACCTTGCCGTCCGACCCGTCACCGACCCTGCCGTCCGACCCGGCGCCGGACGGCTCGGTGGCACCGATGACGCACGCCGTGCCGTCCGCGTGCTCGGCGAGCCACGCGTCGAGGACCGCGTCGAGGTCCGCGACCGGCCCGTGGGTGACGGGCACGCCCGTGCTGCGCACCGACGTCGGGACGTTCGCGTCCGGGAGCGCGGCCCGGACGACGGGCTCCGCCTCGGCCATGATCTCCCGCGGCGTGCGGTAGTTGACGCTCAGCGACGCCTCCTCGACGCGGGCGAAGCCCACGCCCGCGAGCCGCTCGCGCCAGCTCTCCGGGAAGCCGTGGCGTGCCTGGGCCCGGTCCCCGACGACCGTGAGGCTGCGCGACGGGCAGCGGCTGAGGACCATCTGCCACTCGGCGTCGGTGAGCTCCTGCGCCTCGTCGACGACGACGTGCGCGAACGGCCCCGCGAGGCGGTCCGGGGTCGCGACGACGAGCGCGCCGTCGTCCCCGAGCGCGTCGCGCAGGTCCTGGCCGCGCAGCATCTGCATGACCCCGAGCTCGCTGTCGTCGGTCGCGACGAGGTGGTCGACGACGTCGTCCATGCGCGCGCGCTCCGCCGCGACGACGGCCTCGTTGCGGCGGCGTCGGCGCGACGTCTCCGGGTCACCGAGCCGACGGCGCGCGGCGTCGAGCAGCGGCAGGTCCGCCGTCGTCCACGCGTGCGCGTCCGGGCGCTGGAGCGCGCGCACCTGCTCGGGCGTGAGCGACGGCGCGCACAGGCGCAGGTAGGCGGGCACGGACCACAGGTCGGCGACGAGGTCCGTCGGCTCGACGAGCGGCCACGCGCGGTCGAACGCGGCGCCGAGCCCGCGGTGGCCGCGCAGGGCGCGGCGCACGTCGTCGGCCTCGACGTCCGCACCGTCCTCCGCGGCTCCCCCGCAGGCCTTGTCCACGAGGATCTCGACGAGCGCGCCCCACACGTCGTCGCGCGCCTCGTTGTGCGGGGTGCCCGGGTCGACGGACTCGAACGCCTCGGCCCAGTCGGCGGTGGAGAGCCAGACGTCGGCCCACGGCGTCTCGACCTCCATGCCCTCGGCGGGCGGGCGCTCGGAGAACCGCACGGCGGGCTCGATCGCGGCGACGAGCCCCGCCGACGCCTTGAGCCGCGCCACCTCGGGGTCGACCTCGGCACGCGCCGTCGCACCCTCGGGGACGAGGTCGCGCAGCGTGCAGGTCTGCACGCCCTCCTCGCCGAGGCCCGGCAGCACGTCGGCCACGTACGCGAGGTAGGGACGACTGGGCCCGACGACGAGCACCCCGCCGCGCCCACCACCGTGCCCGCTCTCGTGCCCGCCGCCCACGTGCGGGTCGGCGTACAGCAGGTAGGCGGCGCGGTGCAGCGCCACGACCGTCTTGCCCGTGCCGGGGCCGCCGTCGACGACGAGCGCGCCCCGGGAGCCAGCGCGCACGATCGCGTCCTGGTCGGCCTGGATCGTGCCGAGCACGTCGCGCATCCGCGGGGACCTGCTCGCGCCGAGGCTCGCGACGAACGCCGACTGGTCGTCGAGCGCCGCGCTCGACCCGGCGCCGTCGGGCACGAGCTCCTCGTCCCAGTAGTCGGTGACGCGCCCGCGCGCCCACCGGTACCGACGCCGCGCCGCGAGGCCGAGCGGCTGCGCGGGCGTGGCCGCGAAGTACGGCTCGGCGGCGGGCGAGCGCCAGTCGACGAGCAGGCGCTCCCCCGCCGGGTCGGTGAGGCCCACGCGGCCCACGTACACCGGGGCGGACCCGTCGGCGAACGTCATGCGGCCCAGGCACAGGTCGACGCCGTAGCGCTGCAGCAGCCGCAACCGGCCGCTGAGCCGGTGGATCTCCTGGTCGCGCTCGAGCGCCTCGGTCCCGCTCCCGCCGGGTGCGCGACGGGCCGCGTCGAGGCGCTGCGCGAGGTCGGCGACGGAGTGCTCGAGGCTCGCCGCGATCGCGGCGAAGTGGCGCTCGTCGGTGTCGACGAGCGCGGGGTCGGCCTTCGCGGCCAGGCGGGTGGGCAGCTCGAAGAACGGTGCGGGCTGCGGGTCCTGGCCCGCGGTCGGGTGGGTCGACGGACGGCTGGACGGGTCGGTGGTGCGGGCGGCGGTCACGGGGGCGTCGGGCAACGTCATCAGCTCCGGTCCGGGTCCTGCGGAGGGACGCACGGGCCACGACGACCCGCGCACGAGCGGAGATTCTGCGCCGCCGAGGGGGCCTTGCCGCAAGACCCCCCGTGCGCTATACCTTGGAAAGGGAGGCCGCTCAGGCCTCCCTCTCTCGTCGCCGGACGTCGTGCCGGCGCACTCGGTGGCGACGCTCCGGCCCGGTCGCCGACCAGCCGGCCGCAGCCGGCCCGTGCTGACGCTCTCCCGAGATGCGAGAAGTGGCCCCGCACCGTGCTCGGTGCGGGGCCACTTCTCGCGTCTCGACGGGATCTCTCGACCGGATCGCGGAACGCGTCAGCTCTCGGCGCGACCCTCGCGCCAGTAGCCCATGAACGCGACGGCGCGGCGGTCGACGCCGAGGTCGGCGACGAGGTGGCGGCGCAGCGTCTTGATGGCGCTCGCCTCGCCCGCGAGCCACGCGTAGAGGACGGTCTCCTCGTCGAGGAGCCCGGGGACCTCCCAGAGGATCGACGCGTCGACGTCGACGTCCTCGAGGTCCTCCGCGGTGCGGCACTGGACGGGCGGGTCCGTCCCGAGGACGCCCGCACCGAGCATGCGTGCGGCGGCCTCCTTGACGGCCGGCACGAGGCGCGCACCGTGGGCGTCGTGCGGCCCGCCGGGGACGTCGTCGCGCGCGAGGAACGTCACGCGCACCCCGGGCGGGGTCACGAGGTCGCGTGCGTCGCCCACGTGCGGGACCTCGACGTAGACCTCGCCCCACGCGTCGGCGGGCAGGTCCTCGCAGATCGCCGCGATGGCGGGCAGCGCGGTCTCGTCGCCCGCGAGCAGGAGCGCGTGCGGGCGGGTGGGCGGGCGGAACTCGATGCCGCCCGCCGGGCCGTCGAACGTGGCGTCCGGGCCGAGCAGGACGAGCGGCGTGCCGACCTCGGCGGCGAGCGCCCAGCGCGACGCGGGGCCGGCGTCGCCGTGCAGCACGACGTCCACGTCGACCTCGCGCGCCTCGGGGCGCACCGCGACGGTCGTGTAGGTGCGCAGCGGGTTGCGGCGCTCCTCCGGCTGGTCGCGCCATGCGGCGTACCAGGACTCGGCGTCGCGCACGAGGTGCTCGTAGCCGCCGTCGGGCGCGGGGAGCACGAACTTGATCCGGACGTCGAGACCCGGGTCGCCGAAGAGGTCGAGCTCGGGGCCGGTGAAGGTGAAGCGGCGGAAGCTCGGCGAGAGCTGCTCGACCCGCGCCACCTCGACGTCGAAGAAGCGCCAGGGGGCGGTCGCACGGGCGACGGGACGACGAGCGCGGGTGCGGGGTGCGACGACGGTCTGGCTCACACAGGTGAGGCTAACCTACGCGCCCACGGCGGGGTCAACCCGTCCGGGACGCGGACCTGCGCCCGGCAGGGTGAGACACGTCACGCTCCGCGGCCGCGGCTGCGCCAGAGCAGGTAGACGAAGTACGGCGCGCCCAGCAGCGCGGTGCCGAGACCCGCGGGGATCTGCCCCGGCGCGATGACGACGCGTCCCAGCGTGTCCGCGACGGACACGAGGAGGGCCCCGAGCAGCATCGCGACGGGCACGACCCGGGAGTGCCGGGAGCCGACGAGCGCACGGGCGGCGTGCGGCGCGACGAGGCCCACGAACGCGAGCGCCCCGATCGCGCACACGGCCGCGGCGGTGAGCAGCGCGGCGACGCCGAGCAGGAGCAGCCGCGTGCGGTCGAGCGCGACGCCGAGGACGCGCGGGGTGTCGTCGTCGAGCGCCACGACGTCGAGGTCGCGCCGGAACACCGCGGTGAGCGGGGTGAGCACGAGCAGCGCGAGCGCGACGGGGATCAGCTGCTCGAGCGTGCGCCCGTACGTGGAGCCCGACAGCCACGTGAGCGCGAGGTTCACGTCCCACGGCGCGACGACGACGACGAGCAGCGTGATGATCGCCATCACCCCGGCCTGGGCACCGATGCCGATGAGCACGAGCCGGTCCGAGCTCAGACCGCCGCGGTAGGAGAGGCCGTAGACGAGCCCGAACACGGCGAAGGCCCCGATCGCCGCGGCGGCGGACATCGGCCAGATCCCGACGCCGGGGACGAGCAGGATCATCGTCACGGCCCCGAGGCCGGCGCCCGACGTCACGCCGAGCAGGCTCGGCTCCGCGAGCGGGTTGCGGCACACGGCCTGCACGATCGTGCCGGCGAGCGCGAGCGCGGCACCTGCGAGGAGGGCCGCGAGCACACGCGGGACGCGTTGGTCGAGCACGAACGTCACGTGCCGCCCGGCGACCCCGGCCCACCAGTTCGCGACGTCGCCCAGCAGCACGACCCGGTCGCCGAGCAGGAGGCCCGCCACGGCGGCCGCGGCGACGGCGAGCGACAGGACGACCACGACCACGACGACCGCGCGCCGCGAGCGCGGCCGGCTCAGGGCACCGTGCCCGCCGCGCGACGACGCGGGCCCCGAGTCGCGCAGGCGGCGCGCGAGCCACACGAGCAGGATCGCGCCGAGGACGGTCGTGACGATGCCGGTCGGCACCGCGATCGAGAGCGTCCCGGGCAGCAGGAGGCGGAGCAGGACGTCGGCGCCGAGCACGACGACCACGCCGACGAGGGCGGCGAAGGGCAGCAGGAGGACGTGCCGCCCGAGCCCGGGCACGCGACGTGCGACGAGGCGGGCCACGACGGGCGCCGCGAGACCGACGAACCCGACCGGCCCGGCGACGGTCACGGCGATCGAGGCGAGCAGGACGGCGACGAGCACCGAGGCGACGCGCGTGCGGCGCACGTCGACGCCGAGGACGGTCGCGGCGTCGTCCCCGAGGCCGAGGAGGTCGAGCCGGCGCGACAGGACGAGCGCCGCGAGGACGCCGACCACGACGACGGGTGTGGCCAGCGTGACGGTGCGCGTGCCCGACTGGACGATCGAGCCGCTCCCCCACGCGAACAGGCCCATCGTCTCCTGCTCGAACAGCACGAGGAGGACCGTCGTCAGCGCGTGGAGCGCGAGCATGATGGCGGAGCCGGCGAGCACGAGCCGGGTCGGCCCGTCGGCGCCGCCGCGCGCCAGGACGAGCACGAGCCCGGCCGCGGCGAGCCCGCCGAGGAACGCGAGGCCGCCCTGGAGGTAGAACGGGACCGAGAGGCCGAACGCGGCGACCCCGACGACCGTGAGGTAGGCGCCCGCGTTGACCGCGAGCGTGTCGGGCGACGCGAGCGGGTTGCGCGCGACCGACTGCAGCACGGCCCCGGCGACGCCGAGCGCGACCCCCAGCAGCAGCCCGGCGAGGAGCCGCGGCACGCGCGACGCGACGAGGACGGCGACCGTCTGGTCGACCCCTTCTCCCCCGGTCGCGAGGCGCAGCAGGTCGAGCGGGCCGACGTCGGCGGTGCCCTGCGTGAGGTGCACGGCGGCGAGCACGAGCGCGACGACGGCCGCCGCGAGGAACGCGCCCGCGACCCCGAGGCGCGACGTCCGCGCGCGGGGGGCGGTCGCCGTCAGGCCCGGGGCAGCGTCGGCGCCCGGGGGGACGCCGCCCTCCGGGAGGTCCGCGCCGGGGACGACGGCCGGAGCCGGGTCCTCCAGGAGGAGGGTGTCCGGCTCCGGCGTCGTGCGCTGCTCTCGCCTGCTCACAGTGGGTCTCGTCAGCCTTCTCGTCGTCCTGGCGGGGTGCGCGCCCGGGGGCCGCGTCAGGCCGTCAGTGCCTCGACGACCGCGTCGGCGTAGGCCGCGGCGGACAGCGGGCCGCCGAACATCCAGATGCCGTCGGGCAGACGGTGCACGTCACCGGCCGTGACGAACGGGAGCTGCTCCCACACGGCGTTGCCGGCGAGGCCCTCCTCGAACGGGTTCGCCTCGGAGTCGCTCGCGACGTAGAGGAACTTCACGTCACCGAGCTGGGTGAGGCCCTCGACGTCGGTCTGCGCGAGGCCGTAGTCGGGGTCCCCGCCCTCGGTCCACGCGTTGACGAGGCCGATCTCCTCACCGATGGCGCCGAAGAACGAGCCCGGCGTGTACATGCGGATCGAGACGGCGCCGTTCGTCACCCAGCCGTCGGCCATCGTGAACTCGGCCCCGGCGAGGCCCGCCTCGTCGAGCGCGGTGGTGGCCTCGGCGATCTTCGCGTCGTACTCCTCGAGCGCGGCGGCCGCCTCGTCCTCGCGGCCCGTCACGGTGCCGAGCGTCTCGACCGTGGAGCGCATGTAGCCGATGGGGTCCTCGCCGTCGGAGCCGCGCAGCGCGAGCACCGGCGCGACCTCCTCGATCTGCGCGATGACGTTCTCGGGCAGGTCCGTGGTCGTCACGACGAGGTCCGGCTCGAGCGCGGAGATCGCGTCGAGGCTGGGCTCGCCGCGCGTGCCGACGTCGGGCGTGCTCGCGTCGATCGGCGCGACGGTGTCCCACGTGTTGTAGCCCTCGACGTCCGCCTGGCCGACGGGCTCGACGCCCAGCGCCACGAGGTTCTCCGTGAGGCCCCACTCGAGCGAGACGATGTCGGTGGCCGGGGCGTCGAGGGTGACCTCGCCGCGCTCGTCGGTGACGGTGACGGGGCCGGACGCGGCGTCGGTCGTCGCGCCGTCGGACGTGCCGTCGTTCGCGGGCTCCTCGGTCGTGCCGCACGCGGTGAGCGCGAGCGCGGTCGCGAGCGCGACGGCGCCCGCGGCGAGGGAACGGGTGGTCGAGCGCATGGGTGTCCTTCGGGGTCGGTACGGAGGGGTGCGAAGAAGAGGGACGGCGAGATGGCGCGTCGGGCGGCCGGACGCAGCGGTCAGACGAGGACGGCCGCGTCCAGCCGGGCCGCGTGCCGACCGAGCGGCTCGCAGCACGTGCGCCCCGTGAGGGGGTGCGTGTAGACGTCGACGTGGATGCCGTAGACCTCGGTGAGGAGCTCGGTGGTGAGCACGTCCTCGGCCCGGCCCGTGGCGCGCACGACGCCGCCGTGGAGCAGGACGACGTGGTCGGCCACCGCGGCGGCCTGGTTGAGGTCGTGCAGGACGACGCCCACGGCCACGCCGTGCTCGCTCGCCAGGTCGCGGACCAGGTCGAGCAGCTCGACCTGGTAGCGCAGGTCGAGGTACGTCGTCGGCTCGTCGAGCAGGAGCACCTTCGTGTCCTGCGCGAGGCACGTCGCGAGCCACACGCGCTGCAGCTCGCCGCCGGAGAGCTCGTCGACGCCGCGGTCGGCCATCGCCGTGATGCCGGTGACGTCCATGGCGTGCGCGATCGCCCGCGGGCCGTCGGGGTCGTTCGAGCGGAACCGGCCGCGGTAGGGGTGGCGCCCGTACGCGACGACGTCGCGCACGCTCACGCCCGACGGCGTGGGCCGGCTCTGCGACAGGAGCGTCACGCGCCGCGCGAAGTCCTTGGCGTGGAGCGCGAGCGCGTCGGCCTCGTCGTCCAGGGCGACGGTCCCGGCGTCGGGCCGGTGCAGGCGCGCGAGCGAGCGCAGGAGGGTCGACTTGCCCGAGCCGTTGGGCCCGATGAGGGCCGTGACGGCCCCCGGGGCGAGCTCGAGCGCGGCGCCGTGCACCACGGTGCGGTCGTCGTAGGACAGCCGCAGGTCGTGACCCGCGAGCGCCGGGGCGCCGGGCAGGCCCGGCGCGACCGAGGCAGCTGAGGTTCCACTCACAAAGGTGAGGCTAATCTATGCCGCCCGCCCGGAACCAGCCCCTCGCGCGCGTGTGACGGGGCTCACGAACAGCGTCGCGGTCAGCCCTCGACGGCCCGACCGGCCCGCCGTCGCGGCTCTCCCGCGCCCGCGGTGGGCGGCGCGTGGTCCTCGTCCGCCGCGTGCGCGCGCGTCGGGGACGCGTGCCGCTCCCCGCCGGGCGCGACGGGCACGGTGAGCGCCCGGTGGTCCGACAGCCCCGTGTCGACCGCGACGGCGGGCCCCGTCGCCCGGACCGGGCCGTGGGCGAGCACGTGGTCGAGCTGGCGCGCGGGCTCGCCGACGGGGAACGTCGGCGCGGAGGCGAGCGCACGCCACCCGCTCGTGCGCGCGGCCTGCGGCGCCTCGATGTTGAGGTCCCCGAGCAGGACGACGGGCTCGCCGTCGGGCACGTCGGCGGCGAGCTCCCGGGTGAGCCGCACGAGCTGCGTGAGGTTGCGCCCGGGCACGAAGGTCAGGTGCGTGCACACGACCGTCAGCGGCCCGCCCGGCGCCTCGACGCGCGCGACGAGGGCCGCGCGCGGCTCGTCGCGCACGAGCGTCGGCAGCCGGCGCCCGGGGAAGCGCACGGGCACGCGCGTGCGGGGCGCGGGCAGCAGGACGGTGCGCCACGCCGTGACGGGGTACCGGCTCACGACGGCGATCCCGTAGGCCGCCCGGCCGGGCTGGTGCTCGCCCGTCGGCGCGGTCCACACGCCCGGCTCGCCGACGAGCGTCGCGACGAACCGGTGGTCGACGGCGCCCGCCGCCTCGGCCGCGACCGCGGTGAGGTCGGCCCGGTGCGAGCGCGGCTGGTCCCGGTCCACCTCCTGGAGCGCGAGGACGTCCGCGTCGAGGGCGCGGACGGCAGCGGCGAAGCGGCCGACGTCGACGCGGTCGTCGACGAGCGACCGCCCGTGCAGGATGTTGAACGTCGCGAGGCGCACCCTCCCGATTGTGGGGACCGCGGCCCGGGGCCGCACGCGCTCGGCCGGGCGTCCGCTCCCCCGTGGCGACGTGCCAGCGCATCGCGGGTGGTGTAGACCCTGGGCATGGTGGACGACAGGGACGCACTGCACGACGGCCTCCGGATGACCGCCGCGGCGCTGGCCGAGGCCGAGATCCCGCACGCGCTCGTCGGCGGCTACGCGGCGTGGGCCCGCGGGGCGCCGGAGCCGAGCCACGACGCCGACTTCGCGATCCGCGAGGTGGACGTGGACCGTGCGCGCGAGGTGCTGCGCGAGGCGGGGCTCGAGATCACGGAGCCGACGGAGAACTGGCTCTTCAAGGCGTACCACGGGGGTGAGCTCATCGACGTCCTGTACCGGATGGTCGGCGAGCCGATCGACGACGACCTGCTCGCCCGCACCGACGAGCTCGAGGTCCTCGCGGTCCGCATGCCCGTGCTGTCCGCGACCGAGATCATGGCGTCGAAGCTGCGCGTCCTCGGCGAGCACTACTGCGACTTCTCGCGGCTCCTGCCGGTCGCGCGGGCGATGCGCGAGCAGATCGACTGGTCCGACGTCCGGGAGCGCGTCGACGACAACCCGTACGCGCGCGCCTTCCTGTTCCTCCTCGACGAGCTCGCCGTCGTGGACGCGCAGGACATGGGCGACGACTCCCTGGGCTCGCGCACCGACGCGGCCGAGCCGGCCTCCGGGGACCCGTCGAGCGCGCTCGAGTGAGCCCGACCCCCGTTCGCCGCGCGAGCGGGACGGACCCCGGCAAGGGTGTGGTCGTACCGCCCGCCAACCACAGGAGGTCTCACCGATGAGCACGGTCACCCAGTCGATCGACGTCGACGTCCCCGTCCGCACGGCCTACGACCAGTGGACCCAGTTCGAGGAGTTCCCCCGCTTCATGGAGGGCGTCGAGGAGATCCGCCAGCTCGACGCGACGCACACGCACTGGAAGACGAAGATCGGCGGTGTCGAGCGGGAGTTCGACGCGGAGATCACGGAGCAGCACCCCGACGAGCGGGTCGCGTGGAACAGCACGTCGGGCCCCGACCACGCGGGCGTCGTGACCTTCCACCGGCTGAACGACACGCAGACCCGCGTCACGGTCCAGCTCGACTGGACGCCGGAGGGGGTCGTGGAGAAGGTGGGCGACGTCCTCCAGCTCGACGAGCGCCGCGTCAAGGGCGACCTCGCCCGGTTCAAGGAGTTCATCGAGTCCCGCGGGGCCGAGACGGGCGCGTGGCGAGGAGACGTCAGCTGACGACCCGGAGCACGTCGCCGGCCACGGCCGGCGACACCCAGCGCGTCACGGAGCGGGTCCGGTTCGCCCGGGCCCGCTCCGGCGCGTCGTCCGCGCCGTCGACGGCGTCGGCGGGCACCGCGGAGGTGCGCTGCTCGGTCGGCGACCTCACCGCCGTCGTGCACGTGTCCGGGGCGGACGCGCCCGACGTCGTCGTCGTGCTCGTGCACGGCGTCGGGTCGTCGGCGCGCGCGTTCGACCCGGTGCGGCGCGCGCTCCTGCGGCCGGAGGCGCTCCCCCGGGTCGCGGTGCACGCGATCGACCTGCCCGGCTTCGGCGCGGCGCCCCGCGCGCCGCGCGACGTGTCGATCGAGGAGCACGCGGCCGTCGTCGCGGAGCACGTGCGCCGCCACGTGCTCGACCTGCCCGACGGCGCCCCGCGCCCCGTCGTCGTGCTCGTCGGCCACTCGATGGGCGCGCAGGTCGTCGCCCAGGCCATGGCCGACCACCCCCGCGAGGCACCCGCCGGGGTGCTCGTCGGGCCGACGGCGGACCGCCACGCCCGCAGCGCGCCGCGCCAGGCGCTGCGGCTCGTGCGCGACGCGGTGGGCGAGCGGCCGCGCGCACTCGCGACGCTCGCCGTCGACTACGTGCTGCGCTGCTCGCTGCCGCACTACGCGCGCCAGGTCCGGCACATGCTGGCGCACCGGCTCGAGGACGTCGTGCGGCGCGTGCCGGGGCGCCTGGTCGTCGTGCGGGGCGCGCACGACCCGATCGCGCCGCGCCGGTGGTGCCGCGAGCTCGCGCTCGCCGCGCCGCGCGGCACGTTCCGCGAGGTCCGGGGACGCCACCACGCGATGGACGGCGACCCGGAGGCGATCGTCGCGGCCGTGCGGGACGCCGGTGGACTGCCGCACGACCTGTCCCGGGACCTGCCGTGAGGGTGCCCCGCTGGCCCCGCTCCCTGCGGCTGCGCGACCGCGCGGTGGACTACGCGTACGTCGCCGCGCGCCAGGTCCAGGGTGTCCTGCGCGCGCGTCGGCCCGTCCCGACCGGCCCCGGCGGCGCGAGCCCCGTCGTGCTCCTGCCCGGCGTCTACGAGACGTGGCAGCTCCTCGGGCCGCTCGCCACGGCCCTGGCCCGGGCCGGGCACCCGGTCCACGCCGTGCCCGGCCTCGGCTACAACCGGCGCCCGTTCGCCGAGGCGGCCGACCGCACGGCGGCGTTCCTCGAGCAGTCCGCCCTGCACGACGTCGTCCTGGTCGCCCACAGCAAGGGCGGCCTCGTCGGCAAGCGCGTCATGCTGTCGGCCGCCGGGCCGCGCGTCGCCGGCATGGTCGCCGTGGCGACGCCGTTCCACGGCTCGCGCTACGCGCAGTACCTCCTCGGCCGCACCCTGCGCGCGTTCTCCCCGCGCGACGCCGCGCTGCTCGCGCTCGCCGCCGAGCGCGGCGTCGACGCCCGCATCACGGCCGTCTACCCGCGCTTCGACCCGCACATCCCCGAGACCGGCCGGCTCGAGGGCGGACGGAACGTCGAGCTGCCGCTCGCCGGGCACTTCCTCCCGCTCGGCGACCCGGCGCTCGTCGAGGTCGTGGTCCGCGAGGTCGACCGGTTCGCCCGGTCGGCGCCCGCGGACTGAGCGCGGCCCTCAGGCTGAGCGGGCGCGCTCGCCCACCGCGACGCGCACGAGCTCCTGCGTGCACCGGGTCATCGCCACGTACAGCCCGTTCCACCCGCGCGGCTCGGCGGCGACGCCGTCGGGGTCCACGACGACGACCGCGTCCCACTCGAGGCCCTTCGCCTCCGACGTCCCGAGGACGGGCACGTCCCGGACCGCCGCGCGCAGCGCCGCGAGGCGGGCGAGCGGGGCCACGACGCCGACGGTCCCGCCGTCGTACCGGGCCGCGAGGCGCGCGACCTCGGCGGCGACCGTCTCGCCCAGTCGTCCCGGCGCACCGCCGGGCACGACGACGTCCCGCGGCTCGACCCCCGCGTCCCGCACCGCGCGCGGCGGGTCGTTCCGGCTGCCCGCGGCGCGCAGCACCGGCCCGACGAGCGCCATGACCTCGCGCGGCGTGCGGTAGCAGATGGTCAGGTCCGCGCGCCGCCAGCGGTCCCCGAGGACCGGGCCGACGGCGTCCGCCCAGTCCGTGTGGCGGTGCGGCGCCTCGGTCTGGTCGACGTCCCCGACGGCCGTCACGGACCGCGTCGGGCAGCGGCGCAGGACCATGTGCCACTGCATGGGCGAGAGCTCCTGCGCCTCGTCGACCACGACGTGCCCGTAGACCCAGTCGCGGCGCGCGGCCGCGCGCTGCGCGAGAAACTCGCCCTGCTCGCCGGGTGCGTCGGCAGCCCCCAGCGCGTCGGCGAGCGCGTCGAGCAGCGGCACGTCGCTCGGCGCGAGCGCGGCCGGCTCGCTCGTCACGCGGCGCACCTCGGCCGCCGTCAGGTCGGGGGCGTGGCGCGCGAGCAGCGCGGCGTCGCCCAGGAGGTCCGCGAGCGCGCCCCGCGCGTCCACGACCGGCCACCAGGCGTCGACGGCGGCCGCGAACCCGGCGTCGCGCGCGAGGTCGTCCCGCAGCCGGTCGAGGTCGTCCTCGGTGAGCTCGCCGTCGACGTCGCTGCCGCGCGCCCCCGTCGTGGGGGCGCGGTCGTCGCGCGCGGCGAGCCCGGCGTCGAGCTTCCCGAGCACGTCCTCGAACCCCTCCTCGACGCGGGCGAGCAGCTCGGCGTGGCGTGCCGCGGCCTCGTCCACGAGCGCGTCGAGCAGCAGGTCCACGGCCCGGCCCCGCGCGGCGAGCACGCTCCGACCGCCTGCGCGGGCGGCACGGAGGACCTCGGCGACGCGGGCCGCGTCGAGCGTCAGCGGCTCGCCGTCGAGGCGGACCGTCAGGTCCCGCGCGTCCGGGACGAAGGCGTCCGCGTACCGGGCGACGACGTCGTGCCACAGCGCGCGCCCCTTGATCTCCGCGACGTCGCGCCCCTCGTCCCGCTCCGGCGCGACGCCGGGCACGAGCGTGTCGCACGTCGCCGAGACGACCGCCGTCTCCCCGAGCGCGGGCAGCACCTGCGCCACGTACTCGAGGAAGCGCGACGACGGCCCGAGCAGGAGGACCCCTCGCTCCGCGAGGTGCGGGTGGGTGAACAGCAGGTACGCGACGCGGTGCAGCGCGACGACCGTCTTGCCCGTCCCCGGGCCGCCCTGCACGACGAGCGTCTGCTCGGCCGGGGCGCGCACGATCGCGTCCTGCTCGACCTGGAGCGTCGCGACCGCCGTGCCCATGCGGCCGGTCCGACGCTCGGAGAGCGCGGCGAGCAGAGCGCCCTCGCCGACGAGGCCGTCCTCGTCGCCCGCCCCGCTCCCCGAGCCGTCGAGCGGCTCGTCGTCCACGCCGGTGACCCGCTCCCCCGTGGTCCGCACGTGCCGACGCCGGGCGAGACCCTGCGGCTCGCGCGCCGTCGCGGTGTAGAAGGCGCGGGCGCCGTCGGCGCGCCAGTCCAGGACGAGCGGGTCGGCGTCGCCGTCGGGCGCGGCGATCCCGACGCGCCCGACACGGCGCGTGACGCCCTCGACCGTGTCGAGCCGGCCGAAGACCAGCCCGCTCCCGGCGCGCTCGAGCTCGGTCCGACGGCGGCGCAGCCCGGCGCGCCGCGCGCGCTCGACGACGGTCTCGGCCCCGACCGGACCCGCGGCCGGGACCCGGTCGGCGACGTCGTCGGCAGGAGCGGCGAGCTGCGCGTCGAGCTCCGCGAGGAGCTCCGCGCGGCGGGCGAGCGCGGCGTCGAGGTGCTGCTGCTCCTCGGCGACGGCATGCGTCGCGACATCGCGGACGCGGTCGGGAGGAGTGGTGTCAGGCAGGGACGGGGAGGGCTGGACCGGCACGGGACCTCTTCTCGTACGACGTACGGACACGGGCCCAAACGCGTCGCCGCGCTCCGTTGTTCCCGGCCGCGCCGCCTCGGACCTCAGGGAGGTCAGGGCAGGCGCGTCGCCCAGAACGCGACGGCCGACGCCGCGGCGACGTTGAGCGAGTCCACTCCCCCGGCCATGGGGATCGTGACGACCCGGTCCGCCGCCTCGATCGCACCGCGCGACAGACCGTCGCCCTCCGTGCCGAGCACGAGCGCGAGCCGCTCGGGCGGGTCGGCCACGACGTCGTCGAGGCTCACCGCGTCGTCGGCGAGGGCGAGCGCGGCGACGACGAAGCCCTCGTCGCGCAGCAGGTCGAGGCCGCCCGGCCACGTCTCGAACCGCGTCCACGGCACCTGGAACACCGTGCCCATGCTCACGCGCACCGAGCGACGGTAGAGCGGGTCGGCGCAGCGCGGCGAGACGAGCACCGCGTCCACGCCGAGCGCGGCGGCGGAGCGGAAGACCGCGCCGACGTTGGTGTGGTCGACGACGTCCTCCAGCACGGCCACGCGCCGCGCGCCCGTCCCGCCACGGGCTGCCGAGAGCAGGTCGTGCACGGGCGCGAGCGGCGGGCGGTGCATGGCCGCGAGCGCCCCGCGGTGCAGGTGGAACCCGGTGATCCCCTCGAGCACGTCGGGTGCGCCGACGTAGACCGCGAGCTGCTCGCCCGTGCCGCCCGGGGCGTCGTCGACCGGCAGCGCGGCGATGTCGTCGGCAAGGTCGTCGAGCCAGCGCTCGGCCATGAGGAACGACCGCGGCCGGTGCCCGGCGGCGAGCGCGCGCCGGATCACCGTCGAGCTCTCCGCGATGTACAGCCCCTTCTCCGGCTCGTGCTTGGACCGCAGCGCGACGTCGGTCAGGCGGTTGTAGTCCGCGAGGCGGTCGTCGGTGGGGTCGGTGACGTGCACGACCCGCAGGCCGGCTCGCGTGCTGGTCTCGCTCACGTCGTCGATTCTCCCAGGCATGCCAGGACCCTTGATCCCGAGCGCGGTCCTGTCTAGTCTGTCCAGACAGGACGAGGAGCGGGGGTCCCATGAGCTGGCAGGTGCAGGACGCGAAGCAACGCCTGAGCGAGGTCCTGCGAGAGGCCGAGAACGGTCCACAGGTCATCACCCGGCACGGCAAGGAGATCGCCGTCGTCGTCGGGATCGACCTCTACCACGAGCTCGCCGGGGTCCGCGTGGAGCTCGCCGACTACCTCCTTCAGGCACCCACGACGGACGACCTCGACCTCACTCGTGACCGGACTCCGCTGCGCGAGCTCGATCTCGGGGCCGACGCGTGAGGTACCTGCTCGACACGAACGTCGTCTCCGAGCTCGTCCGAACCCGCCCGGACGAGCAGGTCGTCACCTGGCTCCGCGGGCTGCGGACGCACCAGATCTACCTCTCGGTGCTGACCGTCGGCGAGATCCGCACGGGAGTCCAGCGCCTCGTGCCCCGCGACGCCCCGCGGGCGACCGCACTCGAGGCGTGGGTCCACGGCCTCGAGGAGACGTACGGGGACCGCATCCTCCCCGTGACGCTCGAGATCGCGCAGCGCTGGCCGGCCGTGCACGCGGCGCGCCCGCTGCCCGTCGTCGACTCCCTGCTCGCGGCGACCGCGCTCGCCCACGGGCTCACGGTGGCGACACGGAACACCCGGGACTTCGTCGACAGCGGCGTCCCCGTCGTCAACCCGTTCTCCTCGCCCTGACCGCTGACCGTCCACCGCTGGCGTGGCGCGGGTCACGGTCCTTCGCCCCTCGCGCGATCCGGGCATCGGGGGTCGAATAGGGGCATGGGATCCGCGCCGGACGCTGCACCGACCCCCGCCACGGCGGCCTCCTCGACCTCGGCGAGCACGACCGAGCGCTCGCTCGACGCGCCGTGGTCGCGCCCGCCCGACGCCGTCCTCGCCGAGCTCGGCACGGACGCGGGCGGCCTCTCCAGCGCCGACGCCGCGGCGCGGCTCGCGGAGGTGGGGCCGAACCGGCTGCCGCCGCCGCAGCGCGACCCGCTGTGGAAGCGGATCCTGGTCCACTTCGACGACATCCTCATCTACATCCTGCTCGTCTCCGCCGTGCTCAAGGCGATCCTCGGCGACTGGGTCGACTTCACGGTGATCCTCGCGGTCGCGGTGATCAACGCGGCGATCGGGTTCATCCAGGAGGGCCGCGCGGAGAGCGCGCTCGAGGGCATCCGGAACATGCTGTCGGTCAACGCCGAGGTGCGACGCGACGGCGCGTGGGCCCGCGTGGACGCCGACGACGTCGTGCCCGGCGACGTCGTGCGGGTGCGCTCGGGCGACCGCGTGCCCGCTGACGTGCGGCTGATCCAGGCGACGAACCTGCGCGTCGAGGAGTCGGCCCTCACGGGCGAGTCGGTCGCGGCGGCCAAGAAGGTCGACGCGGTCGGGGCGGACGCGGGCGTGGGCGACCGGTCGAGCATGCTGTTCTCGAGCACGCTCGTGGCCGCGGGCCAGGGCGTGGGCGTCGTCACCGCGACGGGGACGGCGACCGAGATCGGCCGGATCCAGACGATGATCTCCGAGGTCCGCAGCCTCGCGACGCCGCTCACCCGCCAGCTCGACCGGTTCGGCAAGCTGCTCGCGGTGCTCATCCTCGCGATGGCCGTCGTCATGGTGATCATCGGCCGCGTCTTCCACGACTTCACTGTCCCGGAGCTCATCTCGGCGTCGATCGGCTTCGCGGTCGCCGCGGTGCCGGAGGGCCTGCCTGCGCTCGTGACGATCACGCTCGCGCTCGGGGTGCAGCAGATGGCCCGCCGCCGCGCGATCACGCGCAAGCTCCCCGCGGTCGAGACCCTCGGCTCGGTGACGACGATCTGCTCGGACAAGACCGGCACGCTCACCAAGAACGAGATGACGGCGCGCACCGTCCGCACGAGCGGGCGCACGTTCGCGGTCGCGGGCGCGGGGTACGCGCCCGTCGGCGACGTCACGCTCGACGAGGAAGACGGTGAGCGGCACGCGGACCTCTCCGACGACCGCGACCTCGCCGCCCTCGCGACGGTCATGATGCTGTGCAACGACGCGCGGATCGTGCCCGACGGCGAGGACGCCGACGGCTGGCGGCTCGTGGGCGAACCGACGGAGGGCGCGCTGCGCACGCTCGGCATGAAGGCCGGCGTCGACCCGACGGGGTGGCGGCGCGTCGCCGTCGTGCCGTTCGAGTCCGAGAACAAGTTCATGGCGACGCTCGACGCGGACCCCGACGGCGGCCTGCACGTGCACGTCAAGGGCGCGCCCGACCGCGTCCTCGACCGCTGCGCGACCCAGGTCGGCCCGGAGGGCGCGCCCGAGCCGCTCGACCGCGCGTTCTGGGACGCGCAGATCGACGCGCTCGGCGGGCAGGGTCTGCGCGTGCTCGCGGCCGCGCGACGCCCGGCCGCCGACGGCACGGTGGACCTCGACGTCGCCGACGTCGCGGACGGCCTGGAGCTGTGCGGGCTCGTCGGCATCGTGGACCCGCCGCGCCCCGAGGCGATCGAGGCCATCGCCGAGTGCCGCGACGCGGGCATCCGCGTGAAGATGATCACCGGCGACCACGCGGGCACCGCCCTCGCGATCGGCCGGGAGATGGGCATCGTCGACGCCCACGACGGCTCCTCCGCGCCGGCCGTCCTCACCGGGCCGGAGCTCGAGGAGATGAGCACGGAGCGGCTGCGCGCGGTCGTGCGCGACGTCGACGTGTACGCGCGCACGAGCCCCGAGCACAAGATCCGCATCGTGTCCGCGCTCCAGTCGCACGGCGAGGTCGTCGCGATGACGGGCGACGGCGTCAACGACGCCCCCGCGCTCACCCAGGCGGACGTCGGCGTCGCGATGGGCATCAAGGGCACCGAGGCGACCAAGGAGGCCGCCGAGGTCGTGCTCGCCGACGACAACTTCGCGACGATCGAGCGCGCGGTGAAGGAGGGGCGGCGGATCTACGACAACATCCGCAAGTCCGTCCTGTTCCTGCTCCCGACCAACGGCGCGCAGTCGCTCGTCATCCTCGTCGCGGTCCTGTTCGGCCTCACCCTGCCGCTCCAGCCGGTCCAGGTGCTCTGGATCAACATGATCACCGCGGTCACGCTGTCGCTCGCGCTCGCGTACGAGAAGGCGGAGCCCGACGTCATGCGCCGCGCCCCGCGCGACCCGAAGGCGTCGATCCTCGACGGCGCGTACGTGCGCCGCATCCTCCTCGTGTCGCTCCTCATCGGCGGCGCGACGATCCTGTTGTTCTACGTCGAGCGGGCGCAGGGCGTCCCGCTCGCCGAGGCGCAGACGACGGCGGTCACGATGCTCGCGCTCGGCCAGCTCGCCTACCTGTTCAACTGCCGGTTCCTCGACCGGTCGAGCCTCACGGTCGACGTGCTGCGCGGCAACCGGGTGGTCTGGGTCTCGGCGGCGACGCTGCTCGCCCTCCAGGCCGTCTTCGTCTACGCGCCGTTCATGCACTCGTGGTTCGACTCGGCGCCCATCGCGCTCGCGGAGTGGGGCAAGACCCTCGGGCTGGCGCTCGTCGTCTTCCTGCTCGTCGAGGTCATCAAGTGGGTCGGCCGGCGCTGGACCGCCCGCGACCACGTCCCCGCGCTCGTCGAGCGCGACGCCGGGCAGCACTGAGAGGCGCGAACACCACGCGCCGCTGCACCTCGTAGCTCGTCGCGACGAGCGCGGCGTCGGTGCCGACCTTGGCCGCGAGGAGTGGCAGGCCGAGTCCCGTCAGCAGCGCGACCAGCCCGTAGCTCGCCGCGAGCAGCACGGCCGCGAGCGCCAGGTACCGGGTCGCCGCGACGCGCAGCGGGAGACCACGCCCGCCCGGGAACACCAGGCGGCGGTTCACGGCGAAGTTCACGCCCGCGCTGAGCAGGCGCGCGCTCACCACGGCCGCGAGGAGCGACCCGGTGAGCGCGTGCAGCGCGAGCAGCGCGACGACGTCGACCGCGGCCGACCCGAGCGACGACGCCGCGAACCGCAGCAGCGGCGCCCACACGCGCAACGAGTCGGCGACGGGCCGGAAGTGCGAGGACGCGTTGTCGTCGAGGTACACCGTCGCGACGTCCACCTCGACGATCCGGCGGCCCGCGCGGGTCGCCTCGAGGAGCGCCCGCAGCTCGTACTCGTACCGGTCCCCGCGCACGGCGAGGAGATCGGCGAGCAGGCCCGGCCCGTAGCCGCGCAGGCCGGTCTGGGTGTCCCGGACACGCGTGCCGGTCGTCGCGGCGAACGCCCAGCGGGTCGCGGCGTTGCCCACACGGCTGCGCACCGGCACGTCGCCCGCGAAGCGGCGCGCGCCGAGCACGACGGCCTCGGGCTCGGCCTGCGAGCGCGCGGCGACCCGCAGCACGTCGACCACGGTGTGCTGCCCGTCCGCGTCGGCGCACACGACGCCGTGGCCGGGCAGCCGGTCGCGCACCCAGCGGATCCCGGTCCGCAACGCATGGCCCTTCCCACGGTTCACCGGGACGGTGAGCACCACGGCGCCCAGCGCCCGCACCGCGCGGAACACTCTCCCGCACCGCCGGTCGCTGCCGTCGTCGACCACCACGACCGGGGACCCGGGGGCGGCCGCCCGCAGCGCGTCGACGAGCGCGACGAGCCGCGCGTCGGGCTGGTAGGCGGGGACCACGACGGCGGTCCGCGCGACGCTCGTCGCCGGGTCCGCGGGCTGCTCGCGCGTGGTCACGGCCGCCATCAGGCACCGTCCGCGACGTAGAGGACGTCGGACGTGCCGCGCTCCCGACCCTGCGACGGGCTGTTGACGACCTCTCCGTCGAACCAGAGGGTCGAGGACCCGCCGCCGTCGATGTTGTACGCGGTCGTCGCGCCGAGGTCCTGCAGGATCCCGGCGAGCTCGGTCGTCGTCGCGCCGCGCGAGTAGCCCTCCTGGCGGCCGTCCACGACGACCAGGAGGAGGTGGTTCGCGTCGACGACCCCGATCGCCGTGCGCGGCTGCTCGCCCTGGATCGAGTGGTTCCCGACGTTCGTGTCGACCTCGACGTCCTCGATCCCGGCCACGACCTCGCCGTCCTCGACGAGCGAGGGCCCGAACGACAGCGTGTTCCACACCCCGGCGTCGACGAGGCTCTGCGCGTCCGTCGTCGTCTCGTCGTAGACCTCGACGTGACCGTCGCGGTAGAGCGCGAGGCCCTCGCGCGCGCCCTCGTCCCGGTACACGACGCCGTTGCGGACGACGATGCCGGTGTCGCGGAACCCGTAGTAGTCGCCGTTGACCGCGAGGACGGCACCGTTGTCGGCGGCGATGTCCGACGTCTTCTCCGTGATGTTCGTGCCGAACGCGTCCTGGGCGAACGCGGAGCGCAGGTCCGTCATGTCGGAGAGCACGACGTCGGCCACGTAGTACGTCAGGGTGGCGTCGCCCGACCCGGTGGTCACCCGGGAGACCGTGATGCTCGTGGCGTCGGACGTGTACGTGTCGCCGTCGACCGCGCCGGTGCCCGCCGAGGTGCCCGCGCCGTCGTCCGCCGTCGCGCCCTGGCTCGACGTCCCGTGTGCGTCGAGACCCTGCGAGGCCTCGTAGGCCGACACGTCGGCGATCTCGACGTGCTCGACGACGAACCGGTCCAGCGCCCACGCCGAGGCGCCACCCAGCGGGAGCAGCACCGCAAGGGTGGTGACGAGCGCGGCACGCCACCGCGGTCGGCGTCGGGGCGCGGGCGGCGCGGACGAGGCGGACGAGGCGGGGGGCGGGGTGGGAGTGCTCATGGGCCGTGTCTACGAAGCGTGCGTGTGCTGCCGGGATGCCACGGCTGTCCGTCGGCTGTGAGCAGCCGCGCCCGCGCCCGGGGCGTCCCGTGACCCACCTCTCAGCCCGTCGACTTGCGTCAAGCGATACCCCCGGGGGTATCGTCGGAGCATGATCCCTTCGACTCCTGGCTCGACGACCCCTCCGTCCGACCTCGACGGCGCCCGCCGCATCGTCGTCGTCGGCGGCGTCGCGGGCGGCATGAGCGCCGCCGCGCGCGCCCGCCGCCTCGACGAGCGCGCGTCGATCATCGTGCTCGAGCAGTCCGACCACGTCTCGTTCGCGGGCTGCGGCCTGCCGTACCAGGTGTCGGGCGAGATCGCGGACCGCGACCCCCTCCTGCTGCACACGCCCGGCTCGCTCCGCGCGAGCCTCGACCTCGACGTGCGCACGCGCCACCGCGTCACCGCGGTCGACCGCGCCGCACGCACCGTCACCGTCGCCGCCGAGGGCGGGACGTACGAGCTCGGCTACGACGCGCTCCTCCTCGCACCGGGCGCGACGACGGTCCTCCCGCCCGTCACGGGGCTGGACCACCCGGCCGTGCACACGCTGCGGACGATCGGCGACCTGGACGCCCTCACCGGCCGGCTCGCCGAGCTCGAGGCTGAGGTGGCCGACGGCCGCACGGCCCCGGTGCGGGCCGTCGTCGTCGGTGCGGGCTTCATCGGGCTCGAGGCCGTGGAGGCGCTCGTCGGGCGGGGCCTCACGGTCGACGTCGTCGAGCGCGCCGACCAGGTGCTCCCGCCGCTGGAACCGGACCTCGCGCCGCTGCTGGCGGACGAGCTGCGCGACCACGGGGTCGGGCTGCACCTCGGGACCTCCGCGAGCGCCGTCGTGCCGCAGCCGGCGGGCGCGGACCACGCCGTCGCGCTCGAGCTCACGGACGGCACGGCCCTCGACGCCGATGTGGTGCTCGTCAGCGTGGGTGTGCGACCCGCGAGCGACCTCGCGGCGGCAGCCGGGCTCGCCCTCGGCGAGCGCGGCGCGATCCGCGTCGACGGCGACCAGCGCACGTCCGACCCGCACGTGTGGGCCGTCGGTGACGCCGTCGAGGTCGTGCACGCCGTGACCGGCGCGACCGGCCCCGTCCCGCTCGCGGGCCCGGCCAACCGCCAGGGCCGCCGCGCCGCGGACGCGATGACCGGGCACCGCACCACGCCGCAGGCGCCCGTGCTCGGGACGGCGATCGTGCGCGTGTTCGGCCTCACCGCCGCCGTGACCGGGCCGAGCCACGCCACCCTGGCGGCGGCCGACGTCGCGCACGAGCAGGTGCGCGTCCACGCGGCCCACCACGCGGGCTGGTTCCCCGGGGCCGAGCCCGTGCACGTGACGGCGAGCTTCGCGCCCGACGGCCGCCTGCTCGGCGCGCAGGCCGTGGGCCGCGCGGGGGTGGACAAGCGCATCGACGTGCTCGCGACCGCGCTGCGCGCCGGGCTCACCGCCGACGACCTCGCCGAGCTCGAGCTCGCGTACGCCCCGCCCTACGGCGCCGCCAAGGACGTCGTCAACATGCTGGGGTTCGTCGCCCAGAACGTGCTCGACGGCACCATGCCGCAGTGGCACGCGGCCGACCTCGACGAGGTCGTCGCGACCTCCCTCGTGCTCGACGTCCGGTCGCGCGCCGAGCACGCCGGGGGCCACCTCGACGGGGCTCTCAACGTGCCGCACACCGAGCTGCGCGAGCGGCTCGGTGAGGTGCGCGCCGCCGCGGCGGGGCGCCCCGTCGCCGTGCACTGCGCGAGCGGTGTGCGCTCCTACCTCGCGACCCGTGTCCTGCTCGCCGCCGGGCTCGACGCGCGCAACCTCTCCGGCGGCTGGCTCACCCTGACCACCACGCCGCGCGCCGCGCGCACCCTCGAAGGAGTCCCCGCATGATCGACCGCCTCCGCCGCCTGTTCTCCCGCTCGTCCGACGACGGCGGCCTGCGCCCGACCGTCGACGCCACCACCGCGGTGCAGCTCGTCCGCGACGGCGCGACGCTGCTCGACGTGCGCGAGCGCGACGAGTGGCGCGCCGGGCACGCGCCCCAGGCCGTGCACGTGCCGCTCGCCGACGTCCCCTCCGCCGCGCCGCGGCGGCTGAAGGACGGCGCGACCGTCGTCGTCGTGTGCGCGTCGGGGATGCGCTCGCGCACCGCCGCCCGCCAGCTCCGCTCGCTCGGCTACGCCGCGACGAGCCTGTCCGGCGGGCTCGGCGCGTGGCAGGCCGCGGGCGGGGCCGTGCGACGCTGATCCTGCACCTCCGCGCGCGGGCCGGCCCCGGCCCCACCGAGCGACGAACCCCTACCCCTGATCGACACCCCCCACCCCTGATCGACACCCCACTCCCGAGGAGACACACCATGTGCAGTCCCGCCCTGTGCCGCACGTGCGGCAAGACCACCTGGACCGGCTGCGGCATGCACGCCGACGAGGTCATGGCCGAGGTGCCGCCCGAGCAGCGCTGCACCTGCGCCTGACGCGACCCGCCCGGGAGACACCGGGGCCGCACCACGACGGCAGCCCGCTGCCGACCTCAGCACGACGAACACCGAGACCAGAACCGACGAACGCAGGAGAAACGATCGTGGAGCTCGACCCCACCGACATGGGCAAGGTCGCCAACCGGCTCAAGCGCGCCCAGGGCCAGCTCGCGGCCGTCGTGCGCATGCTCGACGAAGGGCGGGACTGCGAGGACGTCGTCACGCAGCTCTCGGCCGTCTCGCGGGCCCTGGACCGCGCCGGGTTCGCGATCATCGCGTCCGGCATGCGTCAGTGCCTCACCGAGCCGGCCGAGGACGGTGAGGACCCGACGCTCGACGTAGCCAAGCTCGAGAAGCTCTTCCTCTCGCTCGCCTGAGCGCGACGGCGCCGGGCGGCACGCGGCCCGCACCTCGGCTCACCCCTCGGGGTGGGCAGGGGTGCGGGCCGCGGCATGTCAGCGCCCCGCGGGACCGCCCGCGGGAGCGCCCACGCCCTCCGGGTCCTCCGCCTCGGCGCCGAGCGGCGCCGCGAACTGGCTCTCGTACAGCCGGGCGTAGGCGCCGCCCGCCGCGAGCAGCTCGTCGTGCGAGCCCTGCTCGACGATCGAGCCGTGCTCCATGACGAGGATCGTGTCCGCGTCGCGGATCGTCGAGAGGCGGTGGGCGATGACGAACGACGTGCGGCCCTCGCGCA
Source organism: Cellulosimicrobium sp. EB106-03-01-XG111 (assembly GCF_058792115.1). Lineage (NCBI taxonomy): Bacteria > Bacillati > Actinomycetota > Actinomycetes > Micrococcales > Promicromonosporaceae > Cellulosimicrobium > Cellulosimicrobium sp. EB106-03-01-XG111. The sequence continues at coordinate 65,616 of NZ_JBYTEQ010000018.1, forward strand.
GCGCGTTCATCGCCTGCTGCACGAGCACCTCCGTGCGCGTGTCCACGGAGCTCGTCGCCTCGTCGAGCACGAGGATCGCCGGGTCGGCGAGGAACGCGCGCGCGATCGTCAGGAGCTGCTTCTCCCCCGCGCTCACGCTCGAGCCCTCGTCGTCGATCACCGTGGCGTACCCGTCGGGCAGCGTGCGCACGAACGGGTCGACGTGGGTCGCGCGCGTGGCGGCGAGGAACGCCTCGTCGTCCACGGTGCGGCCGTCGCGCACGCCGTAGCGCAGGTTCTCCTCGATCGTGCCCTTGAAGAGCCACGTGTCCTGCAGGACCATCCCGATGTCGGAGCGCAGGTCGTCGCGCGTCATGTCCCGCGTGTCCACGCCGTCGAGCGTGATGCGGCCCCCGTCCACGTCGTAGAACCGCATGAGCAGGTTGACGAGCGTCGTCTTGCCCGCGCCCGTGGGCCCGACGATCGCGATCGTCTGCCCGGGCTCCACGACGAGGTCGAGGTGCTCGATGAGCGGGACGTCCGGGTCGTAGGAGAACGAGACGTCCTCGAACGCGACGCGGCCGCGCACCGGGTCCACCGTCGCCGCGGGCGACGGGTCCGGCGTCTGCTCGTGGGCGTCGAGCAGGTCGTAGACGCGCTCCGCCGACGCGACGCCCGACTGGAGCAGGTTCATCATCGACGCGATCTGCGTGATGGGCTGCGTGAACTGCCGCGAGTACTGGATGAACGCCTGCACGTCGCCGAGCGTCATCGTGCCCGACGCGACCCGCAGGCCGCCCACGACCGCGACGATCACGTAGTTGAGGTTCGCGAGGAAGCCCATCGCCGGCTGGATGGTGCCGGAGATGAACTGCGCGCGGAAGCTCGCGTCGTAGAGGGCCGCGTTCTCGCGCTCGAAGTCGTCGATCGCGGCCTGCTGGTGGCCGTAGACCTTGACGAGCGTGTGGCCCGTGTACATCTCCTCGATGTGCGCGTTGAGACGGCCCGTCGCGGCCCACTGCCGGATGAACTGCGGCTGGGACCGCTTGGCGATCTGCGTGGTGACGACCACGGAGAGCGGCACCGTCACGAGCGCGACGACCGCGAGCAGCGGCGAGATCCAGAACATCACACCGAGCACGCCGACCACGGTGAGCACGGACGTCACGAGCTGCGACAGCGTCTGCGTGAGCGTCTGGGAGATGTTGTCGATGTCGTTCGTCACGCGCGAGAGGATCTCGCCGCGCGGGTTGCGGTCGAAGTACGACAGCGGAAGGCGCCCCAGCTTGGCCTGGACCTCGCCCCGCAGCCGGTAGACGGTGCGCTGCACGACGATCGCCGTGATCCGGCCCTGGAGCCAGCCGAAGAGGAACGAGCCGACATACACGGCGAGCACCCACGCGAGCACGGTCGCGAGCGCCGTGAAGTCGATGCCTTCACCGGGGACGAGGCCGGGCACGCCCGAGACGAGGTCGGCGACCTGGTCCTGCCCCTGGGCGCGCAGCGCGTCCACGGCCTGCTGCTGGGTGACACCCGCCGGGAGCTGCGAGCCGACGACGCCCGCGAAGATGATGTTCGTCGCGTTGCCCAGGAGCTTCGGACCCGCGACCGCGAGCGCCACCGACACCACGCCGAGGATCACGACGGCGACGATCGGCACCCGCTCGGGGCGCAGCGAGGCGACGAACCGGCGCAGGGAGCCCTTGAAGTCGAGCGCCTTCTCCCCGGGGACGCCCATGCCACCCATGGGACCGTGCCCGCCGCCACCGCGGGGTCGGCCCGCGAGCCGGGTCCGGGCGACGTCGCGCTCCGTGCCGGCCGCCGCGGGTGCGCCCTCGGGCGAGGCCGCGCCCGACGTCGCGGGCGTGCGCGAGGCGTCCTGCTCGCCGCTCATGCTGCCTCCTCGATCGAGAGCTGGGAGTAGACGATCTCCTGGTACGTCTCGTTGGACTCGAGGAGCTCGGTGTGCGTGCCACGACCGACGATGCGGCCGTGGTCGAGCACGAGGATCTGGTCGGCGCCCCGGATCGTCGCGACCCGCTGTGCCACGACGATCACGGTCGAGCGCCGCGTGCGGGGTGCGAGCGCCGCACGCAGGCGGGCGTCCGTCGCGTAGTCGAGCGCGGAGAACGAGTCGTCGAACAGGTAGACCGCGGGATCGCGCACGATCGCCCGGGCGATCGCGAGCCGCTGGCGCTGACCGCCCGAGAAGTTCGTGCCGCCCTGCGCGACCGGCGCGTCGAGGCCGCCGTCGAGCGCCTCGACGAAGTCGCGCGCCTGCGCGACCTCGAGGGCGTCCCACATCTGCTCCTCGGTGGCGTCCGGCCGGCCGTAGCGGAGGTTGTCCGCGACCGTCCCGGAGAAGAGGTAGGCCTTCTGCGGCACGAGGCCGAGGAGCGAGCCGAGGTCCGCGCCGGTGAGGTCGCGGACGTCGGTCCCGTCGATCCGCACGGCGCCGCCCGTCACGTCGAACAGCCGCGGCACGAGGTTGAGCAGCGTGGTCTTGCCGGAGCCGGTCGAGCCGATGATCGCCGTCGTCCGCCCGGGCTCGGCGACGAACGAGACGTCGTGGAGCACGGGCTCCTCGGCCCCGGGGTAGCGGAACTCGACGCCCTCGAGCTCGACGCGGCCCGTCCGCGTGGTGAGCGCGACGGGCCGCTCGGGCTCGACGACCGTCGCGCGGGTCTGCACGACGTCGGTGATGCGCTCCGCGGAGACGGCCGCGCGCGGCACCATCATGAACATCATCGTCGACATCATCACGGCCATGAGGATGTACATGAGGTAGGACAGGAACGCGGTGAGCGCCCCGACCTCCATGTCGCCGGCATCGATCTGTCGTCCGCCGAACCACAGGACCGCGATGCTCGACGCGTTCATGACGAGCATGACGGTCGGGAACATGAGCGCCATGAGCTTGCCCGCCTTGAGCGAGACGTCGAACAGGGCGTCGTTCGCGACGTCGAACCGCTCGGCCTCGCGCCGCTCGCGCACGAACGCGCGGATCACGCGGATGCCGGTGATCTGCTCGCGCAGCACGGCGTTGATGCCGTCGATCTTCTTCTGCATCTGCCGGAAGTAGGGCACCATCCGCCAGATGATGAGCCCGACGCTCACCCCGAGGACGGGCACGATGACGAGCAGCAGCCCGGAGAGCTCGACGTTCTCCTGCAGCGCCATGACGACGCCGCCGACCAGCATGATCGGCGCCATCACCATGATGGTCAGCGACAGCAGCACGAGCATCTGCACCTGCTGCACGTCGTTCGTCGTGCGGGTGATGAGGGACGGCGCGCCGAACTGGCCCATCTCCTGCGCGGAGAAGCGCTGCACGTTGGTGAACAGGCCGGCGCGGACGTCGCGGCCGAACGACATGGCGACCCGCGCGCCGAAGTAGACGGCCGCGACCGCGCACACGACCTGGCCCAGGCTCACGAGGAGCATGAGGCCGCCGGTGCGCATGATGTAGGCGGTGTCACCCTGCGTGACGCCCTGGTCGATGATGTCGGCGTTGAGGCTCGGCAGGTAGAGCGACGCGAGCGTCGCGAGGAGCTGGAGCACGAGGAGGACGGCGATCGGCGTCCGGTAGGGACGCAGTCGTGTCCGCAAGAGGCTGACGAGCATGGGCTTCCTGTCCGGGAGGGGGCTGCGGGACGAGGGCGCGAGCCGCGGGTCGCGGGTGCGCGGGGCGGGCGGCACCGGGCGAGGGTGCGCGCGCGTCGTGGACGGGGCCGCCGGGTCAGGGCGACGGGTCGGTCGTGACGTCCGCCCCGATGCCGCCGAGGATCAGGTCGGCGAGCTGCACGGCGTCGAGCCTGTCACCGCCCGAGAGGTGCGGCAAGGCGTTTCCGAAGACGAGCGAGAACAGCGCCCGGGCGGCCAGCGCCGGGTCCACGCGCAGCTGCGCCCGGTGTGCCGCGAGCTTGCGCTCGATCGCCGCGACGATCTCGCGCGCCGAGCGCTCCCGCGCGTCGAACCCGGCGCGGCGGGCGTCCGGGGCGCCCCCGGCCCGCATCCGGCGCACGGCCTCGGCGCGGTCCGCCGTCGCACCGCGGTGCGGGTCGAGCACCTGGTGCGCCGCGGCGAAGATGCGCATGCCGACGCGCTGCGCCTCGAGCAGGAAGTCGACGATGCTCACGACGAGCGGGCGCAGCCCGTCGTCGTCCGGGAGCGTGCCGATCGCGGCGACGGCGGGCGCCGGGTCAAGCGAGCGCACGACCGCGGCGTGGAGGATCTCGTCCTTGTCCGCGAACGCGCGGAACAGCGTGCCCTCCGCGACGCCCGCGGCGTCGGCGATCTGGCGCGTCGTCACGGTGGCGCCGTGCTGGACGAGCAGCGGGATCGTCGCGGCGGCGATCGCGTCGCGGCGCTCCTCGCGCGAGAGCGGGCGCGCGCGCGTGCGCTCCGGGGCCGACGCGTCGGACGGCGCGTCGGTGGGTGCGTCGACGCGGGCGTCGGTCGGGGCGTCAGGGGGCACGGAGACGGGGACCACGCCTCGACGGTAACTGAGTGAGCACTCACTCTCAAGGTCGTCCGCTCCCGGCGAATCTCCGGCGGGCGGCACGACGACGCCCCCGCACCCGGGTGGGTGCAGGGGCGTCGTCGTGCGTGGCCGGGGGCCACCGCGGCCGCCCAGGCTGCGCGGGTGGCGCGGGTGGCGCGCCCCGTCAGTGCCGCGGCGAGAAGGACGGCGGCCCGCCGGCGGGCGGCTCGTCGGTCGGGGGCTGGTCCGTGGTGGGCGCGTCCTCGACGATCGGCTGCGGGGGCGGCGGCGCGTACTGCGACGGCCCGCCCAGCGGACGCGGCGTGGCGGCGCCCGGCTCGGGCGCGGCCGCGTGGTGCTCGCCGGCGCCGCCCGGGTGCTGGCCCCGCTCGGTCTGCGGGTCGAACGGCAGGCCGGACCGGGTCCCCGAGCTCGTCGCGTCGGCGGTCGCCGCCTCCGCCTGGCGCCGCGCCTCGGCGAGGGCCTCGGCGGGGTCGGTGAGCGACGGGACGCCGAACTTCACACGGTCGCGCTCGCGCTCGCGACGCGCCTCGGCGCTCGCCTCGGCCGCCTCCGCGTCCTCGGCGGGGCCCCCGCTCGGCACTCCCCCGCCGTCGATCCCCGGCACGCCGCCGAACCCCTTGGCGATCGAGCCGAGCGCCGCGGTGAACTCCGTCGGCACGACCCACAGCTTGCTCGCCGTGCCGTTCGCGATCTGCGGGAGCATCTGGAGGTACTGGTACGCGAGGAGCTTCGGGTCCGCGTCACCCTCGTGGATGGCGTCGAAGACCTGGAGGATCGCGCGCGCCTCACCCTCGGCCCGGAGGATCTGGGACTGCGCGTCACCCTCGGCCCGGAGGATCGCCGCCTGCTTCTCGCCCTCGGCCGTGAGGATCTGGGACTGCTTGACGCCCTCCGCGGTGAGGATCGCGGCGCGGCGGTCACGCTCGGCGCGCATCTGCTGCTCCATCGAGCCCTGCACGCTGGGGGGCGGGTCGATCGACTTGAGCTCGACGCGGTTCACGCGGATGCCCCAGCGACCGGTCGCCTCGTCGAGGACGCCGCGGAGCTGGCCGTTGATCTGGTCGCGGCTCGTGAGCGTCTGCTCCAGGTCCATCGAGCCGATGACGTTGCGCAGGGTCGTGACGGTGAGCTGCTCGATCGCGGTGATGTAGTTCGCGATCTCGTAGACCGCGGACTTCGGCTCGGTGACCTGGAAGTAGATCACCGTGTCGATGCTGACCACGAGGTTGTCGGACGTGATGACCGGCTGCGGCGGGAACGACACGACCTGCTCGCGCAGGTCCACCGACGCTCGGACGCGGTCGATGAACGGCACCAGCAGGTGCAGGCCCGGCTCGAGCGTGCGCGAGTACCGGCCCAGGCGCTCGACGATGATCGCGACCGCCTGCGGCACGATGCGCACCGCCTTGACGAGCGCGACGATGACGAAGATCAGGATCAGCGCGAGGACGACGTACGCGAGGATCGTTCCGGGACTGGGGTCGTTCATCGACTGCCTCCTGGTCGTCGGTCGCGCGACCGGTCGCCCGGCGGCGCGGTACGGGTGTGCCGGGTGGTCACGACCCGGTGGGGTGCTGTGCGGGCAGCGGCGCGACGACGGCCGTCGCCCCGTCGATCCGGACGACGCGCACCTCGGTGCCCACGGGGATCTGCGGCGCGTCGGGCTCGGTCCGCGCGGTCCAGACCTCGCCGACGAGCTTCACGCGGCCGCCGAACTCGCTCACGCGGTCGACGGCGAGCGCCGTGCGGCCGACGTGCGCCGCGACGTTCGTCTCGGTGAGCGGGACGCGCGAGCGCAGGTGCCGCAGGAGCCACGGGCGCAGCGTGAGGAGCAGGATGACGCTCACGACCGCGAACGCGACGATCTGGAGCCAGAGCGGCCCGTCGGCGGCGTTGACGCCCGCCGCGGCGAGGGATCCCCCGGCGAGCATGATGAGCACGAGGTCGAGCGAGATGATCTCCACGAGACCGAGGAGCAGCGCCGCTCCGACCCACCACAGCCAGTCCATCTCGAACCCCCGTTCCCACGTGCGCGCTTTACGTGTACTTTACCGAATTTCCGCCCGTGGTGCACGCCCCGGGCGCACCCGGTGCGGAGGTCAGGCTCGTGCGGCCCGCGCCATCCACCGGCCGCCGCCGTGCGCGACGAGCAGCGGCACGCCGAACGCGTCGCTGAGGTTCTCCGCCGTGAGCACCTCGCGGATCGGGCCGGCGGTGTGCACCACGCCGTCCTTGAGCAGCAGGACGTGCGTGAAGCCCGGCGGGATCTCCTCGACGTGGTGCGTGACGAGCACGAGCACCGGCGACGCCGGGTCGCCCGCGAGCTCCGCGAGCGCCCCCACGAGCTCCTCGCGACCGCCGAGGTCGAGGCCCGCGGCGGGCTCGTCGAGCAGCAGGAGCTCCGGGTCCGTCATGAGTGCGCGCGCGATCTGCGTGCGCTTGCGCTCCCCCTCGGACAGCGTGCCGAAGGTGCGGTCCGCGAGGTGGTCGACGCCGAACGCGGCGAGCAGGTCGTCCGCGCGCTGCGCGTCGAACTCCTCATACTCCTCGCGCCACCGGCCCGTGACGCCGTAGGCGGCGGTGAGCACGACGTCGCGCACGGTCTCGTCGCCGGGGATGCGGTCGGCCAGGGCCGCGGACGCGAGCCCGACGCGCGGGCGCAGCTCGAACACGTCGACGCGGCCGAGCCGCTCGCCGAGGACGTCGGCCGTGCCGGCCGTGGGGTGCATGCGTGCGGACGCGATCTGCAGGAGCGTCGTCTTGCCGGCGCCGTTGCGGCCCAGCACGACCCACCGCTCGCCCTCGTTCACCTGCCAGTCCACCGCGTCGAGGATGGTCTTGGGGTGGCGTCGGACGGTGACGCCCTTCAGGTCGAGAACCGCGCTCATGGTCACCGACCCTATAGGTTGGCCGTCGTGGTCTCACACTCGTCCGGGGGTCCGCACGACGCCCCGCAGCCCACCCCGGGCCCTGGCTCCGCGTCGAGCGCGGGCGCCCTCCCCCGCAGCGCCCTGCTCGCGCTCTGGCTGCGCGCCGCGCGCCTCGGCGACGACGACGGGACGGCCCGCCTCGTGCGCGCCGTGGAGCGCGACGACGAGCCGCACGTGGTGTCCGGGGCGCTCGGCGACGTCCGGCTCGCGGACCTCGCGGGCGCGTGGGCCGGCGACGCGCGCGAGGTCGTCGCGCTCGCGCCGGTCCCCGGCGACGTGTCGGGCGTGCCGCCCGAGGCCGCCGCGCACGCGACGGACGCGGGCGAGTGCGTCGTGGTCACGACGTCGTCCGGGTCGTGGGCGCTCGTCCCCGAGGTCACGGAGTTCGGCAGCGACCTGGAGCCGGGCCACCTCGTCACGTGGCACGTGACGCAGGTCGGGCCGTGGAGCGCCCGCGTGCTCGGCGCGGTCGGGTCGCTCCCCGAGGCGGAGCGCGACCTGCGCACGGCGCTGCTGCTGGCCACGCGCGCCCTCGACGAGCTCGACGTCGCCCGCTGGCGCGACGACGCCGCGGGCGCCATCGCCGACCTGCGCGCGGGCGGCGCCCCGACGTGGCAGCTCCCGTCCGCCGTCCCGCCGCGCGCCGTCCAGGTCCTCGTGCAGGCCGTCCGGCTGAGGGCGATCGTCGACCTCGCGACCGCCGACGACGGCGGGTCGGTCAACCTCTGGCAGGCAGACCAGCGCTCGACGGCGCTGCGCGAGGTGGACCGCGCGTCGCGCCACGCAGTGGGCGCCGCCACCCTCTGGACCGCCACCACCTGACCCCGTCCGCGAGGTCGACCTCGCGCGCTGCCGAGGGCCCGTCAGGCACCGTCGTCAGGCGCGCGACGTCACGTACGCGTCGAGGTGGGCGAGCGAGGAGGCCATCCCGACGGCGTGGTCCTGCGGGGAGATGCCCGACGGCACGTCCGTGGCGCGGACCGTGACGAGCGTGCCGCCCGCGGTCGGCTCGACGGTCCACGTCATCGTCATGGTCCCGGCGACCGCCGGGTCGTCCGCGGCGAAGACGACCCGCTGCACGACGCTCCGGCCCGGGTCGAGGTCGACGATCGCGACGTCGACGACGTCGGTCCCCTCGCCCGTCTTGCCGGGGTCGGCCTGCGGGTCGTCGTAGGCGAGGACCATGCGGTAGCCGCCGCCGGGGCGCAGGTCGAAGCGCTCGAAGCGGCCGGTCATGCCGTCGGGCGGGAGCCAGGCCGCGAGCGCGTCCTCGTCGACGAGCGCGCGGTACACGGCACGGGGCGCGGCGGCGACGAGGCGCGACGCCTCGTCGACCCGGCCGCTCCCCGCGGTGGTCACGACTGCTCCAGCACCGTCCGGTAGACCTCGAGCGTGCGATCGCCGATCGCGTCCCACGCGAAGTGGTCCTCGACGCGCTGCCGGGCCGCGCGGCCCATCGCGGCGGCGCGCTCGGGGTCGGTCACGACCTGGGTGAGCGCGGCCGCGAGGTCGGCCACGAAGCGGTCGGGGTCGAGCGGGGTGCCCGTGCCGTCGTCAGCCTGGTCGATCGGCACGAGGAGGCCGGTGACGCCGTCGTCCACGACCTCGGGGATACCGCCCGTGGCGGTCCCGACGACGGGCAGCCCGACGGCCATCGCCTCGAGGTTGACGATGCCGAGCGGCTCGTACACGGACGGGCAGACGAACACGGTCGACGCGGCGAGCACCGCGACGAGCTCGGCACGCGGCAGCATCTGCTCGATCCAGACGACCCCGCTGCGCTCGGCCTGGAGCTCCGCGACGGCGCCGCTCACCTCGGCGGCGATCTCCGGGGTGTCCGGGGCGCCCGCGCACAGGACGAGCTGGACCTCGTCGGGCAGCGAGCGCGCGGCCCGGAGCAGGTACGGCAGGCCCTTCTGGCGCGTGATCCGCCCGACGAACACCACGGCGGGCCGGGCGGGGTCGATGCCGAGGTCGCGCACGACGCGGTCGGCGACGTCCTGCTGGGTGCCGGGCTCGGGGCGACGCCAGCCGTCGAGGTCGATCCCGTTGTGCACGACGTGCACCTTCGCCGGGTCGACCTGCGGGTAGACGCGCAGTATGTCGTCGCGCATCCCGCCGGAGACCGCGACGATCCCCGCCGCGCCCTCGTACGCGGTGCGCTCCGCCCACGACGACAGCGCGTACCCGCCGCCGAGCTGCTCCGCCTTCCACGGCCGCAGGGGCTCGAGCGAGTGCGCGGACAGCACGTGCGGGACGCCGTGCAGCAGCCCCGCGAGGTGGCCCCCGAGGTTCGCGTACCAGGTGTGCGAGTGCACGAGGTCGGCCCCCGCGACGTCGTCCGCCATCTGCAGGTCGACGCCGAACGTGCCGAGCGCGGCGTTCGCCCCGGACAGGACGCCGGGCACGGAGTAGCCGGTCACGCCGTCCTCGCCGCGCGGGCCGTCGAAGCAGCGCACGCGCACGTCGACGTGGCGCCGCAGCACCGCGGACAGCTCGGCGACGTGCACGCCGGCCCCGCCGTAGACGTGCGGCGGGTACTCACGGGTCAGGAGGTCGACTCTCACGCGCCACACCGTAGCCGAGTCGCCCGCCGCGGACCCCCCGGTGGGCGGGGCCGAAGCGACCCGCGCCCAGGATGCGGGTCCTGCTGCGTGGTCCCGCCCCGAGGGGCTACCGTCTGGGCATGGCCGCCGCACCCCGAGTCCTCGCCATCGTCCTCGCCGGGGGCGAGGGCAAGCGCCTCATGCCGCTCACCGCCTCGCGGGCCAAGCCCGCGGTGCCCTTCGGGGGCATCTACCGCCTCGTGGACTTCGCGCTGTCCAACCTCGTGAACTCCCACTACCTGCACATCATCGTGCTCACGCAGTACAAGTCGCACAGCCTCGACCGGCACATCACGAAGACGTGGCGCATGTCGTCCCTGCTCGGCAACTACGTCGCGCCGGTGCCCGCGCAGCAGCGCGTCGGCAAGCACTGGTACCTCGGCAGCGCGGACGCGATCTACCAGTGCCTCAACATCATCGACGACGAGCGCCCGGACATCGTCGTGGTCGTGGGCGCGGACCACGTGTACCGCATGGACTTCTCCCAGATGGTCGACGCGCACGTCGAGTCGGGCGCGCAGCTCACCGTCGCGGGCATCCGCCAGCCGATCTCGATGGCGGACCAGTTCGGCGTCATCGAGACCGACCCGAAGGACCCGACGAAGATCGCCGCGTTCCGCGAGAAGCCCGCGGACCCGGTGGGCCTCGCCGACTCCCCGGACGAGGTGCTCGCCTCGATGGGCAACTACGTCATCGACACCGACGCGCTGATCGAGGCCGTCACGTCCGACGCCGCGAACGCGGACTCCCGCCACGACATGGGCGGCGACATCGTGCCGGCCTTCGTCGAGAAGGGCACCGCCGCGGTCTACGACTTCATCCGCAACGACGTGCCGGGCTCGACCGACCGCGACCGCGACTACTGGCGCGACGTGGGGACGATCGACTCGTACTACGACGCGAACAAGGACCTCATCGCCGTCACGCCGGTCTTCAACCTCTACAACGAGGAGTGGCCGCTGCACACCGGCTACACCGGTCTGCCGCCCGCGAAGTTCGTGCACGCCGGGCGCGGCCGCCTGGGCCACGCCGCGGACTCGATCGTCTCCCCCGGCGTCATCATCTCGGGTGCGACGGCGGTCGGCTCCGTCCTGTCGCCCGGCACCTACCTGCACTCGTGGTCGTCCGTCTCGGACTCCGTGCTCATGGACGGCGTGCAGGTGCACCGCCACGCGCAGGTGCACCGCGCGATCATCGACAAGAACGTCGTCGTCGGGGAGCAGGCCCGCATCGGTCTCGACCCCGAGCAGGACCGCGCGCGCGGCTTCACGGTCACCGAGTCCGGGATCACGGTCGTCCCCAAGGGGACGGTCGTCGAGTGACGCCTTCCCCGACCGGCGTCGTGCACGTGCCCGACGCCGCGCCGAGCCCTGCCCCGCCCGCGACCGCCAGCCCGAGGAGCCCTCGCGTGACCCCCGACCCGTCGAGCGCCCCCGTGCGGCTCCTCGTCATGGACGTCGACTCGACGCTCATCGAGCAGGAGGTCATCGAGCTGCTCGCCGACCACGCGGGCACGCGGGCCGAGGTCGCCGCGGTGACCGAGCGCGCGATGCGCGGCGAGATCGACTTCGGCGCCTCGCTGCGCGAACGGGTCGCGACCCTCGCGGGCGTGCCCGTCGCGGCGTTCGCCGACGTCCGCGCGCGCGCGACCTTCACCCCCGGCGTGCGGGAGCTCGTCGCCGAGGCCCGGCGCCGCGGCTGGGAGGTCGCGCTCGTCTCGGGCGGCTTCGAGGAGGTCGTCGCCGGGCTCGCGGCCGAGCTCGGCATCACGCGCTTCCGCGCGAACCGGCTCGAGGTCTCCGACGGGCGGCTCACGGGCCGCACGACCGGGCCGGTCGTCGACCGCGCGGCGAAGGCGGCGGCGCTGCGCGAGTTCGCGGCCGAGCTCGGCCTGCCGATGAGCGCGACGATCGCCGTGGGCGACGGCGCGAACGACCTCGACATGATCGGCGCGGCGGGCGTCGGCATCGCCTTCGCGGCCAAGCCCGTCGTGCGGGAGCAGGCGCCCTACGGCGTCGACGGACCGCGCCTCGACGCGGTGCTCGGGGTCGTCGACCAGGTCGACGCCGCGCGCTGACCCCGGACGCGCGAGAGCCCCGGCACCGTGAGGTGCCGGGGCTCCGTCGTGCGGGTGCGCCGGGCTCGGGTCAGGACGGCCGGCCCACGTACGTCAGCAGGGCGGCCTGCGGCTCCCACGCGTCCCACGACGCCCCGGACTCCAGCACCGAGTACGTCGCGGTCGGCACGCCGACGCGCACCTGGGCGAGCGCGCCGCCGTCGGACGCCGGGTCGGCCAGGTACGACGCCGTGGCCGCCATCGTGGGCTCGTGCCCGACGACGAGAAGCGTGCGGACGCGCGGGTCCGTGGTGCGCAGGAGGTCCAGCACGTCGGCCACGTCGGCCGCGTACAGCCCGTCGCTCACCAGCACGTCGGGCTCGACGTCGCCCAGGTGCGCCGCGAGGAGCTCCCACGTCTGGCGCGTGCGCAGCGCGGAGGAGCACAGCACGCGCTCGGGGACGAGCCCCGTCTCGCGCAGCGCCGCACCGACGCGCACCGCCTGCCGGCGGCCGTTGAGCGCGAGGGGACGCAGCACGTCGTCGACGCTCCCGCCGCCGGGCTCCGCCTTCGCGTGGCGCAGCAGGACGAGGCGGCGCGTGCCGCCGTCGGGGGTCTGCGCGCCGTTGCGCTGCTCCGCGGTCACTGCCCCATGGCGTGCACGCCGCCGTCGACGTGCACGATCTCACCGGTCGTCGCCGGGAACCAGTCGGACAGGAGCGCGACGACCGCGCGCGCGGCGGGCTCCGCCGTCGTCTGGTCCCAGCCCAGGGGCGCCCGGTTCGGCCAGCCGTCCTCCATCTGCTCGAAGCCCGGGATGGACTTCGCCGCCGTGGTGCGGATCGGGCCCGCGGAGACGAGGTTGGCCCGGATGCCGTCGGGGCCGAGGTCGCGCGCGAGGTAGCGGTTCGCGGACTCGAGGCCCGCCTTCGCGACGCCCATCCAGTCGTAGACCGGCCACGCGAACTGCGCGTCGAACGTCAGGCCGACGACGGCGCCGCCGTCGGTCATGAGGGGCTTCGCGGCGACCGCGAGGGACTTGTAAGAGAACGTCGAGACCTGGAGCGCGGTCGCCACGTCCTCCCAGGTGGCGGAGAGGAAGTTGCCGCCCATGACGCTCTGCGGCGCGAAGCCGATCGAGTGCACGACGCCGTCCAGGCGGTCCGTGTGCTCGCGCACCGCGTCCGCGAGGCCGGCGAGGTCGTCGGCGTCCGTGACGTCGAGCTGCACGACGGGCGCCTCGACCGGCAGGCGCTTCGCGAAGGCCTGCGTGAGCTTCATCTGGCGGCCGAACGAGGAGAGCACGACCTCGGCACCCTCTTCCTGCGCGAGCCGCGCCGCGTGGAACGCGATCGAGGAGTCGGTGAGCACTCCCGTGACGAGGAGCTTCTTGCCGTCGAGCAGACCCATCGGTTTCCTTCCGTCGTGCGCCCGCTGTGGGCGCGCTGAGGCGAGCGTACTGAAAGAGAGGTGGGGCGGGCGCGTCGGTGACGGCGCCGCTGGCGGGCGCGGGACGCGCCGCCGAGAGCGGTCAGTGGCCCATGCCGAGGCCGCCGTCGACGGGGATCACGGCGCCCGAGACGTACGCGGCGTCGTCGGACGCGAGGAACTGCACGACGCCGGCGACCTCGTCCGCCTGGGCGAAGCGGCCCGCGGGGATGGCGGCCTTGTAGGCGGCCTGGCGCTCCTCGGGGAGCTCGGCGGTCATCGCGGTGTCGATGAACCCGGGCGCCACGACGTTCGCCGTGATGTTGCGCGACCCGAGCTCGCGCGTGATCGAGCGTGCCATGCCGACGAGCGCGGCCTTCGACGCGGCGTAGTTGACCTGGCCCGCGCCGCCGTAGAGGCCGATCACGGACGACACGAGCACGATGCGGCCGCGGCGCTGCCGGATCATGCCCTTCGTCACCCGGCGCACGCAGCGGAACGTCCCGGTGAGGTTGACGTCGATCACGGACTCGAAGTCCTCGTCGGTCATCCGCAGCAGGAGCTGGTCGTGCGTGACGCCCGCGTTCGCGACGAGCACCTCGACCGGGCCGAGCTCCTTCTCGATCTCGGAGAACGCGGCGTCGACGGCGGCGGTGTCGGTGATGTCCGCCACGGCGCCGAAGACGCCCTCGGGCAGGTCACCGCCCCGGTAGACGGTCGCGACGCGGTCGCCGTTCGCGACGAAGCGCTCGGCGATGGCACGGCCGATGCCCCGGTTCGCGCCGGTGACGACGACGGTGCGCGGGGCGGGGGCGGTGGCTTCGGACACGTGCGGCTCCTCGGGACGGTCGGGTGGGTCGGCGGCCGGGGACGGGTCCCGCGCGGCCGGTGCCGGGTGGGCCCTGCCGGGCCCGGCGCGACGGCGCCGCACCGACCGTACCGTGCGCGGGGCCCGCGGTGCGCGGTGCGGCGAGGTCACACCGCTCCCCCACACTTTGTGGGGTCCCGACAAACGTAGACTGGACGGGTGACCACACGACGCGCCGCCCGGAGGTCGGCCGAGGCGGTCCCGAGCATCACCGCCGCCCCGGAACCGCTCGCCGCGGACCAGGCGCGCCGGGAGCGCAAGTACCTGATCCAGATGGGCATCCGCCTCGTGTGCATCTTCGGCGCCATCCTGGCGCAGGGCAGCTGGGTGACCTGGGTCCTCGCCGTCGGCGCGGTCGTGCTGCCGTACAGCGCGGTGCTCGTCGCCAACGCGGGCCGCGACCAGGCGCACTACGACACCTCCCCCATGGAGCACCGGGCGCTGCCCACGGCGGGAGCACCCGGAAGCCACGGCATCGCGGGCGCCGAGCCCCGCGAGCCGCACGACGACGAGGAGGACCGCCGGTGACCGACGTCCTGGGCCTCGCCGACCCCGTCGGCGAGGAGGAGCTGGTGTGCAGCGCCAAGGGCTGCCGCGAGGCCGCCGCGTGGGGTCTGCTGTGGAACAACCCCAAGATCCACACGCCTGAGCGGCGCAAGGTGTGGCTCGCGTGCGACGCGCACCGGGAGCACCTGGAGACGTTCCTCGGCGCCCGCTCGTTCTGGCGCTCGACCGTGCCGGTCGACGAGCTCGAGCGCCGGGCGGCCCCGTGACGCAGGCCGCACCACCGCACGTCCCCGCGGGCCCGACGCCGCAGCGCGCCACCGCGGACGCCCACCAGCCGCGCACGCCGCGCCAGTGGGCGACGCTCGCGGTCGGGGTCCTCGTCCTCGTCGCGCTGTGCCTCGTCGCGGGCCGCTGGCAGTGGAACCGCTACGTCTCGCGCGACGCCGAGATCGAGCGCATCGAGGCGAACTACACGTCGACCCCGGTCCCGGTGGAGGACGTGCTCCCCGCCCCCGGTGCGGAGCTCGACGAGGCCGACCTCTGGCGGCCGGTGACGCTCGAGGGCCGCTACGAGACGGACGCCACGGTCCTGCTGCGCAACCGGCCGGTCGGCGGCAGCCCCGGCTTCCACGTGCTCGTCCCGTTCGTGACGAACCCCACGCCGTCCGCGCCGGACGGGCTCGTCGTCGTCGTGGACCGCGGGTTCGTGCCGCTGGGGACCGACGCCGTCACCCCCGGGGACGTGCCCCCGCCCCCCGCGGGCGACGTCGAGGCGACCGTCACGCTGCGCGGCGACGAGCCGCCGTCGGGCCGGGACGCGCCCGCGGGCCAGGTGCAGGCCATCGCGACGGACCAGGTCCTCGCCGCCGGCCCGGACGGCGGCGGCTGGGCCGAGGGCCGCACGGTGGGTGCCTACGGGCAGCTGCGCACCGAGGTCCCGGCCGCGGCGCAGACCCTGGAGGCGCTGCCGAAGCCGGACACCGACCCCGGCTCGCACCTGTCGTACGCGTTCCAGTGGGCGGTGTTCGCCCTCGGCGCCGTCACCGGGTTCTGGCTCCTCGTGCGCCGCGACCGGCGCGACGCGCGCGGGGAGGAGACCACCCTCACCGCCGGTGACCTCCTCGCGGCCCAGGACCCGGACGCCGCGCGGGCCCGGCGGGAGCCGCGCTCACGCCGTCCGAGCGCCGAGGACGAGGAGGACGCGCTCATCGACGCGCAGCTCGACGCCCAGGAGCCCACGCCGCGGTAGGCCCCGCCGGGGGGATCAGGCCACGTCAGGCCAGCGAGACGAGCTCCGCGTACTCGTCGCTCCACAGGTCCTCGTCGCCGTCCGGCAGCAGGAGGACCCGCTCGGGCTCGAGCGCCTCGACCGCGCCGTCGTCGTGCGTGACCATGACGACCGCGCCCTCGTACGTCTTGAGCGCGCCGAGGATCTCGGCGCGCGACGCCGGGTCGAGGTTGTTCGTCGGCTCGTCGAGGAGCAGCACGTTCGCCGCCGAGACGACGAGCGTCGCGAGCGCGAGGCGCGTCTTCTCCCCGCCGGACAGCACGTTCGTCGGCTTGTCCGCGTCGTCGCCGGAGAACAGGAACGACCCGAGCACCGAGCGCACCTGCGTGTCCGTGAGGTCGGGCGCCGCGTGACGCAGGTTCTCGACGACGGTCGCGTCCATGTCGAGCGTGTCGTGCTCCTGGGCGTAGTACCCGATCTTCAGGCCGTGGCCCGGGTGCACCTCGCCCGTGTCCGGCTGCTCGACGCCGCCGAGGATGCGCAGGAGCGTCGTCTTGCCGGCGCCGTTGAGGCCGAGCACGACGACGCGGCTGCCGCGGTCGATCGCGAGGTCGACGCCCGCGAAGACCTCCTGCGAGCCGTAGGCCTTGGACAGCCCGCTCGCGGTGAGCGGCGTGCGGCCGCACGGCGCGGGCTTCGGGAAGCGCAGCTTCGCGACCTTGTCGCTCTGGCGCTCGCCCTCGATGCCGGCGAGCATCTTCTCGGCGCGCCGCATCATCTGCTGCGCGGCGACGGCCTTGGTGGCCTTGGCGCGCATCTTCTCGCCCTGGGCGAGGAGCGCGCCCGCCTTCTTCTCCGCGTTCTGCCGCTCGCGACGACGACGCCGCTCGTCGGACTCGCGCTGCGCGAGGTAGGCGTCCCAGCCGAGGTTGTACTGGTCGAGCTCGCCGCGGTTGGCGTCGAGGTGGAACACCTTGTTGACCGTCGCGCGCAGCAGCTCGACGTCGTGCGAGATCACGACGAAGCCGCCGCTGTACGACTTGAGGTAGTCGCGCAGCCAGACGATCGAGTCCGCGTCGAGGTGGTTCGTCGGCTCGTCGAGGAGCAGCGTCTCGACGCCGGAGAAGAGGATGCGCGCGAGCTCGATGCGGCGGCGCTGCCCGCCGGACAGCGTGCTCAGCGGCTGACCGAGCACGCGGTCGTCGAGTCCGAGGTTGCTCGTGATGCGGTGCGCCTCGCTCTCGGCCGCGTACCCGCCCGCCGCGAGGAACCGTGCCTCGAGCTTGGGGTAGCGCTCCATCGCGGCCTCGTGGGTCTCCGCGTCCGCGCTCGCCATCGCGCCCTCGGTCTCGCGCATCTGGCGCACGATCCTGTCGAGGTTGCGTGCCGAGAGGACCCGGTCGAGCGCGATGACGTCGAGGTCGCCGGTGCGCGGGTCCTGAGGCAGGTAGCCGATGTCGTTGCCGCGCGTGATCTTGCCCGCCGTGGGCTGGGTCTCGCCCGCGAGGGTCTTGGTCAGGGTCGTCTTGCCGGCGCCGTTGCGGCCGACGAGGCCGATCCGGTCGCCCGCGGCGATCTGGAACGTCGCCTCGTGCAGCAGGACGCGGGCGCCGACGCGCAGCTCGACGCCGTGGGCGGTGATCACGTGCAGGTCCTCTCCGAAGGGGTGACCCCGGTGGATCCAGCCTGGTGGGGCGATCCGATCGACGGGGCCCGACGATTCTACGGGCCGCGGGCTCGCTCTCGCGCGGTCTTTCCACGGACCGGTCCCGCGAACCCTCGCACCGGGCCTCCGACGGGCGTGGAACAGAACGGGACAATCAGCCCATCATGCTAGCCTCCGGACGACCCGGACCACGGACGAGACCGCGGTCCGGCCCGAGCAAGGAGAGCACGTTGAGCAACGCCGAAGCAGCACTGAGCACGGTCCTCGAGCTGGACGGGGCGATCGCGATCGCGGTCGTCGACTACAGCAGCGGGATGGCCCTGGTCCAGAAGCAGACCGCCCCGTTCGACCTCGAGCTCGCCGCGGCGGCCAACACCGAGGTCATCCGTGCCAAGCTCCGGGCGATCGAGCAGCTCGGTCTCGAGGACGGCATCGAGGACATCCTCATCACGCTCGGCCGCCAGTACCACCTCATCCGTCTCGCGCAGCGCGAGAGCCTGCGCGGCACGTTCTCCTACCTCGTGCTCGACCGCGGACGGGCGAACCTCGCGCTCGCGCGCCGCGGCCTGGCCCAGCTCGACGAGTCGCTGTCGCTCTGACGCCCGTGGTCGCGGACGCCCTCGACCAGCCCGGGCGGGTCGCCCCCCGCAGCGTGGTGGACGTGCTGCGGGGCATCGACGACGCCCTCGACCACGAGGCGCACGTGCTGGCGCTCGGGCCCGGCGGCCGGGTCCTCGGCAGCGCCGGCCCCTCCCCCGGGCCGGTGGTCGAGGTGGCGCGGGCCGTCGCCGCGGCCCTCACCCGGGGCCCGGCCGTCCCGGGCAGCTCGGCGCGGTGCATCCTCAACACCGCGGAGGCGTGCGTCTTCGTCTACCTGCTCGGGCAGGACCTGTCGGTCATCCTCGTGGGCCCGACGGACTGGAACATCGCCCTCACGGGCCGCCGCGTCGAACGGTTCCTCGTCGACTTCGTCGACACCTACCTGGCCGAGACCGTCGCCGAGGCCCCGGGCGAGGACCCCGGGACGCTGCCGCGTCGCGAGCCACCGGCGCCCGTCGTCGGGCCCGGTGAGCGGCACGAGCACCGCGGCGACCACGACCTGCTCGCGCGTGTGCTGCGCGCACTGGTCCGTTTCTGAGGCCTGCGGCCGCGCTCGGCGGTAGCGTTCCCCTGTGACATTCCAGGAAGGCGGATCGTTCGAGGGCGGACGCGTCCGCAAGGGTGGCGGCCGCGGGCGCGGCCCGTTGATCGCGGGCGGCGGGATCGGCGCGGTGCTCGTCGCGCTGCTCATCGCGTTCGTCGGCAACCAGACGGGCGTCGACCTCAGCGCGCTGACCGGTGGCGACGGGTCGGACCCGGGCGCGTACGGCGACGGTCAGCAGGAGTACATCGACACGTGCACCGCCGAGCAGGCGAACACGACGCGCGAGTGCCGGCTCAACGGCACCGTCCAGTCGCTCGACGCCTACTGGACCGAGGCCCTCCCCGAGCAGGCCGGCGTCGAGTACGCGCTGCCCGAGGTCGTGAGCTTCACCGGGCAGGTCTCGACGGGCTGCGGTGCGGCGACGAGCGCCGTCGGGCCGTTCTACTGCCCGCCCGACCAGACGGTGTACATCGACCTCGGCTTCTACGACGACCTGACGAACCGCTTCGGCGCGAACGACGGCGGCCTCGCGGAGATGTACGTCGTCGCGCACGAGTTCGGGCACCACATCGAGCAGCTCACCGGCGCCATGGACACGGCGGACCGGCAGGGCACGGGCCCGGAGTCCGACTCCGTGCGCATCGAGCTCATGGCCGACTGCCTCGCCGGCATGTGGGCGGGGCACGCCGCGACCACCGTCGACCCGGACACGGGCGTGACGTTCCTCGCCCCGATCACCGAGCAGCAGCTGGACGACGCGCTGTCCGCGGCGTCCGCCGTCGGCGACGACCGCATCCAGGAGGCCGCGACCGGCCAGGTCAACCCCGAGGGCTGGACCCACGGGTCGAGCGAGCAGCGCCAGCGCTGGTTCACGACCGGCTACGAGGGCGGCACGCTCCAGGACTGCGACGCGCTCTCCGCGTCGACGTTGTGACCGCTCCCGCCGAGGTCGCTCAGAGCTCGATCGAGTACATGCGCGAGCCGGTGACCTTCTCGTAGCCGAGGCTCGCGTAGAGGCCGTGCGCACCGGACGGGTTCTCGGTGTCGACGTCGAGCGCGGCGTACTGCATGCCGTCCGCCGCGAACGCGCGCATCGCGGCCGCGAGCGCCGCGACGGCGACGCGACGGCCGCGGTACGCGCGTCGGACACCGAGGAGCTCGGTGTACCCGAACGTGTACCCGCGCACGGGGAAGTCCTCGTCGTACCGGCCCGCCATCTCGTAGCCGACGACGAGCGGCTCGCCCGCGCGCAGCGCGGCCGCGGTCTCGGGGTCGGTGGCCGGGTCGGCGAGGAGCGCGTCGACGTCGGGCGCGTCGTCGACCACGAGGAACGACCACTGCGGCGCGAACTCGCTGCGCCCGTGCGTCCAGGCCTCGGCGGTGCGGGGCTCGCTCCCCCAGTGGTCGCGGAACGCGTCGTTGTGCGCGAGGCGCGTCGCCTCGTCGAGCTCGGTGGTCCAGGGGACGACGCGCAGGGACCCGTCGAGCGGGACGTCGGGCACCGGGGCCGCGAGGTCGCGGCGCAGGTCGGAGTAGAAGCGGCGGGCGGCGAACCCGAACCGCGCGTAGAGCCGCGCCTTCTCGGGCGGGTCGGTGTCCTCCCCGAAGACGGCGAGCCGCGCGGGCAGCTCCTTGCCGCTCGCGGCGAGCACCTGCCGGGCACGAGCGACCTGCCAGGCGAGCACCTCGCGCCCGATGCCCCGCCCCCGGTGGGTCGGGTGGACGCCGCCGCCGAGGAACGCCCGCACGGTGCGCTCGTCCCCCGGGTTGGTGTCGACCATCCCGTAGGCGCGCAGCGTCCCGTCGGCGTCGACGCCGACGATCGAGTCGGCCGCGACGTCGCGCCACGGAGCGGTGAAGATCTCCTCGATCTCCGCGAGCGTCTCGCGGTACGGCTCGTCGTCCGCCTCCGCGATGTCGTTGCGCAGCGTGAGCAGGGCCGGCGCGTCGGCAGGCGTGGCGGAGCGCCACGTGAGCCCGGCCGCGGTGACCGGCGGCAGGGTCGACGGCGCGGCGGCGCGCTCGGCGATCGGGGCGAGCGTCGGGGGCGCCGCCTCGGCGCGGTCGGTCGTCGAGGGAGAGGACATGGCGACCACGGTAGGGGGGCTCGCGCCGTCGGGCACGTGCTTTTCCCATGACGTCCGCGCGGCGCGTCGGCAGGCTGAGACGGCTCCCCGTGCCGTGCCGCACGCGATCTACGCTGCGAGCATGCCGACCGCCGTTCCTCAGGACCTCGCCGACGCCCGCTCCCGGGCCCTCGCGGACGCGCTGCGCACGCGCGTCGTCGTGGCCGACGGCGCGATGGGCACGATGATCCAGGAGCAGGACCCGACGCTCGAGGACTACCAGGGGCTCGAGGGCTGCAACGAGATCCTCAACGTCTCGCGACCCGACATCATCGCCGCGGTGCACGACGCGTACCTCGAGGTCGGGGTGGACGCGATCGAGACGAACACGTTCGGCGCCAACTGGTCCAACCTGTCGGACTACGACATCGACGACCGGATCCGCGAGCTCGCCGCGGCCGGGGCGCGGATCGCGCGCGAGCGCGCGGACGCCCACGCGACCGCCGACCACCCGCGCTGGGTGCTCGGCTCGATGGGTCCGGGGACCAAGCTGCCGAGCCTCGGGCACACGACGTACGCGCACCTGCGCGACACGTTCGCCGAGCAGGCCGCGGGCCTGCTGGAGGGCGGAGCCGACGCGATCCTCGTCGAGACGAGCCAGGACCTGCTCCAGGCGAAGGCCGCGGTGACCGGGTCGCGGAACGCGATGCGCGACGTCGGGCGCGAGGTGCCCGTGATCGTCCAGGTGACGGTCGAGACCACGGGCACGATGCTCATGGGCTCCGAGATCGGGGCCGCGCTGACCACGCTCCAGGCGCTCGGCGTCGACGCGATCGGTCTCAACTGCGCGACCGGCCCGGCCGAGATGAGCGAGCACCTGCGGCACCTGTCGCGGCACGCGGAGATCCCCGTGACGTGCATGCCCAACGCGGGGCTGCCGGTGCTCGGCCCGAACGGCGCGACGTACCCGCTGACGCCGGACGAGCTCGCCGCCGCGCACACCCAGTTCGTCACCGAGTTCGGCCTGGGCCTCGTGGGCGGCTGCTGCGGCACGACGCCCGAGCACCTGCGCCGCGTCGTCGAGGCGGTGCGCGCGCGGCCGGTCGTCGAGCGCCACCCTGAGCGGGAGAACGGCGTCGCGAGCCTGTACTCGCACACCGACCTGCACCAGGACGCGTCCTTCCTCGCGATCGGCGAGCGCACGAACGCGAACGGGTCGAAGGCGTTCCGCGAGGCGATGCTGGCGGAGAACTGGGACGAGTGCGTCGAGATCGCGCGCGCCCAGACGCGCGACGGCGCGCACCTCCTCGACGTCTGCATCGACTACGTGGGTCGCGACGGCGTCGCGGACGTGCAGCAGGTCGTCTCGCGCCTCGCGAGCGCGTCGACGCTCCCGCTCGTCATCGACTCGACCGAGCCCGAGGTCATCGCGGCGGGCCTCGAGCTCGTGGGCGGGCGCGCCGTCGTGAACTCGGTGAACTTCGAGGACGGCGACGGGCCGACGTCGCGGTTCGCGCGGATCATGCCGCACGTCGTCGAGCACGGGGCGGCCGTCGTCGCGCTGACGATCGACGAGGAGGGCCAGGCCCGCACCGCGTCGGGCAAGGTGGAGATCGCGACCCGGCTCGTCGAGACGCTGACGCGTGACTGGGGCCTGCGCGTGGACGACATCATCGTCGACGCCCTCACGTTCCCCATCGCCACGGGTCAGGAGGAGACGCGGCGCGACGCGATCGAGACGATCGAGGCGATCCGCGAGATCACGCGCCGCTACCCCGGCATCCACACGACGCTCGGCGTCTCGAACGTGTCGTTCGGCCTCAACCCCGCGGCCCGCACGGTGCTCAACTCGGTGTTCCTCCACGAGGCGGTCGAGGCCGGGCTGGACTCCGCGATCGTGCACGCCGCGAAGATCCTCCCCCTCGCGCAGATCCCCGACGAGCAGCGCGAGGCAGCGCTCGACCTCGTGTGGGACCGGCGGCGGTACGACGACGAGGGGAACCTCGTGCACGACCCGCTCGCCCGGTTGCTCGAGCTGTTCGAGGGCGTGGACTCGGCGGCGCTCAAGGACCAGCGCGCGGCCGAGCTCGCGGCGCTCCCCGTCGGCGAGCGGCTCGAGCGCCGGATCGTCGACGGCGCGCGCAAGGGACTGGAGGACGACCTCGACGCCGCGATGGCGTCGGGCATCTCGGCGCTCGACATCGTCAACGAGCACCTGCTCGAGGGCATGAAGGTCGTGGGCGACCTGTTCGGGCGCGGTGAGATGCAGCTCCCCTTCGTGCTCCAGTCGGCCGAGGTCATGAAGACGGCGGTCGCCTATCTCGAGCCGCACATGGAGAAGGTCGAGGGCGCGAGCGGGTCCAAGGGCACGATCG
The DNA here is from genome assembly GCF_058792115.1 of Cellulosimicrobium sp. EB106-03-01-XG111. NCBI lineage: Bacteria > Bacillati > Actinomycetota > Actinomycetes > Micrococcales > Promicromonosporaceae > Cellulosimicrobium > Cellulosimicrobium sp. EB106-03-01-XG111. The sequence continues at coordinate 88,976 of NZ_JBYTEQ010000018.1, forward strand.
TGCTCGCGACCGTGCGCGGCGACGTGCACGACATCGGCAAGAACCTCGTCGACATCATCCTCACCAACAACGGCTACACGGTCGTGAACATCGGCATCAAGCAGCCGATCTCCGCGATGATCGAGGCCGCCGAGGAGCACGACGCCGACGTCATCGGCATGTCCGGGCTCCTCGTGAAGTCCACCGTCGTCATGAAGGAGAACCTCGCGGAGCTCGCGTCGCGCGGGCTCGCCGGCCGCTGGCCGGTCCTGCTCGGTGGCGCGGCGCTCACGCGCACGTACGTCGAGGACGACCTCGCGGGCCAGTTCCCGGGCGTGGTCCGGTACGCGCGCGACGCGTTCGAGGGCCTGCGCCTCATGGAGCCGCTCGTGCGCGTCGCGCGCGGCGAGTCGCCCGACGCCGTCGGGCTGCCCGCGCTGAAGAAGCGCCGGCACGCGGTGGTCACCGTGACCGAGACGCCCGTCGAGGACCTGCCCGCGCGGTCCGACGTCGCGGCCGACAACCCGGTGCCCGCTCCCCCGTTCTGGGGCACGCGCCTCGTCAAGGGCGTCCAGCTCGCCGAGTACGCGGCGTTCCTCGACGAGCGCGCGACGTTCATGGGCCAGTGGGGTCTCAAGCCGGGGCGTGGCGACGACGGGGCGTCGTACGAGGAGCTCGTCGAGACCGAGGGTCGCCCGCGCCTCAACGCCTGGTACGAGCGGATCCGCACCGAGGGCGTCGTCGACCCGTCGGTCGTGTACGGGTACTTCCCGGTGTGGTCGGAGGGTGACGACGTCGTCGTCGCGCACCACGGCGCCGGGCTCGCGGGGATCGGCGCGCCCGACGGCGGGTCGGGCGGCGAGCCCGGGACCGAGCGGCTGCGCTTCACCTTCCCGCGCCAGCGCCGCGACCGCCACCTGTGCCTCGCCGACTTCGTCAAGCCGCGGTCGTGGGTCGAGGAGACCGGCCGCTACGACGTGCTGCCCGTCCAGCTCGTGACCATGGGCGCGAGCGTCGACCACCACACGGCGAAGCTGTTCGCCGGGAACCACTACCGCGAGTACATGGAGCTGCACGGCCTCTCGGTGCAGCTCACCGAGGCGCTGGCCGAGATGTGGCACTCGCGCGTGCGCGCCGAGCTCGGGTTCGCCGACGAGGACCCGAGCGAGGTCGAGGGCATGTTCAAGCTCGAGTACCGCGGGGCACGCTTCTCGCTCGGTTACCCCGCCTGCCCGGACATGGAGGACCGCACGAAGGTCGTCGAGCTCCTGCGCCCCGAGCGCGTGGGTGTCGAGCTCTCCGCGGAGCTCCAGCTCCACCCCGAGCAGTCGACAGACTGTTTCGTGTTCCATCACCCCGAGGCCAAGTACTTCAGCGTCTGACGTTCCTGGGGACGACGTCCCCGAGCGCACGAGGTGCCGCGTCAGGACCACGTCCACGAACCCGCCACCTGCTCGATGAGCTCGTCGCCGTTGTCGTAGGGGGTGATGATCGCGATCACGAAGAACTGCACCTCGTCGGTGCCCGTCGTGAACCGCTCGGGTGCGAAGGCCGTGACGAAGGCCTTCGTCCGCGTCTCCTCGAAGGTTCCGTCGACCCGGGTGATGTTCGCCGGGACGCCGTCGAGGGTGGTCGCCTCGTGCAGGCTGAGGATGCTGCCGTTCTCCGCGAAGTACGAGTCCGCGAGGAGGTCGACCGCTCCCCCGAGATCGGTCCCGACCCCCCACGCCTCGGACGTCGCGACCCGCACCGGTTGGACCGACACCTGCCCGTAGACCGTCCCGACGCCCGTGGGCACCACCGCCCCGTCGACGACCTCGCCCCAGAGCTCGAGGGCCCCGTGGCAGCGGTCCTCCTCCTCCGTGGACACGTTGTTCACGAAGGCCTCAGGACCCTCGTAGGACCAGCACGGCGTCCGGATCGGCTGGCCCGACACGATCGCGTGCTCCGCTCCCGAGGCAGGTCCGGGGGTCGCCGACTCGCCCTCGCTCGACTCGTTCTCGCCCCGGGATGACGCTGCCGCCACAGGGGTCGCGCCGTCGTCGGTCTCGACGATCGGCAGCGCGCACCCGGGGACGACCGCGAGGACGACGGCGACCACGAGTCCTGAGAGCACACGGTCGACGGCGGCTCTCCGACGGGCGGCGAGGGAAGCACGGGGACGGTGCCCCGTACGAGGCACCCCGGCCGATCGCTCGGGCTGGCTCGTGCGCTCGTGCTGGTCGAGCATGATGATCCTCCTGGTCGTGGGCTCCTCGACCGGACGGTAGACGCCGCGACGACGAGGGCACCGGTTATCCACAGGCTTGGATCCGCGGGTGCCTCGGGCGACACGCTGTGACTCGGCTGATCGTCCGTCTCACGGACGAGAGAACGGCGGAGGCCGGGGGCGTCGGCGGGTGCCGCGCTGCCGAGGACGGTCGGGCCACGCGATTCCCTCCGCGCCACGGTCGTGCCTCGTTCGTTGACACCAGCACGTCATCTATCGACAATCGATAGATGAAACGTCCTCTCGTCGCGTGCACACGAACGCTCCTCGTCCTCGTGGCCCTCGGCACCGCTCTGTCGATGTTCCTCGCCCCGCTCCTCGCGGCCGAGGTCGGCGCGCAGTACCCGGAGGTCCGCGGCCTCGTGGTCCCGTACTCCGTCCTGGCCGTGCTGGCGCTGCTCGCGGTCGAGGTCGCGCTCGTAGCGGTGTGGCGCCTCCTCGGCCTCGCCGCCCGTGACGAGGTGTTCGACCCGCGCGCCCTGCGTTCGGTCACCGTGGTGATCGGGTGCGTGGCCACGGTCGCGACCCTCGCCGCGACGGCCTTCGGTCACCTGACCTTCGGCGCGCAGGTCGGCGGCCCGCTCGTGCTGCTCGGCCTCCTGGGCTCGCTCGTGGGCGGGGGCGCGCTGGCCCTGCTCGTCGTGGTCCTGCGCGAGCTCCTCCGCGCCGCGACCACCGACCGCCGCGAGCTGGCCGCGGTGATCTAGGTGCCGATCGTCATCGACCTCGACGTCCTCCTGGAGCGGAGGCAGCTGTCCGTCGGCGACTTCGCCGCCGCGGTCGGCATCACTCCGGCGAACGTCGCCGTCCTGAAGAACGGGCGCGCCAAGGCCGTGCGCTTCTCGACGCTCGACGCCGTCTGCCGCGTCCTCGGGTGCCAGCCCGGCGACGTCCTCCGGTGGGTCCCGGACGAGCCCGACGACGCGGGTCCGCCCGCCTCCTGACCCGCCTCGACCGCCGCGTCGATGAGTTCGGCGACCGGACGACGTCTTACCCGTGACCGAGACCACCACACCACGGGAGCCGAGCCATGGGAGCCATCGAGATCGAGCTGTTCACGACCCTCGACCTCGTCGGGCAGGCGCCCGGCGGGCCCGAGGAGGACCCGGAGGGCGGGTTCGCGTTCGGCGGGTGGCAGGCGCCGCTGCTCGACGACGTCGCGGGCGCGCAGATCGCCGCGGCGTACGAGGGCACGGACGCGCTGCTGCTCGGGCGCCGCACGTACGACATCTTCGCGTCGTACTGGCCGTTCCAGGAGGGCGGGCAGGACGACGACTTCGCGGCCCTGTTCAACCGCATCCCCAAGTACGTCGCGTCGCGCGGCACGCCGGACCTGTCATGGGCCGGGTCGACGCTTCTCGGCCCGGACCTGCCCGCCGCGGTGCGCGAGGTGCGCGACCGGCACGAGCACGTCAAGGTCGTCGGCAGTCTCGACCTGGTGCAGACGCTGCTGCGCGAGAGGCTGTTCGACCGGCTCGACCTGTGGGTGCACCCGATCGTGCTCGGCACGGGCAAGACCGTGTTCGACGGCGGTACCGTCCCCACCAACCTCACGCTCCTCGAACCACCGGTACCCAGCCCGACCGGCACGGTCCTGCTGCGCTACGGCCTCGCGGACGGCACACCCGGGACGGGCGACATGAGCGAGCCGGAACGCGGCGTCGGGCAGGACACCTGACCCGGGGAGACCGCCGCCCGGCACGGCAGCCCGGCACCCTGGACGACCCACCGACACCAGACCTCAGGAGGCACCCGTGGCGATCCAGCGCCTCGACAACGTGGCCGTCGTCGTCGACGATCTCGACGCGGCCGTCGCGTTCTTCGCCGAGCTCGGGATGGAGCTCGAGAACCGGATGACGATCGAGGGGCGGTGGGCGGAGCGCGTCGTCGGGCTCGACGGCCTGCGGTCGGAGATCGCGATGATGCGTGTCCCCGACGGCCCTGGGCGGCTGGAGCTCACGCGGTACCACGCGCCGGCGCCGCTCGACCTCGGCCTGAGCACGGCGTCGCCGAACGTGCTGGGCCTGCATAGGGTGATGTTCGCCGTGGACGACCTCGACGACACGGTCGAGCGCCTCGCCCGCCACGGCGGAGCGGTGCTGCGGGAGATCGTGCGCTTCGAGGACGCGTACCGGCTCTGCTACCTGCGGGGACCCGGCGGCATCATCGTCGGGCTCGCGGAAGAGCTCGGGTGAGCCCCGGGCGCCGCTAGGAGGCGGTGGCCGCCTCGCCGCGCAGGATCGACGACATCTTCTTGCCGCGCGCGACCTCGTCGACGAGCTTGTCGAGGTAGCGGACCTTCTGCATCAGCGGGTCCTCGATGTCCTCGACGCGGACGCCGCAGATCACCCCGGTGATGAGCGAGGCGTTCGGGTTCCACGCGGGCGCCCGGTCGAAGAACTCCTCGAGCGTGATCTCGTCGGCGATCGCCTGCGCCAGGCCGGCGTCGTCGTAGCCGGTGAGCCAGCCGATGACCTGGTCGAGCTCGTCCGTCGTGCGCCCCTTGCGCTCCACCTTGGTCACGTAGAGCGGGTAGAGGCTCGCGAAGCTCATGCCGAAGATCCGGTGTCCCGCCATGGGTGTCCTCCTCCTGCCCCGGTCGAGCCCGTCGCCGGCTCAGCCCGTGCGCCGCCCGGCGCGAACCACGCTACCGCGCGGCGGGGACGGTACGGGCGCCGACCATCCCGTGCGACGCCTCGAGCCGGTCGACGAGCAGCGTCCCGGCCGCGACGAGCGGCACGAGCACGAGGTTGCCGAGCAGCATGGTGCGCAGGAACGGCAGACCCGCGACGTAGCTCGCGACGAGCCCGTCCGCTCCCGCCGGATACCAGACGCCACGCCCCTGCAGCCAGACGCCGAAGTTCGTCCACGCGAAGAACCACAGCGAGCCCGCCACGCCGAACGCCGCGCCCGCGCCGACGCGGCGCCAGCCGGTGGTGTTCCGCGCGAGCAGCGACCCCAGCCCGACGACGAGCCACGCGCTCCACGTGAACAGCGCGATCGCCGTGTTGCCGAGCACGACGTCGGACACGACCGTCACCGCGAGCGGCACGGCGAACGCCCACCGCGAGCGCAGCAGGATCGTCCCCGCGAACGTCGCCGCGGTGACGAGCTCGAGGTTCGGAGGTGCGCCGAGGTCGGCGCGCACGAGCCGCCAGACGACGGCGAGCGCCGCGAGCGTGACGACGAGCGCCGGGCGCCACCAGCGCAGCGCCGTGCTCTCCGGGCGCGTCACGAGGTGAACGTCTCGAGCTTCCACGTGATCTCGTCCCCGTCCTTCGTCTCGAGGGATCCTGCTCCCACGGTAGCCATCTCGTCGTTGACGTACAGGGCCCAGAACTCGCTGTCGGGGTCGGCGGCGACGCCGTCGATCGCCGTGACGAACGCGTTCTCGCCCTCACCGGTCACCTGGGCGGACGGGTCCGCCTCGAGGAGCAGGTCGAGGGCCGTCGCGCCCTCGCGCCCCTCGTAGGAGAGCTCGGGCGCGTCCTCGTCGTCGCCGGACTCGTCGTCGGACGCCTCGTCCGTCGCGTCGTCGGCCGGGGCGCTCGACTCCTCGCCCGCAGTCGCCGTGGAGGTCGACGTGGTGTCGGCGGCGGGCTCGTCGGCGGACGAGCACCCGGCCAGCAGGCCCGCGGCGAGCAGGACGGCGGTCAGGGCGGTGAGCGGGCGCGCGGACGTGGCGCGGAGCGTTCGGAGGGTCACCTCGCCAGCGTACGGAGCGCCGCCCGGCTCGCGCCGGGTCGCCCGCCTGTCGGACGACGGCCCCTCACCCGATCTCCTCGCCCGCGACGGCCTTGGCCGCCAGCCGCTCCTCCTCGCTGACCTCCCACACCTCGTACGCGGAGTGGCCCGCGAGGAGGATGATCCCGCACCCCAGCACGAGGTCCGGCCAGCCGGACCCCGTCCACGCGGTCACGATCCCCATCGCGATGACGGCGACGTTGACGAGGACGTCGTTGCGGGCCGACAGGAACGCGGCCCGGCTCAGCGACCCGCCGTGGTGGCGGACCCGGACGAGGAGCCACGCGCACGCCCCGTTGACGACGACCGCCCCGAGCGAGGCGAGGACGATCGGCAGCACCTCGGGTGCGGGCGGGTCCCCGAACCGGCGCACGACCTCCCAGGCGGCGAACAGCGCGGGGACGAGGATGAGCAGGGCCAGCGCCTTGCCCAGGAGCGCGCGCCGCGCGAGCGGGAAGCCCAGCGCGACGGCGATGAGCAGGTTGATCGCGGTGTCCTCGAGGAAGTCCACGCTGTCGGCGAGCAGGGACACCGACCCCGCGGCGAGCGCGACCGTGAGCTCGACGACGAAGTACGCGAGGTTGAGGCCGGCGACCAGCAGGACGGTGCGCCGCAGCAGGCGGATCACGTCTGGGTCGCCCACCAGGCGCGCGTCCTGCCCGCCGGACATCGTCAGACGTCGATGCGGGCGTGGTCCAGCTCGGCCGCGCCGGCGACGATGAACTCCTTGCGCGGCGCGACGTCGCTGCCCATGAGCAGCTCGAACACGCGCTCCGCCGCCTCGGCGTGCTCGGCCGTGACGCGACGCAGGGTGCGGTGGCGCGGGTCCATCGTCGTCTCGGCGAGCTGGTCGGCGTCCATCTCCCCCAGGCCCTTGTACCGCTGGATGTCGTCCTTGTAGCGGCGGCCGGCCTTGTCGAGCTTCTTGAGCGTCGCGGCGAGCTCGGCCTCGGAGTACGTGTAGATGTACTCGTTCTTGCGACGTCCGGCGCCGATGACCTCGATCCGGTGCAGCGGCGGCACGGCCGCGAACACGCGCCCCGCCTCGACGAGCGGCTTCATGTAGCGGTAGAAGAGGGTGAGCAGCAGGGTGCGGATGTGGGCGCCGTCGACGTCGGCGTCCGTCATGAGCACGATCTTGCCGTAGCGCGCCGCCTCGAGGTCGAACGAGCGACCGGACCCGGCGCCGAGCACCTGGATGATGGCGGTGCACTCGGCGTTGCGCAGCATGTCGCTCACGGACGCCTTCTGCACGTTGAGGATCTTGCCGCGGATCGGCAGGAGCGCCTGGAAGTCGGAGCTGCGCGCGAGGCGCGCGGTGCCGAGCGCGCTGTCGCCCTCGACGATGAACAGCTCGCTGCGCTCGACGTCGTCGCTGCGGCAGTCGACGAGCTTGGCGGGCAGGGACGACGTCTCGAGCGCGTTCTTGCGCCGGGAGATCTCCTTCTGCTTGCGCGCGGTGATGCGCGCGCGCATCTCGGCCACGACCTTGTCGAGCAGCAGCGCGGCCTGCGTCTTCTCGTCGCGCTTGGTGGAGGTGAGGAGCGCGTTCAGCTCCTTCTCCACGACGCGCGCCACGATGCCGCGCACCGGCGCCGTACCGAGCACCTCCTTCGTCTGGCCCTCGAACTGCGGCTCGGCGAGGCGCACGGTGACGACGGCCGTCAGACCGGCGAGCACGTCGTCCTTCTCGATGCGCTCGGACGCGTCCTTCGTCGACACCTTGAGACGGCGCGCGTTCGTCTCGACCGCCTTGCGCAGCACCTTGAGCAGTCCCTGCTCGAAGCCGCCGAGGTGGGAGCCGCCCTTGGGCGTGGCGATGATGTTGACGAAGCTGCGGACCTCGGTCTCGTAGCCGGTGCCCCAGCGCAGCGCGACGTCGACCTCGCAGTCGCGCTGCACCGCCTGCGGGGTCATGTGTCCGCGGTCGTCGAGCACCGGGACGGTCTCCGTGAACGAGCCCGAGCCCGTGAGGCGCCACGTCGCGGTGACGGGGGTGTCCGGCGCGAGGAAGTCGACGAAGTCGACCGACCCGCCCGTGTGCACGAACGTCTCCTCGTGCGGCCCGGACTCCCCCGGCGTCCCGGGCACGCCGCGCTCGTCGCGCACCGTGATCTCGAGGCCGGGGACGAGGAACGTCGTCTGGCGCACGCGCGTGACGAGCTCGTCGTAGGAGAAGACGGCCGTCTTGAGGAAGATCTGGCGGTCCGCCCAGTAGCGGACGCGCGTGCCGGTGACGCCGCGCTTCGTCTTCCCGACGACCGCGAGCTCGGACCCGGACACGAACGGCTCGAACGGGGCGTCCGGCGTCGGGCCCGTCTTCGGGTCGCTGAACACGCCGGGCTCGCCGCGGTGGAAGGTCATGCGGTGCGTCTTGCCGCCGCGGTCGACCTCGACGTCGAGGCGCGAGGACAGCGCGTTGACGACGGACGCGCCGACACCGTGCAGGCCGCCCGACGCGGTGTACGACCCGCCGCCGAACTTGCCGCCCGCGTGGAGCTTCGTGAAGACGACCTCGACGCCGGACAGGCCGGTCTTGGGCTCGATGTCCACGGGGATGCCGCGGCCGTCGTCCTCGACCGTCACAGAGGTGTCGGCGTGCAGCACCACCCGGATCTTCGAGCAGTTGCCCGCCAGCGCCTCGTCGACCGAGTTGTCGATGATCTCCCAGAGGCAGTGCATGAGACCGCGCGAGTCGGTCGTGCCGATGTACATGCCCGGGCGCTTGCGCACGGCCTCGAGGCCCTCGAGCACGGACAGGTGCCGAGCGGTGTAGCTGGACTCAGCGGAGGTGGTCGTCACGGCGGCAAGCCTAGACGAGGGCGCCCACACCGCGGTGCTGCCCCGCCGCGGTGCCGCGGACGCCGCGCGATCGGGCGGGATGCCGACGGGAGGCTAGGGCGGCGCGGGTGAGCGCGCTTCGCGGGTAGCGAACCCGGCGCTCCCCCGGGACGAAACCGCGGGAGGTGATGGTTTGATGTTCATGTGACTGCTACGACGACCACCACCGAACCGCTGACCGCGGCCGACCGCTGCGACCGCTGCGGGGCCCAGGCGTACGTCCGTGTGGTCCTGCCGAGCGGCGAGCTGCTGTTCTGCGGCCACCACGCGCGGGCGCACGCGGATGCCTACACCGACCTCGCGACGTCCATCCAGGACGAGACCGACAAGCTGCTCGCGGAGCACGGCGCGCGCTGACGCGCCGGCCCACCGAGCACCGTCCCGCGCCAGGAGCGCACGACCGCGAGGCCCGGCTCCACCGCCCGGTCCCCCGCGACGACCACCTCAGACACAGACCCAGACACGACGAAGGCCCCGAGGAGATCTCCTCGGGGCCTTCGTCGTGCGACGACGGCGGGCGACCGGTGGTGCGCACCGGCCGCCCGCCGCGACGCGTCAGTCGAGGTAGTCCCGCAGCACCTGCGAGCGGCTCGGGTGGCGCAGCTTCGACATGGTCTTCGACTCGATCTGGCGGATGCGCTCACGCGTCACGCCGTAGACCTTGCCGATCTCGTCGAGCGTCTTGGGCTGGCCGTCCGAGAGGCCGAACCGCATCGAGACGACGCCCGCCTCGCGCTCGCTCAGCGTGTCGAGCACCTGGTGCAGCTGCTCCTGTAGGAGCGTGAAGCTCACCGCGTCCGCGGGGACGATGGCCTCGGAGTCCTCGATGAGGTCACCGAACTCGGAGTCGCCGTCCTCGCCGAGCGGCGTGTGCAGCGAGATGGGCTCGCGGCCGTACTTCTGGACCTCGACGACCTTCTCGGGGGTCATGTCGAGCTCCTTGGCGAGCTCCTCGGGCGTGGGCTCCCGGCCCAGGTCCTGCAGCATCTGGCGCTGCACGCGCGCGAGCTTGTTGATGACCTCGACCATGTGCACCGGGATACGGATGGTGCGCGCCTGGTCCGCCATCGCTCGCGTGATCGCCTGCCGGATCCACCACGTCGCGTACGTCGAGAACTTGTAGCCCTTGGTGTAGTCGAACTTCTCGACTGCACGGATCAGACCGAGGTTGCCCTCCTGGATCAGGTCCAGGAACAGCATGCCGCGACCCGTGTACCGCTTGGCCAGCGACACCACCAGACGCAGGTTCGCCTCCAGCAGGTGGTTCTTCGCCCGCTTGCCGTCGTGCGCGATCCACTGGAGCTCACGCTTGAGCTTGCGGTCCAGGTCGTCGCCCTCGGCCGCGAGCTTCTCCTCCGCGAACAGACCGGCCTCGATCCGCTTCGCGAGCTCGACCTCCTGCTCCGCGTTCAGCAGCGCGACCTTGCCGATCTGCTTGAGGTAGTCCTTGACCGGGTCGGCCGTCGCACCCGCGGTCACGACCTGCTGGACCGGGGCGTCGTCCTCGTCCGCGTCGGAGACGACGAAGCCGGTCTCCTCGGGCTCGTCGCTCGGCGCGGCGGCGGCAGCCTTCTTGGCGCCCGGCTCCGCGGCCTCCTCGTCCTCGGCCACGTCGATCTCGAGGTCCTCGATCTCGACCTCGGCGTCGTCCTCGTCGTCGTCCTTCTTCTTGGCGCGCGCGGGCGTCGCCTTGGACTTGACGGGGGCCTTGGCCGCGGTCTTGCGCGCGGCAGGCTTCGCGGGGCCGGTCGACGGGGTCTCCGCACCCTCGGCGTCGGCCGCCGGGGCGGCCTTCGTCGTGGTCGTGCGCTTGGTCGCCGACGCGGACTTCGTCGCGGCGGGCTTGGTGCGCGCCGTCGTCGTGCTGCGCGGGGAAGCCGCCGCGGCCACCTTCGTCGTGGTCGGGATGTCGACCTCGACGCCGGCGCCCGCGAGCGCGCGGAAGACCGCCTTCAGCCGCTTGGCGTCGTTGACGGCAGCCTGCTCGCACGCGGTGCGGAAGCTCTCGGCGTCGACGCGACCGTTCGCGCTGCCGCGCCGCAGGAGCTCCTGCAGGGCGGGGTGCTCGAACTCTCGCGGGAGTGCGGAAATCGGGGTTGAGGGCGCCACAAACCGACCTTTCGGCAATCATGGGGGGCGGTAGGGCCGCCGGAGCGGGGACGTGAACCGTGAAGTGCGGGCTGCTCTGGACTCTCACGGTGAGTCGTCGGGCTCTGGCGGACTACCTATATTGTACCGGCGATCCGTGCGCCGGACGCCGCGACACGGGGTGATGTCGGACCTGACCGCCTCTCGACGGCCCGGCGCACCACGTCGCACGGCGTCTCGTCACCCGGTTCGTGACGTGTACAACGGGCCGGGCCCTCGGAAGATTCCCCCTCGCGGCGCCGACCGGGTCAGACGCCGGCGGGCCGCTCGGGCTTGACGGCCAGCACGGGGCAGGGGGCGTCGAGCAGGATGCGCTGGGCGTTCGAGCCGAGGATCAGCTTGCCCACGGGGCTGCGCCGACGCAGCCCGATGACGATGAGGTCCGCCGACGACCGCTCCGCGGCGCTCACGAGGTCGTCCGCGAGGTCCGACGAGCCCTGCTCACGACGCAGCGTCGTGCCCGTCCCCTCGAGGCGGGCCTCCACGCGTCGCAGGTCGTCCTCGTGCGCGGCGGCGAGCTCGGGGGTCGACGTGGAGGCCTCGGTCACGACGACGACGAGCTCGGTGCCGCGCCGGACGGCCTCGGTGGCCGCGCTGTCGAGAGCCTCGCGGCCCTCGGGCGTGCTCAGGTGCGCGACGACGACGCTCATGTGTCCTCCGGAGACGGCTCGTGGGTGCGGCCGGCCGCGGGGGCGACCGCAGGTCGTGTTGCGTCGAACCTACCCGACCTCGTGCGTGTCGGCGCACGCGTCGGCGCGGATCCAGCCCGGCGGGACCCCCGCGTCGAGCGCGCTCGCGAGCAGCAGCGCGAGGCGGTAGGCCGGGTCCTCGGCGAGCGCCTCGTCGAGCCGGCGCCGCGCTCGGCCGCCGTCGCCGTGCCACCACGCCACGAGCGCGAGGAGCGTCAGCGCGGGCGCGGTGCTCCCGCGCGGGGCGTGCGCCACGACGGCCTCCAGCACGGCGCGGGCCGGGCCGGTGAGCGCCGGGTCGGGCGCGAGCCCCGCACCCGGGTCCACCACCACGGCGATGGCGCGGCCTGTGCCGGCGTCCACGTCCCCGCCCCGCACGGTCCGGTCCGGCAGGTCGCCCGTCCCGGGCACGAGGGACAGGAGCACGGCGTCGCGCACGGGGACCGACTCGAGCCCGGCGGCCAGGCGCCCGAGGACCGTCGCGGCGGGAGCCGCAGCACCCCCTCCCTCGTGCGGCGTGGGTCCGTCGGCCCGTGACGCCTCGTGCGCGGCGGCCTGCGCGACCGCCGCGCGCCACAGGGCGAGGGCGGCCGACCGGGCCGCGGTCCCGGCGTCGCGGCCGGCGCCGGACCCCTCCGCCCGGGCGCGGTCGTGCACCCGGCGTGCGGCGCGTGCGGCACGGCGCCGTGCGTCCGGCCCCGCGCGCGGGATGCGCAGGGCTTCCTCGCGGGAGTCCGCGAGCGCCGTCCCGGACAGCACCATGTGCGCGCCGACCTCGCTCGACTCGAGCTCGCGCAGCGACCGCCCCGCGGGCGGGCAGCAGTCGTCCTCGTCGCAGTCGAGCGCGTACCAGCCCGTCGACGACACGACCCACGTCTCGACGGGCCCGTGGTGCGGCTCGGCGGCCTCGCGGCAGTGCTCGACGGCGGCCCGCGCCCGGGCCGCGGCGACCCCTGCCGCGCGCAGCGGCGCGTCGGAGTAGACGACGAGCACGACGCGCCGCGCGCCGTCGGCCGCGAGGTGCCCGACGACGGACCGGGCGAGCTGCGGGCCGTGCTCGACGTCCGCCGCGTCGGCGACGTCGACGCGCACGACGAGACCGATGCGGCCGCGCGGTGGCCGCAGCCCCACGAGGACGACGCTGTCCTGCGGTCGGTAGCCGAGCCGGAAGGGGACGTAGGCGAGGAGCTCGCGCGGGCTCTGGGCCCGGATGAGGGTCGTCATGCGCCCATCCCAGCCGGTGCGCGCGGCGTGCGGAGCGCCCGCCGCCCGGCTGTGGACGACGCGAAGCGCACGCCGGTCGCTGTGGTCGGCCCCCGACCCTGGTGGTGGCTCGCGCACGCGCGGGTGACTACGGTGTGCGCGTGCCACCACGAACCCGCGCCGCCGCGCACCCGGCGCCCTCCCCCGTCGGACGGGCCGCCGTCGTCCTCGTCGCGGCCGTGCTGAGCACGGCGCTCGCGGGGTGCCAGGCGGACCTGGCCGACGTGCAGGGCGCCGCGGCACCCCGCGAGGAGCAGCCGGCACCGGAGGCCGGCGCCGGCTCGCCGGGGACCCCGCTGCCCGACTACGACGCCGCGTCGGCGGTCGGGGACCTCGTCGAGGGGTTCCCGACCACGCTCGTCCCGGTCGCGCCGGGGGCCGAGGTGCTCGCGAGCTCGGCGCGGCCGTCGCAGGACGGCACGCTCGTGGACCTCACGCTGAACCTGCGCTCGACCGAGACGGTCGAGGCGCTCACCGCCTACTACACCGAGGCGCTGGGCGCGGCCGGGTTCGTGGTCTCCCCGTCGACCGTGCCGAGCGCGCTCACGTCGCTCACCACGTTCGTCCGCACGACGGCGCCCGAGGCCCCCACCGAGTCGGTCGCCGTCGGCGTCTTCGACGACGAGACGGAACGCCTCGTGACGATCAGCGGCCAGGTCGCCCCCGCCTGACGTGCCGCGCCGCACCACCGCCACGAGTCCGGGCGGGCAGGGTGGTCCTCGCTCCGCATAGGCTGCCCCCGTGCCGAACCCGTCGCTGCCGACCTCGCCCTCCGTCCCTCCCCAGGCGTCCGAGGACCTCACCGACCCGAGCCCCGCCGCGCTCGTCGACCGCGAGGGGGTGCGCGTCGGTGTCGACGACGCGCTGCACGCCTCGACCGCGGCGCTGCGCGCCGAGCTCGCCGAGACCCACCCGGACACGGACCTGCTCGCCGACGCGACGCAGGAGCTGCTCGCGGGCGGCAAGCGCCTGCGCGCCGCGTTCTGCTACTGGTCGTGGCGCGCGCACGGCGGTGACGCCGCGGGCCCGCACCGGTCCACGGTGCTGCGCGCCGGCGCGGCGCTCGAGCTGTTCCAGGCGGCGGCGCTCTTCCACGACGACGTCATGGACTCCTCGGACACCCGGCGGGGCCGTCCGACGGCGCACCGCGCGTTCGCGGCGCGCCACCGCGACCTCGGCTGGTCCGGCGACGGCGGTCGGTACGGCGAGAACGCCGCGATCCTGCTCGGCGACCTCGCGCTCATCGCGAGCCACCGGGAGCTCGGCGACGCGCTCGACGACCTGACGCCCGCGGTCGCGACGCGGTCGCGACGCGTCTTCGGCCGCATGCAGACGGAGGTCACCGCCGGCCAATACCTCGACGTGCACGCGCAGGTCCTGCCGTGGGGCGAGGACCCGGCGGCCGACGAGGAGCGGGCCCGGGCCGTCATCCGTTCGAAGTCCGCGCGCTACAGCGTCGAGCACCCCATCGCGCTCGGCGCCGCGCTCGCCGGGGCCGACGACGACGCGGTCGCTGCGACGAGCGCGTTCGGCCTGCCCGTGGGCGAGGCGTTCCAGCTCCGCGACGACGTGCTCGGCGTCTTCGGCGACGCGCAGGTCACGGGCAAGCCGGCGGGCGACGACCTGCGCGAGGGCAAGCGGACGGTGCTCGTCGTGCGCGCGCTGGCGGCGGCGACGCCCGCGCAGCGCGAGCTCCTGCTCACCCACCTGGGCGACCCGGACCTCGACCCGGCCACGGTGGAGGACCTGCGCGCCGTCCTCGTCGAGACGGGCGCGCGCGACGCCGTCGAGTCCCTCATCGCCGAGCTCACCGAGCGCGCGGCGACCGCCCTCGACGGGGCCGGGCTCGCGGAGCCGGGCGCGACGATGCTCGCGCTGCTCGCGCGCGCCGCCGTCGAGCGCACCGCCTGACCGCGCTGCCGCCCGTCGGCCCGGGCTCCCGGGCCGACGGCGGAGCGCGTCAGAGCTCGGACTGCGCCACGCGGCGCACGCGCGCCTTGTGCCCGCTGAGGAGCGTGTCGAACGGGGCCTCACCGAGCTCGTCGTGCGGCGTGAAGAGCCACTCGAGGATCTCGGCGTCGTCGAACCCGGCGTCGGTGAGCACCACGATCGTGCCCTGCAGGCTCGACAGGACGCCCACGCGGCCGCTCTCGTCCGGGCGGCCGGCGTTCGCCGGGTCCACGAGGTGCAGCGGCACGAGGAAGCGCGCCGGGACCTGGAACGTCGTGCGCTCGCCACGCTTCACGCCGACGACGCGCCGCTCCTGCACGAGGCGGCGCACCTTGCCGACGTCGGTGCCGAGCGCCTCGGCGACGTCGGGGAGGGTCAGCCACTCGCCGACCAGGTCGTCGAGCGTGGGGCGGGGGCTGGTGTCGCGATCGGTCACCGGGCAAGCCTACGGCGTGCCTCCACACGACACCCACGCCGTGCGCGCCGCGCTCACCGGATCGTGACACCCGGCCACCTAGACTCTCCCCGTGGCCACCGTGACGACCGATCCCCTCGTCGGCCGCCTGGTCGACGGGCGGTACGAGGTCGTCTCGCGCATCGCGCGAGGCGGCATGGCGACGGTGTACCTGGCGATCGACCGCCGGCTCGAGCGCGAGGTCGCGCTCAAGGTGATGCACGCCCACCTCGCCGAGGGCGCGTCCGGCGCCGACTTCGTCTCCCGCTTCCGCCGCGAGGCGCGCGCCGCCGCCCGGCTCACCCACCCGGGCCTCGTCGCCGTGTACGACCAGGGCCTCGACGGCGACACGAGCTACCTGACCATGGAGTACGTGGCGGGGTCGAACCTGCGCCGCACCATGCTCACCGAGCGCACCCTGACGCTGGGTCGCACGCTCGACGTGCTCGAGCACGTGCTCGACGCGCTCGCCGCGGCCCACCGCGCGGGGCTCGTGCACCGCGACATCAAGCCCGAGAACGTCCTGCTCGACACCGAGGGTCGGCTCAAGGTCACCGACTTCGGTCTCGCGCGCGCCGTGAACGAGGTGACCGCGACGACGACGGGCACGATCCTCGGGACCGTCGCCTACCTCTCCCCCGAGCTCATCGCGACCGGCACGTGCGACGCCCGCACCGACGTCTACGCCGCGGGCATCCTCGCGTACGAGATGCTGCTCGGCACCGTCCCCCACACCGGGACGACGCCGATCCAGGTCGCGTTCCAGCACGTGAACAACGACGTGCCGCCGCCGTCGGACGTCGCCCCGTGGATCCCGCCCGAGGTCGACGACCTGCTCTGCGCGCTCGCCGCGCGCGACCCCGCCGACCGCCCGGCCGACGCGGGCGCCGCGCTCGCGCTCGTGCGCTCGACCCGGGCGGCGCTCGACCCCGCCGACCTCGAGCGCCGCGTCGACCCGCCCGCCGGGTCGACCGCCGTCGTGCCGCCCCCGCCGGGTCCGGGCCCGCGGACCGCGCCGGTCGACCCGTCCGCCGCCGCGACGGCGTCCCTCGCGGCGCTCAGCCTGCGCGACCGCGAGGCCGCGGGCCTCACGGAGCCGCTCGCGGTCGGGCACGTCGTCGCGCCGACGACGCGGCCCGGCCCGCCGCCCCCTGCTCCCCCGGCCCCGGCGCGGCGACGTGGCCACGGCCGCGTGGTCGTCTGGTCGCTCGTCGTCCTCCTCGTCCTCGCGGGCGTCGGCGGCGGTGCCGCGTGGTGGTTCTCGTCCGGTCCGGGCGCCTACACCCAGGTCCCGGACGGCCTCGTCGAGGCGCCGCGTCCGGAGGCGGTCGCGATCCTCGACGGCGCGGGCCTCTCCCACACGGTCGAGGAGCGCTACGACGACGCCGTGCCCGAGGGCGCCGTCGTGGCGACCGACCCGGCGTCCGGCGAGGACGTGCGCAAGGACGGCAGCGTGCAGCTCGTCGTGTCGAAGGGCGTGCGGATGCTCACGGTGCCGACGGGCCTCGTGGGCGCGACGCAGGAGGAGGCGACCGCCGCGATCGAGGGCGCCGACCTCACGCTCGGCGACCCCGTCGCCGAGCCGCACGACGAGGTGCCGTCGGGCCAGGTCATGGCCGTGAAGGACCCCGACGGCAACGCCATCGAGGAGGGCGCCACGATCCGGCACGACGTGCCGGTCGTGCTCACCGTCTCGTCCGGGCCTGCGCCCGTCGTCGTGCCGCAGGTCACGGGCTCCGCGAAGGACGCCGCCGTCGCCGCGCTCGAGGAGCAGGGCCTCGTCCCCGCGGTCACCGAGGAGTACTCCGAGACCGTCGGCGCGGGGCTCGTGATCCGCCAGGACCCCGAACAGGGCTCCGACGCCCACCGGAAGGACACCGTGAACGTCGTGGTGTCGCTCGGCCCCCCGCTCGTCGAGGTCCCGAACGTCAGCACGCGCAACGTCGGGGACGCCGAGAAGGCCCTGAAGGACGCGGGCTTCCAGGTGGAGATCCGCTACCCGCAGGGCATCCACCCGCTCAACATCGTCTACGCCCAGGACCCGCCGGGCGGGGACGGGCGCACCGCGCCCAAGGGTTCGACGATCGTCCTCAACGTCTTCTGACCTCGCGTCCCGCGCGGACGGCCGTGGCCCGCCCCGACCACGGGACGGGCCACGGCCCTGCGCTCGACGGGAGACGACCGGCTCCCCCCGCGGTCTCAGCCGCGCAGCATCTCCGCGACCTGGAAGGCCATCTCCAGCGACTGCTGGTGGTTGAGGCGCGGGTCGACGAGGGTCTCGTAGCGCAGGGCGAGCCCCGCGTCGTCGATCTCCTCGCTCCCGCCCAGCACCTCGGTGACGTCGTCGCCCGTGAGCTCGACGTGCAGCCCGCCCGGCACGGTCCCCGCGGCGCGGTGCACCTCGAAGAAGCCGCGCACCTCGTCGAGGACGTCGTCGAACCGGCGCGTCTTGTAGCCGCTCGCCGACGTGATGGTGTTCCCGTGCATGGGGTCCGTGACCCACGTGACGGGCACGCCCGCGCGCGCGACGGCCTCGACGAGCGGCGGGAGCGCGTCCCGCACGTTGCCGGCGCCCATGCGCGTGACGAAGGTCAGGCGGCCCTCGACGTCGTCCGGGTTCAGACGGCGAGCGAGCTCGAGCGCGACGTCGGGCGTCGTCGTCGGGCCGAGCTTGACCCCGATCGGGTTCGCGACGCGCGAGAGGAAGTCCACGTGCGCGCCGTCGAGCTGGCGCGTGCGCTCCCCGATCCACAGGAAGTGGGCGGACGTGTCGTACGCGTCCCCGGTGCGCGCATCGCGGCGCGTGAGGGCGCGCTCGTAGTCCAGCACGAGCGCCTCGTGGCTGACGAAGAACTCGACGGTGCGCAGCGCGTCGAAGTCGGCGCCGCACGCGTCCATGAAGCGGATCGCGCGGTCGATCTCGGACGCCGTCCGCTCGTACCGCGCGTAGGCGGGGTTGCGCATGAAGCCGCGGTTCCACTCGTGGACCTGGCGCAGGTCGGCGAAGCCGCCCGTCGTGAACGCGCGCACGACGTTCCACGTCGCCGCCGAGATCTGGTACGCCTGCACGAGGCGCTCGGGGTCCGGGATGCGCGCCTCGGGCGTGAACGCGTGCCCGTTGATCATGTCGCCCCGGTAGGCGGGCAGGGTCACGCCGTCGCGCGTCTCCGAGTCGGAGCTGCGCGGCTTGGCGTACTGCCCGGCCATGCGGCCCATCTTCACGACGGGCATGCTCGCGCCGTGCGTGAGGATGACCGCCATCTGCAGGATGGTGCGGATCTTGTTGCGGATCCGGTCGGCGTTCGCCTCGGCGAACGTCTCGGCGCAGTCGCCCCCCTGCAGGAGGAACGCCTCGCCCCGCCCGGCCGCGGCCAGGCGGGAGCGCAGCGTGTCGGCCGCCGCCGGCACCACGAGCGGCGCGGAGGCCGCCAGCCGGTCACGGACGGCGTCGAGCGCCGCCTCGTCCGGCCACGTCGGCTGCTGGAGCGCGACGAGCGTGCGGAAGTGGTCGAGCCCGGAGTCGGTCCCCGGCTCGCTCGTGGTGGTCATACGGCGTCCCCTGACGAGGTTCCTGGTGCGGTGGTGCCGGTCAGTGGGCCGCGGGCGCCGCGGGCACGAGCGGCTGGCCGATGCCCTCGAGGAGCTCGCCGAACCACTGCTGCGACACGTCGAACGCCTTGCCGCCGGCGATCCGCGGGAACTCGATGGCGCGCAGGCGGTCGCCGTTCTCCTCGTCGTGGCCGATGACGCCCGACTCGCCGCGCAGCGCGCACTCGACCGCGAGGTCCGTCATCGACTTGATGAGGCGCAGGTCCTCGGCGTTCGCGGCGGCCGCGCGCGAGAAGTAGCCGGACTTCTGGACCATGACCTTCTCGGCGCCCAGCTTCTCGGCGAACTGCTTGGCGAACCACTGGCCCGGGTTGACCGTGTCGAGCTTGACGTGGCCGAACGGGTCGCGCTGGACCTCCTCGCCCGCCGCCTCGAGCTGCGCCACGATCTCGTGCATGCCGGCGCCCTCGGACAGGAAGATGTTCACGTTGCCCTGCTCGTCCATGATCGCCTTGAGGCGCTCGGCCTCGGCGTCGATGTCGAGCGCGAGCTCCGGCAGGAAGACCGCGTGGACGTCCCAGCGCTCGCGCGTCAGACCGAGGGCCGGGGCCCACTCCTGGGCGTCGAGCCACTTGCGGTACTCGGCGGCGGACGCCGCGGTGAGCCACCCGCAGTGCCGCCCCATGACCTCGTGCACGATGAGCATGCGCGGGCCCGAGCGGTGCTCGCCGATGACGTTGGCGGCGAAGCCCGCGGCCTCCTCGGCGGCGGTCCACGCACCGAGCGACTGACGGATCGGGATCACGTCGTTGTCGATCGTCTTCGGCAGGCCCACGACCGTGAGCTCGTAACCGTTCTCGTGGAGGTACGCGGCGAGGTCGGCCGCGGTCGTGTTCGTGTCGTCGCCGCCGATCGTGTGCAGCACGTCGACGCCGTCCGCCTTGAGCTGCTCCGCGGCGACCTGCAGCGGGTCCTGGCCCTCCTGGACGAGGCCGCGCTTGACGCAGTCGGCCGCGTTGGTGAGCTTGACGCGCGAGTTGCCGATCGGCGAGCCGCCGAAGCGGTGCAGGATCCCGGCCTGCTTGCGCCCCTCGGAGTCCACGACGATCTTCGTGCCGGTCAGCAGGCCGTGGTAGCCGTACTGGTAGGCGATGATCTCGATCTCCGGGTCGAGCTCCGTGTACCGCTCGATGAGACCCCCGACCGCGGAGGACAGGCACGGGGCGAAACCGCCCGCAGTGAGGAGGGCGACGCGACGAACCGACATGTGAACTCAGAACCTCTCGTAGGACGGATCCTGGCCGGACGGACGCGGTCCGGCGGGGTGGCGGCGACGGGGCTCGGGCCTGCGGGCCCGGCACGACCGGCCGTCGCTCAGTCTACTGACGCCGCGCCGGGCTCCGGCGGCGGTTCCGGGACCTGGACGTCGGGAGCGGGACGCCCGCCGGGCGCACCGCCCGCCACCTCGGACTCGGTGTGGCCCGCCGCGAGGCGCGCCTTCGCCGTGGCCGCGTAGATGTCGACGTACTCCTGCCCGGACAGCCGCATGATCGCGTACTGGATCTCGTCGGCGACGGCGCGCAGGATGAAGCGGTCGTTCTCCATGCCGCGGTAGCGCGAGAAGTCGAGCGGCTCGCCGATGACGACCCCGATGCGCATGGGCGTGGGGATGACCTTGCCGATCGGCTGGGCGATGTTCGTCCCGACCATCGCGACCGGGACCACCGGGGCGCCCGACTCGAGCGCGAGGCGCGCGACGCCCGTCTTGCCGCGGTACAGCCGCCCGTCCGGGCTGCGCGTGCCCTCCGGGTAGATGCCGAACAGGTCGCCCTCGCGCAGGACGCGCAGGCCCGTCTCGAGCGCGGCCTCGCTCGCCTTGCCACCGGCCCGGTCCACGGGGATCGTGCCCACGCCGCGCATGAAGCCGGCGGTCAGACGCCCTTTGACGCCCGTGCCCGTGAAGTAGTCGGACTTGCCGAGGAACTGGACCTTGCGGTCGAGGACGAGCGGCAGGATGAACGAGTCGATCACCGCGAGGTGGTTGCTCGCGAGGATGGCACCGCCCTCGTCCGGCACGTGCTCGACGCCCCGCGTCCAGGGACGGTACAGGAGCCGCAGGATCGGGCCGACCATCACCTGCTTCATGAACCAGTAGAACAACGTTCCTCCTCGCGGGGTCCCGGCGCGGGACGTGCATCCGACTCTAGAGTGATTCCCATGGCCGCACCGAACGCCCAGCCGGACTCCCCGCAGCCCGACGACGTCCCCGACCCCACGCCCGACGACGCGGCGCCGGGTGCGGACCACCCTGCCGCCGCCGACGGGGAGGCGACGGCGTCGCACGACGAGGCGCCCGAGCCCGCGCTCGACGTCGACGCCCGGTGGGCCGGCATCGTGGCCGAGCTCTCCGACCTCTCCGAGCTCGACCGGTCCGACCCGGGCGCCCGGCCGGGCGACGATCCCGGGGCCGCGGAGGACCCGGCGGCCGGGGCGACCGAGGGCTCCCCGCGCAGCGGCCGCGACGTGCTCGGGTCCGTGCCCGTGGCGCCCTGGGTGCGCCCGACCGGCCCGCGGGACTGGCCCACGACGCCCGAGGTCGAGGATCTCGAGGAGGCCGAGAGCCACTTCGTGCCCCCGGACCCGCCGCTCGTCCTCGGGCGCGACCCGCTCCTGACGATGGCGTGGGCGCTCGTCGTCGGCGTGCCGATCCTGCTGCTCGTCGTGCTCGTCGTGGCGCGCCCGTACCCCGTGATCGTCGCGCAGGTGGGCGGCGGCGCCTTCCTCGTGGGGCTGGCGATCCTGCTCTGGCGCATGCCGCACCGGCGGGACGACGACGACCGAGGGCCGGGCGCCGTCGTCTGACGCCCGCGCCTCCCCCGCACCGCGCCCGTGCCGCCCGTCAGCGGCGGGCGAGGTCCGCGGCGCCGACGATGCCCGCCTCGTTGCCGTGCTCGGCGAGCTCGATCCGCGCCTCCGGGCGGTGCCCGCGCGCGGAGAGCTGGTCGGCGAACGCGCGCCGCACCGGCTGGAGCAGGAGGTCGCCCGCCGCGCCGACACCGCCGCCGATGACGATGAGCTCCGGGTCGAGCAGCGCCGTGACCGACGCCGCGCCCTCGCCGATCCAGCGGCCGAGGTTCGCGAGCAGCTCGACCGCGAGGTCGTCACCCTCCTGCGCGGCCTGGGTGATCTGGGGACCGTTGAGCTTGTCCGGGTCGCCGCCGCAGATCTCGAGCAGGCGCGTCGCGCGGTCCGGCTGGGCGATGAGGGCGTTCTGCCCGTCCCGGACGAGGGCGCGCCCGGACGCGTACTGCTCCCAGCAGCCCTCGTGGCCGCAGCCGCAGTAGTGCCCGCCCGGGACGACGCGCATGTGGCCGACCTCCGCCGCGACGCCCCACTTGCCGCGCACGAGCTCGCGGTCGACGACGATCGCGCCCCCGAGCCCCGTGCCGACCGTGAGCATGAGCATGTCCGTCGCGTCGCGCGCGACGCCGAACTGGAACTCCGCCCAGCCCGCCGCGTTCGCGTCGTTCTCGACGACGATCGGGACGTCGACGTCGCCGATGAGCTCGCGCACGTTGCGCGCCAGCGGGTACTCGCGCCAGGCGATGTTCGGCGCGAAGAGCACCGAGGTGCGGTCGGGGCTGACGAAGCCGGCCGCCGCGAGGCCCATCGCGCCGACCTCGTGGTCGGCGGTGAGCTCGGCATAGACGTCGGCGATGGCGCGGTCGATGCTCGCGACGTCGTCGGGCTCGGTGTCGCGGCGCGTCTGGACGAGGATCTCGCCCTTCTCGTCGACGACCCCGGCCGCGATCTTCGTCCCGCCGATGTCCACCCCGATGGCGTGCATGTCCCGTCCTCTACTCGCTCGGTTCCGCTGACTGCAAGGTCTCGCTGCGGGTGCTCGCCCGCTCACGGACCACGCACGACGACGGGGCCTCGACCCCGCGCCACGGGTCGGGCCACCGGAACTCCGCGCCCGCGCGAAACGTTGCGCAAGCAGCGCACAGCACCTGAAGCCTACCGACAACGGCAGGTCTCGGGCACACGCCGCCACTGGGTAGGGTTCTCCCACCGTCGACTACTGCCACTGGAGCCAGAATGGACGAGATCAGCGCCCCACGGATCGTCGAAGTCGATCCCTCGAAGAACCTCAACGACCTCCTCGCGAGCCGCGTCGCGGCCGACCCGGCCGCGCCGATGGTCGAGCGCCGCACGGGTGCCGACGGTGCGTGGCAGGCGCTCAGCGCGCGCGAGTTCGACGCCGAGGTCGTCGCGGTCGCGAAGGGGCTCGTCGCCCGCGGCATCGAGCCCGGCGACCACGTGGGCATCATGTCGCGCACGCGCTACGAGTGGACGCTCCTCGACTGGGCGACGTGGGCGGCGGGCGCGGTGCTCGTGCCGCTCTACGAGACGTCGAGCCCGGAGCAGGTGCAGTGGATCCTCTCGGACGCGGACGTGCGCCTGCTCGTCGTGGAGACCGAGGCGCACGCGGCGACGGTCGAGGAGGTGCGCGACCAGGCCCCCGGGCTGCGGGACGTGCTCGCGATCGACTCCGGCGCGATCGCCACGCTCACGGCCGACGGCGCCGGCGTGGACGACGCCGAGATCGTGCGCCGGCGCGGCCTCGCCGACCTCGCGGACGTCGCGACGATCATCTACACGTCCGGCACGACGGGCCGCCCCAAGGGCGCGGAGCTCACCCACCAGAACTTCTACTCCCTCACGGTCAACGCCGTGGCCGCGGTGCCCGAGGTCTTCGGGGAGCCGGGCGGCCGCACGCTGCTGTTCATGCCGCTCGCCCACGTGTTCGCGCGGTTCATCGGCGTGCTCGTCGTGGCCGGCGGCACGGTGCTGGGCCACACGCCGGACACCAAGACGCTGCTGGAGGACCTCGGCACGTTCAAGCCGACGTACATCCTCTCGGTGCCGCGCGTCTTCGAGAAGGTCTACAACTCCTCGGAGCAGAAGGCGGCCGCGGGCGGCAAGCTGAAGATCTTCCACTGGGCCGCCGCGACCGCGATCGCGTACTCGCGCGCGCTCGACGAGCCGTCCGGGCCGGGCGTCGGGCTGCGCCTGCAGCACAAGGTCGCCGACGCGCTCGTCTTCAAGAAGCTCCGGCACGCGCTCGGCGGCCGCGCGAAGTACGCCGTCTCCGGCGGCGCGCCGCTCGGCGAGCGCCTCGGCCACTTCTACCGCGGCATCGGCGTGCGGATCCTCGAGGGCTACGGTCTCACCGAGTCGACGGCACCGACGAGCGTCAACCGCCCCGGGAACACGAAGATCGGGACCGTCGGCGAGCAGCTCCCGGGCTGCGGCGCCCGGATCGCCGAGGACGGCGAGATCCTCCTGCGGGGCGACCACATCTTCCGCGGCTACCACAACAACGACCAGGCGACCGCGGACGCGTTCGTCGACGGCTGGTTCCGCACCGGCGACCTCGGCTCGCTCGACGAGGACGGCTTCCTGCGCATCACCGGGCGCAAGAAGGAGATCATCGTCACCGCGGGCGGGAAGAACGTCGCGCCCGCCGTCCTCGAGGACCGGATCCGCGCGCACGCGCTCGTCTCGCAGTGCGTCGTCGTCGGCGACCAGAAGCCGTTCATCGGCGCCCTGGTGACGATCGACCCGGAGGGCCTGCCCGGCTGGGCCAGCATGCACGGCAAGGAGTCCCTGACCGTCGAGCAGGCGGCCAAGGACCCGGACGTCCTCGCCGCCCTCGACGCCGCGGTCACGCGCGCGAACCAGGCCGTCTCCCGCGCCGAGTCGATCCGCAAGTTCACGGTCCTCACGACGGACTTCACGGTCGAGAACGGCTACCTCACGCCGTCGCTCAAGGTGAAGCGCAGCGAGGTGCTCAAGGACTTCGCGGCCGACGTCGAGGCGATCTACGTCGACGGGCCCGCGCCCGTCCGCTGACACGGTCCGCGGACCCCGCCCCCGCGCACCACGGCCCTCCCCGGCAGCACGCCGGGGAGGGCCGCGTCGTCAGCGGCGGGCGAGCCGCGCCAGGAGCGCGCGGGCCGGGACGCACGCCGCGCCCATCGCCTGCACGTCGTCGGCGACGGCGCGGTCGCTCGTCACGACGACGACCGGTCGTCCGGCCGGCTCGGCGGCGACCAGGCGCCGGATGAGGTCGTCCGCGATCTCCCCCGACGAGAACAGCACCCGCACGCCGCGCGGGGCGTGCACCGGCCGCGGGCCGCCGTCGGCGCCGTCGAAGCACACGGTGACCTCCGTGCCGGCGGCGGCCACGCGGAGCAGGCCGGCGAGGAGCCGGTCGCGCTGGTCCGCGAGCGACAGCTCGCCGTAGCCCGTCTTCGTCACGTTGTAGCCGTCGACGACGAGGTGCGTCCGCGGCACCGACAGCAGGTCGTCGACGAGCGCCGGGTCGTCCGCCGCGCGGCCGCGCGACCCCGGCCGGGTGCGCGCCGCGTCCGGCAGCCCGGCGGCGACGTCGTCCGCCGGGGTCGTGGTCGACGGGCCGAGCGCGAGCTCGCGCCGGAGCCCCGCCGCCGCGTCGACCACCGTGTCGAGCAGGAGCCGCGCCCGGGCCGTCGCGAGGTCGGCCGACGACGTCCGCGCCCGGCGCGCCTCGTCCCGCTCCGCCCGCGCACGGGCCCGCTCGACGGCGGCCGCACGACGCTCCTCGCGCGCGTCGCGCAGCGCGGCCTCGGCGACGTCCCGCTCCCCCTGCGCCGCCCGCTCGGCGGCCCGCGCCTCGGCCCGCGCCCGGTCCGCGTCCGCGCGCAGCCGCCGCTCGGTCCGGCGTACCGCGGCGAGCTCGGCCGTCGCGGCCTCTGCACGCGCGTCGGCGTCGCGGACCCGCGCCCGGAGGTCCTCGACCTGGCGGGCGAGCCGGTCGCGCTCGCCGCGGAGGCGGGCCGCGTCGTCCCGGGCCGACCGGTCCGCCCGGAGGGTGTCGTCGAGCGAGCGCGCGTGCTCCACCTCCGCCTGCCAGCCGTCGGGCCGCAGGAGGAAGGCCCCCGCGGCCCGTTCGCGCACCTGTGCCGGGGACAGGTCGTCCGGTGGGGCGGCGCCGGGCTCCGGCTCGCTCTCGTGCTCGCGGGACCAGGCCGCGGCGACCGCGTGCCGGAACCCCGCGTCGTCGGCCAGGGCGCGCCACAGGGGCGCCGCCCCGGCCGTCGCCCGCCGACGGGGCGCGAAGGCCCGCACCCGCTGGAGCGCGACCGGGACCAGGGCCGTGTCGAGCGCGCCCAGCGCGTCCGCCGCGGCGGCCACGAGCAGGTTCCGGACCGACGGCGGCACGTCCGGCTCCGCGGGCAGGGCGTCCTCCGGTCCGTCGGCCACCATGTGCCGCGCCTCCTCCGCACCTCGTCCGCGGGTCACCACGGGCGCTTCGTCCACGATCGTCCCGATTCCCTCGCTCCCACCCTATGCCGCCCGGGACGCGGACCACGGCTCCGGGCCCACGTGTCGGCGGGCGGCCGACGGACCTCGCGGCGGCGGTGTCGGTGGCCCTCGTTAGCCTCGCCGCCATGTCGTCCGGACCCGCCCTCGCCGCCCCCCGCGCCGGGTCCGCACCGCAGGGCGTCCCCGTCCAGCCCACGCTGGAGGACCTGGGCACGCCGCTGCACGAGGTGACGTTCGTCGTCGTCGACCTCGAGACGACCGGCGGCTCCCCCGCGGGCGCCGGGATCACGGAGATCGGCGCGGTGAAGGTGCGCGGCGGCGAGGTGCTCGGCGAGTTCCAGACGCTCGTCGACCCCGGGGTGCCCGTGCCCGCCTTCGTCGCCCGGCTCACCGGCATCACGTCGTCGATGGTCGCCACCGCCCCCCGCATCGAGGCCGTCCTGCCCAGCTTCCTCGAGTTCGCTCGCGGCGCGGTGCTCGTCGCGCACAACGCCCCGTTCGACATCTCGTTCCTCAAGGCCGCGTGCCGCTCCGCGGGCTACGACTGGCCCGGCAACCAGGTGCTCGACACCGTGCCCCTCGCACGGCGGGTCGTCACGCGCGACGAGGCGCCGAACCACAAGCTCGCGACGCTCGCGGCCCTCTTCCGTGCCACGGTGACGCCGGACCACCGCGCGCTCGCCGACGCACGGGCCACCGTCGACGTGCTGCACGCGCTCCTCGGCCGCCTCGGCCCGCTCGGCGTGACGCACCTGGAGGACCTCGCCGGGGCGACGGACCCCGTGCCGCAGGACGTGCGCCGCAAGCGCCACCTCGCCGACGGCCTGCCGGACGCGCCCGGCGTCTACCTCTTCCGCGGCCCGGGCGACGAGGTGCTGTACGTCGGGACGTCGACGTCGATCCGACGCCGCGTGCGGTCGTACTTCACGCGCTCGGAGAAGCGTGGGCGCATCACCGAGATGGTGCGGATCGCGCACGCCGTCACGCCCGTCGTGTGCGCGACGCCGCTCGAGGCGCAGGTCCGCGAGCTGCGCCTCATCGCCGAGCACGCCCCGCGGTACAACCGCCGGTCGCGGCACCCGGAGCGCATGACGTGGGTCCGGCTCACCGACGAGGCGTACCCCCGCCTCTCGCTGGTCCGCGACGTCCGCGCACCGGCGGCGCACATCGGCCCGTTCGCCTCGCGGCACCAGGCCCAGGCCGCCGTGGACGCCCTGCACGACGCCTTCGCGCTGCGCCAGTGCACCCGCCGGCTCCCGGTCGTCGCCTCGCCCGGCGCGACGGCGTGCGTGCTCGCCGAGATGGGCCGCTGCTCGGCCCCGTGCACGACAGCCGAGCGCGACACCGGCTACGGGGACGTCGCGGCGGGCGTGCGCGAGGCGTTCGAGGGCGACCCGTCGCGCGTCGTCGCCGAGCTCGGGCGCCGCATCGTGGCCCTCTCGCGCGACGAGCGCTTCGAGCAGGCCGGCGAGCTCACCCAGCGCCTGCGCGCCTTCCTCACGGGCGCGGCGCGGGCGCAGCGGCTCGCCCCGCTCGCCGCGTGCGCCGAGCTCGTCGCCGCGCGCCCGACGGACGCCGGCGGGTGGGAGGTCGTCGTCGTGCGGCACGCGCGGCTCGCCGCGACGGGTGTCAGTGCGCCCGGGACGGACCCGTGGCCGCTCGTGCGCGCGCTCGTCGCGACGGCCGAGACCGTGGCACCGCCCGTGCCGCCGGCCCCCGCGAGCCACCCGCACGAGGCCGAGATCCTGCTGTCGTGGCTCCAGGAGCCCGGGGTGCGGATCGTCGACGTCACGGGTCCGTGGGCGTGCCCGGTCCGCTCGGCCGGGTCGCACGTGGACCTCGCGGCCACGGCCCGCCACGTCGCGCGCCACGCGGACCCCGAGAACGGCGCCGACCTGGCGCACGCGACCGCCGGGCCGACCGTAGAGTGGTCGCCTGACGACGACCCGTCCCCGGAGGAACCATGCTCACCGCCATCGTCCTGATCGACACCGACCCCGCACGCATCCCCGAGGTCGCGTCGGAGGTCGCGGACCTGCGCGGCGTCAGCGAGGTCTACTCGGTGACGGGCAAGGCGGACCTCGTCGCGATGGTGCGGGTCCAGGAGCACGACCAGCTCGCCGACGTCATCGCGGACCGGATCAGCAAGGTCCAGGGCGTCGTGCGCACCGAGACGTTCATCGCGTTCCGCGCCTACTCGAACGTCGACCTCGAGCAGGCGTTCGCGCTCGGCCTCGACGACTGACCGGCCGTCAGTCGCGCGCCGCGGCCTCCGCCCAGCGGGCGAGCGCCGCGCGCGCGGCGCCGGAGTCGACGCTGCGGGCCGCGACGTCGTAGGCCGCGCGGAGCCGCTCGACGAGCGACCCCTCCGCGGTCCCGGGCAGCGTGCCGTCGGCGACGAGACCCGCCGCCGCGTTGAGCAGCACCGTCTCGCGCACCGCGCCCGGCTCGCCCGCGAGGAACCGCCGCGCGACGTCGGCGTTGTGCGCCGCGTTCCCGCCCCGCAGGTCCTCGACCGTGACGGGCGTCAGGCCGAGCTCGGCGACGGGGTCGAGGCGGCGCTCCGTCACGACGCCGTCGCGCACCTCCCACACCGTGGCGCCACCGGTCGCCGCGAGCTCGTCGAGGCCGTCGTCGCCGCGGAACACGAGCGCCGACGTGCCGCGCCCGGCGAGCACGCCGGCGATGAGCGGCGCCATCCGGGCGTCGGCCACGCCGATCGCCGCCGCACGCGGCTGCGCCGGGTTCGTCAGAGGGCCGAGCACGTTGAACGCGGTCGGGATGCCGAGCTCCTTGCGCGCGACGCCGGCGTGCCGCATCGACGGGTGGAACACCATGGCGAAGCAGAAGGTGATCCCCGCCTCCTGCACGATGCGCGCCACGCGGTCGGGCCCGTGGTCGAGCCGGATGCCGAGCTCCTCGAGCACGTCCGCGGCGCCCGACGACGACGTCGCGGCGCGGTTGCCGTGCTTGACGACGCGCACGCCCGCGCCCGCGATGACGAGCGACGCCATGGTCGAGATGTTCACGGTGTGGGCGCGGTCGCCGCCCGTGCCCACGATGTCCACGGCTGGCCCGTCCACGGAGAACCGGCTCGCGTGCGCGAGCATCGCGTCCGCGAGGCCCGTGAGCTCGGCGACCGTCTCGCCCTTCGCCCGCAGCGCGACGAGGAAGCTCGCGAGCTTCACCGGCGAGACCTCGCCCGACATCACCTGGTCCATGGCCCACGCGGTGCGCTCGGCGTCGAGGTCGTTCCCCGCGACGAGCTCGGTGAGCAGCCCGGGCCAGGTGAGGCCCGCACCCGTCGAGTCGCTCGTGGTCGAGGCGGCAGGATGCGGGGTGGCGGTCACGGGTGGCCCTTCGGCTGGTCGGTCTCCTGGTCGGCTACCGCGTGCCGGAGGCGCGCAGCAGGTCGGCGACGGCACGCTGGAGCGCGACCGCGTCGAACGGCCGGGGCACCGCGTCGTCGGCGAGCGACCACGATGCTAGCCAACCGTCCTGCGGCCTGCCGGTGAGGACCAGGACCGGCGGGCAGGCGTAGATCTCGTTCTTGAGCTGGCGGCACAGGCCCATGCCCCCGGCCTTGTCGGCCTCGCCGTCCAGGACCAGCAGGTCCCACCCGCCGGCGTCCGCCGACGCCACGACCGCCGCCGGGGTGGCCACCTCGTGCCACTCGATCTCCGGCTGCCCCGCGCCCAGCCATCGCCCGACGGCGAGCCGCACCTGCTCGCGCACGGTCACGTCGTCGCTGTAGAGCAGGATGCGCGGCGCGCGCGGGGTCACGTCCGTGTCCCCGTGCGTCGTCGTCACGGTCGTCGTCATCGTCGTCACCGTCGCCTTCGTCGTTCCCTGGGATGGGCCCGGGAGCGCGTGCCGCCGCGTGTGGCGGACGCAGGTCCCGACTGGCATCTTGGCACGTCGGAGGGCTTCGCAGCACCCCTGGGGCGGGTCGCGCGCCGACCGGCGCCGGACCGGGGACCAAGGGCCCTGGCCCGTGCGGCGGGCACACCGGTTTCATGGCACTCGGACGGTTTCCGTCACCAAGTGCAGGTCTCCGTGGGAAGTTCTGGAGACATTGTGAGATTCACCGCCTCCGGGCGGCCGTCTGCGTGCCGCGAAGCTGAGGTTCGTCGGCCATAATGGCTCCTGTGTCGACCGCAACGGCTGCCCCCCACGCCCATCAGCACGTGAGCGTCAACCGACCGAACCCCGTCTCGGTCGGGACGATCGTGTGGCTGGCCAGCGAGCTCATGTTCTTCGCCGGCCTCTTCGCCATGTACTTCACGGTCCGCTCCGTGATGCCCGCCGACGAGTGGGCCCTCGAGGCGGACAAGCTCAACCTGACCTTCGCGGCGATCAACACGACCGTCCTGGTGCTGTCGTCGGTGACGTGCCAGATGGGCGTGTGGGCCGCCGAGCGCTTCCAGCCCGTGCGCACCGGATCCATCTTCCAGGTGAACCGCTGGGGGATGAACGAGTGGATGACGCTGACGTTCCTCATGGGCGCGTTCTTCATCGGTGGTCAGATCTTCGAGTACGCCGAGCTCGTCGAGCACGGCGTGTCGATCTCCTCGACGCCCTACGGCTCCGTCTTCTACATCACGACCGGGTTCCACGGCCTCCACGTCGTCGGCGGCCTGATCGCCTTCCTGTTCCTTCTCGGCCGCTCGTTCTCGGCCAAGAACTTCGGGCACCACGAGGCCACGACGGCCATCGTCACGTCCTACTACTGGCACTTCGTCGACGTCGTGTGGATCGCGCTCTTCTTTGTGATCTACATCTTGCGCTGACGACCCGCCCGGGGTCCGCCCCGGACCGCCCACCCGCCCCCTGCTCCCCCACCTGCGAGACGAGGATCATTTCGTGAAGGCACTCGCCGCCCGCAGACACCACCGCTTCGCGCCGGTCGTGCTGCTGCTGCTGGCGCTGCTGGTCACCGGTGGCGTCTACGCCGCCTTTGCCCCGACTTCGGCCAACGCCGAGACCGCCAGCACCGAGGACATCGAGACCGGCCAGAAGCTGTTCCAGGCCAACTGCGCCACGTGCCACGGCCCGAACGCCGAGGGCACGGCCACCGCGCCCTCGCTCGTCGGCGTCGGCGCCGCGTCGGTCGACTTCCAGGTGTCCACCGGCCGCATGCCCATGCAGATGGACGGTCCGCAGGCCATCCAGAAGCCGCGCCAGTTCGACGAGGAGCAGACGGCGCAGCTCGCCGCCTACGTCGCGTCGCTCGGCGCCGGCCCCGCGATCCCCACGGACGAGCAGGTCGACGCCGCGCTCGGCGACCCGGCGAACGGTGCCGCGGTCTTCCGCACCAACTGCGCGATGTGCCACAACGCGATCGGTGCGGGCGGTGCCCTCTCCGAGGGCAAGTTCGCTCCCCCGCTGTGGGACACCTCGGAGCGGAACATCTACCAGGCGATGCTCACCGGTCCGCAGTCGATGCCGGTCTTCAACGACGCCACCGTGACGCCGGAGGAGAAGCGGGACGTCATCGCCTTCCTCGCCGAGCAGCGCGACGGCTCGGCCGGCGGCCTGTCGCTCGGGTCCCTCGGCCCCGTCAGCGAGGGCCTGTGGGCCTGGATCGTCGGAATGGGCCTCCTCATCGGGGCCGCAGTGTGGATCGGAGCGAAGTCCTCGTGAGCGACTACCAGAGCCCCCGCTCGTCCGAGTCCTCGCACCGCGAGGTCGGGCACCGCGAGGAGCACGGCACCCTCGACACGTTCCCGGACCCCGGTCTGCCGGAGCACAAGAGCCGGATGGCCGACCGCGACCCGAAGGCGTCGAAGCGCGCCGAGCGTCAGGTCGCGGCCCTCTTCGGGATCTCCGTCATCGGCACCATCGCGGCCCTCGTCGTCTACTTCGTGATCCCGCCGGACGGGACCACCGCGGGCGTGCGCCTCTCGACGGTGACGCTCGGCGTCGCCATCGCGTTCGCCCTCCTCGGCATCGGCCTCGGCGCGGTGCACTGGGCCAAGGTCCTCATGTCCGACCACGAGAAGGTGGACGAGCGCCACCCCATCGCGAGCGACCCCGAGACGCGCACCGCCGCGCTCGCCGAGCTCGACGCGGGCGTCAAGGACTCGGGCATCGCCCGCCGCGGCGTCCTCAAGGGCGCGGTCATCTCCGCCCTCGCGCTCTTCCCGCTCACCATCGCGGTCCCGCTCGTCGGGAGCGTCGGCGGCGACTGGAACGTCTCCAAGTTCAAGCACACCCTCTGGCAGCGGGGCACGCGCCTCGCGATCGACCCCTCGGGCCGGCCCATCAAGGCCGCCGACGTCACCATCGGCTCGGTGGTCCACGTCATCCCCGAGGCCTCGCAGGAGGAGATGCAGTCCCACGAGTGGATCACGGAGAAGGCCAAGGCCGTCGTCCTCCTGGTCCGTCTCGACCCGCGCGACATCGTGTCCGAGCAGGCCCCCGCCGGGGAGAGCTGGTCGTACGACGGCATCGTCGCGTTCTCCAAGATCTGCACGCACGTCGGCTGCCCCGTCGCTCTCTACGAGCAGCAGACGCACCACCTGCTGTGCCCGTGCCACCAGTCGACGTTCGACGTGGCCGACAGCGCCAAGGTGGTCTTCGGCCCCGCGAAGCGGCCCCTGCCGCAGCTGCCGATCACCGTTGATGACGAGGGCTACCTGGTCGCGCAGAGCGACTTCCACGAGCCCATCGGCCCGAGCTTCTGGGAGCGTCTGAAGTGACCACCAGCACCGGAACCGCCGCACCTCGGGCGGCCGCACCGAAGTCAGCCGCGCCGACGACCCCCGCCGGGAAGGCCGCGGACTACCTCGACCAGCGCACCGGCATCGGTGTCGCGGTCAAGGAGTTCGCGCGCAAGGTCTTCCCCGACCACTGGTCGTTCCTGCTGGGCGAGATCGCGCTCTACTCGTTCGTCGTCCTGATCCTCACCGGCATCTTCCTGACGATGTTCTTCGTCCCGAGCATGTCCCTGGTGACCTACCACGGCGAGCCCGCGTCCATGGACGGCGTGCTCATGTCCGACGCGTTCGCGTCGACCCTGCACATGTCGTTCGAGGTCCGCGGCGGCCTGCTCATGCGGCAGATCCACCACTGGGCCGCGCTCATCTTCATGGCGTCGATCGTCACGCACATGATGCGCGTGTTCTTCACGGGCGCGTTCCGCAAGCCCCGCGAGGTCAACTGGCTCGTCGGCATGCTGCTCATGATCATGGGCCTCGCCGCCGGCTTCTCCGGCTACTCGCTGCCCGACGACGTCCTGTCGGGCAACGGCCTGCGCATCACCGACGGCGTCGTCAAGGCGATCCCGCTCATCGGCTCGTACATGTCGTACTTCATCTTCGGCGGCGAGTTCCCGGGCGAGCACATCATCCCGAGGCTCTTCACGGTCCACATCCTCCTGGTGCCCGGCCTGATCCTCGCGCTCGTCGCGCTCCACCTGTTCTTCGTCGTGCTGCACAAGCACACGCAGTACCCCGGTGGCGGCCGCACGGACACCAACGTGGTCGGCTTCCCGCTGTTCCCCGTGTACGTCGCGAAGGCCGGCGGCTTCTTCTTCGTCGTGTTCGGCATCCTCGCCCTCATGGGCGGCACGATGGCGATCAACAACGTGTGGAACTACGGCCCCTACGACCCGTCCCCGGTATCCGCGGGAGCCCAGCCCGACTGGTACATGCTGTTCCTCGAAGGGTCCTTGCGACTCATGCCGGGGCAGACGGAGTTCGTGATCGGCGGCTACACGCTGTCGCTGAACGTCCTCATCCCCGCGGTGGTCGTCCCGGGTCTGCTGTTCACCTTCCTCTTCGTCTACCCGTTCCTCGAGTCCGCGGTGACGAAGGACAAGCGGGAGCACCACGTCCTCGACCGTCCGCGCAACGTGCCCGTCCGCACCGGCCTGGGCGTCGCCTTCCTCACCGCGTTCATCATCCTGGCGCTCGCCGGGTCGAACGACCTCATCGCGACGCACTTCCACATGTCGATCAACACGATCACGTGGGCCTTCCGGATCCTGATCTTCGTGGGTCCCTGGTTCGCGTTCTGGGTCACGAAGCGCATCTGCCTCGGCCTGCAGCGCAAGGACCGCGAGCTCGTGCTGCACGGCCACGAGACGGGCCGGATCGTGCGGTTCGCGCACGGCGAGTACATCGAGGTGCACCGTCCGCTCGACGAGCAGGAGCGCTGGCTGCGGGTCAACTACTCCGCCCACGCCCCGCTCGAGATCGAGCCGGCGACGGACTCCCGCGGCGTGCGCCGCAAGGGCTACAAGAAGGACAAGCGCCTCCAGCGCCTGTCGCGGTTCTTCTACGAGGACCGCATCGAGCCCGTGACGCCCGCCGAGCTCGCCGCCGCGCACTCGCACGGCGAGCACGACGCCCTCGAGAGCACCAGCCGCGAGCAGATCGAGGCAGGCACCGCCCCCGTCGGCGGCGGTCGAGACCTCGTGGAGCCGGAGAAGGGCGCCGACGAGCGCTGACCCCGAGGTTCCTGCACAGTAGGACGATGACCCGCGACCAGCCCCCTCTTCCTGGTGGGCAGGTCGCGGGTCATCGTCGTCTCTGCCCCGGGGGCGCTGCAGCGCCCGCGTGAGGCGGCAGGGACACCGTCAGCTCACGACCCAGGGACCGTCGGGCGACCTCCGGCGGTCCGTACCAGGAGGTACATCCGGATGCCCGCTTACACCCTGCCCGAGCTGTCCTACGACTACGGTGCGCTCGAGCCGCACATCTCCGGGCGGATCATGGAGCTGCACCACTCCAAGCA